>JAVEXM010000029.1:4857-28314 GCA_034004025.1 Bacteroidales bacterium
CCTTTTTGATCCTCTTCTGATCAAACCAGCCGATGATACATGTTCCGAGCCCCTCGGCCGTGGCCTGGTAAATCATCGAGGCGGTAGCGATCCCGATGTCTATGAGGGAGTAATCCTTCTGCTTGATAAGGTCGCCGGCCCTGGAGGTGAGGTTTGATTTCTCGCGCACTACAACAATCAGCACGGGCGCCTGCCGGACAAAAGTGTTCATGCGCAGGAGCTCGGATTCCGTCGCGGATGCCACCTCATCCCTCACAGCGGGCTCATCCACAACTATGAAATGCCACGGCTGGCCGTTGCAGGCCGAGGGTGCAAGCCGCCCGGCCTCGGTTATCCTTTCGACCTTATCCCTCTCAAGAGGCCTGTCATTATATTTTCTCTCACTCTGCCTGCTTTTCAGCAGTTCGAGCATCGCTCTGCCATCGGTCATTCCGGAATGTCAACAATCAATAGTTCTGTGCAAATTCCTCGCTGTAATTGAAGGGATGCAGGCATGCCGGGCAGTTCTTCAGCGGCTTGGTGCCAAAGTGTACGTAACCGCACTTGCGGCAATACCAGAATATCTTCTCCTCACGTTCGAACACCCTGTTGCCCATCACGCTGGCCAGCAGCTTCCTGTAACGCTCCTCATGTACCTTCTCGGCTGCCGAGATGGCCTTGAAGCAGGTGGCTATCTCCTTAAAACCCTCCTCCGCGGCTACCTTTGCAAATTCGGGATATAGCTCGGCCCACTCCTCATGCTCACCATCGGCTGCTGCCTCCAGGTTCTCGCTGGTGGTGCCTGTTCTGCCTGCCGGGTAGGCGGCGGTGATCTCCAGCATGCCCCCCTCAAGATAACTGAAGAAACGCTTGGCGTGCTGCTGCTCCTGAAGAGCCGTCTCGAGGAAGATGGCTGCTATCTGCTCATAGCCCTCCTCTTTTGCCACCTTGGCTGCAAATTCATAACGGTTCTTTGCCTGTGATTCACCGGCAAACGCCTTGAGGAGATTCTGCTCGGTGCGGGTTCCTTTTATACTTTCCATTTCTCTATGTTTAAGTTGTGTTTTAGGTTATCCGGTCTAAAAATAGCATATTTCTTCAAACGGGAGATGGCCCCTGAATGTCATCTTTATCACAAAGCTGCGGATGGAACCTGATAGCTCAGACAGATACAGTCGCTCTTTTGCATTGTGCTTTATCTGATAGCTCAGACAGAGGCGGTTGTTCTTTTTATTTAAATATGTGCGGATTCTGACTGGTTGGCCAGAAACAATCACTCCTTTTTCTTTCTCAGGAACCGATTCTCTTCTCCCCTGATAAGCCTCCCGATATTCTTTTTATGGGTTACCACAATTGCGACGGCCACCACCACGGAGAATATTTTGAACAGAAGTGAAGGAGTGTCAAATGCGGTCATCAACAGCACCGGGAACATTACCGCTGCCGTCATTGAGCCCAGAGATACATAACCGCTGATCAGCAATACAACCAGAAAAATGCCTGCACATATGAGTGTCAGCCACGGATGGAGGGCAAGAAGCACTCCAAATGTTGTAGCAACTCCCTTTCCACCGCGGAAACCTGCAAAGAGGGGGAAGACATGACCCAGTATGGCTGCCATACCGCATGTAATCTGCAGGGCCATCATCTGTTCAGTGCCGCCGGAAGCGGCGTTGAGGAATTCAGGCAGCATGGCGGCCAGCCACCCCTTGAAAAGGTCAAAGATGAGTACAGGTATACCCGTCTTCCAACCCAGGACCCTTACCGTATTTGTTGCACCGGCATTGCCGCTGCCGTGTTCCCTGACATCGATACCGTGAAACAGCTTACCAGCCCAGACAGCACTGGGTATTGATCCTGCTATATATGCCAGCAGAACAGCCGGCAGCGCCAAGGTGACATTCATATATCTCTGTTTATGGCTTCGGTCCTGAAGTTACCAGTTTAGCCGTTTCCTCATTGGATGTGAACTTGCTGAAGTTTTTGATGAATTTTTCAGCCAGGGATCTTGCAGCACTGTTCCATGCCTCACTGTTGCCCCATGCCAGGCGCGGGTCGAGCAGCTCAGGTGAGACGCCGGTCACTGTGAGAGGTATGTCGAGGTTGAAGAGCGGCAGCGTGACGAACTGAGCCGTGTCGAGGTCCCTGTTGAGTATGGCGTTGATAATGCTTCTTGTTGAGGGGAGGTCAATGCGCTTGCCTGTCCCGTAGGGTCCGCCCATCCATCCCGTGTTGACCAGCCAGGCGCTGGCGCCGTGTGCTTTCATCTTTCTGGTCAGCTCGCGTGCATAGATCAGCGGATCAAGCAGCAGGAAAGCCGCCCCGAAACATGCTGAAAAAGAGGGGAGGGGCTCAATGATGCCACGCTCGGTGCCGGCCACCTTGGCTGTATAGCCGCTGAGGAAATAATACTGGGTCTGCTCTTCTGTGAGCCTGGCAACAGGCGGCAGAACACCAAAGGCATCGGCGGTGAGAAAAATGACGGTGGTAGCATGCCCTGCCTTTGAAACAGGCTTAACAATGTTGTCAATATGATATATAGGATAGGAAACCCTCGTGTTCTCAGTCTTGGCGGCACTGCTGAAGTCTATCACTCCGTCTTCGCTGACAACCACGTTTTCGAGGAGAGCATCGCGCCGTATGGCGCGGTAGATGTCAGGCTCATTCTCCTTGCTCAGGTTAATGGTCTTGGCATAACAGCCTCCTTCGAAGTTAAATATCCCGTCGTCGTCCCATCCGTGTTCATCGTCGCCTATCAGCGCCCTGTCAGGATCGGTGGAGAGAGTGGTTTTGCCTGTGCCCGAGAGACCGAAGAAGATAGCGACGTCACCATCCCTGCCTACATTGGCAGAGCAATGCATGGCTGCCATATTTCTTAACGGCAGGTAGTAATTCATTACCGAAAAAATGCCCTTCTTCATCTCTCCGCCATACCATGAGCCACCAACCAGCATCATGTTCTCAGTCAGGTTAAAGAAGACAAAGTTCTCAGAGTTGAGCCCGTACTCACGGTACTCCGGATTGACTGCCTTGGAAGCCATCAGCACCACAAAGTCAGGCTTGAAATCTTTCAGCTCCTCCTCAGTGGGACGAATGAACATATTCTTGACAAAATGTGCCTGCCATGCAACCTCCATGATGAACCTTACGCAGAGCCTTGAGTCATTATTGGCCCCGCTGTAGCAGTCGACAACATAGAGGCTCTTGCCCGACAGCTGCTTCATGGCAATATTGCGGCAGTGTTCCCAGGCCTCCGGGGTAATGGCCTTGTTGTCAGAGACAGGGGCACTCTCCGATTTCCACCAGACGGTGTTTTCAGTCTTGCTGTCGAAGACAATGTATTTGTCCTTTGGCGACCTGCCCGTAAAAACCCCCGTGTCAACTGCCACGGCACCAAGGCTGGTCAGCACACCCCTCTCGGCTCCCTCCAGATCCGGTGAGAGCTCATCCTCATACAAACGTTCGTAGGATGGATTATAAACTACCTCTTTAACATCGGTGATACCGTATTGTCTTAAGTTTTCAGCTGTTATCATGAATCCGGATTTTTTGATCTCCCCCAAAGTTATAAATATTAAACAATCAGGAGTCATGATTTTCCTCAGGACCCCGGGTGGCAGAAAAAAACTATATGAACAGAGTAATTCATTATCTTTAAAACGGCAATACAAACAGATATGAGAACGGTATTTCTATGGATGGTTTTACTCCTCACCGTTGAGGCATACCCTCAGACAGTAAGGGTCAGGAGTGTAAAACAGGTCACTCCCGAAAAGAGCGGATCCTACCTCCTTTCAGGTGTTGTTCCGGGGTCAGGCAACCTGCTGGTGGCAGGAGAAGGGTACAACGGCCTCTCCCTGCTTGAAACACGCCGGGGCAAAATGAAGGTGATAAGTAACGAACCCGGGTCCGGTTATGAGCCCGCGGCAACGGCTGACGGCAAGATGATATTCTACCGGAGTGACGACTTCCGGGACAACAGGAAATACTCATCTGTCTGGTCTTATGACATCGCCACCGGCAGCAGGGAGATCCTCCTTGAAAAGGGGAGAGGGGTCAACCCGCCTGCCGTAACAGGCAATGCTGTGCTTCTCAAATCAGACAGTGAGATGAGGATAGAACAGCAGGGCCCGGTACTGAAGTCGGGGTCCGCAAGAAGCTTCGTGGTGATTGAGGAGATGATGCCGGTGCTCTACCGTGGCGATGAGAGAAAGGAACTAATGCCCAACGGCGACGGGTTTTACATCTGGGCATCACTCTCCCCGGACGGGACGATGATCCTTTATAATTACCAGGGAAGAGGCAGCTATATATGCGGTTTGGATGGAACCATACTCCATGATCTTGGCAGAATCAACGCTCCGAAGTGGTTCAATGACATGATTGTAATAGGCATGGACGACAAGGATGACGGTCACCGCATTACCTCGTCCGACCTTGTTTACTATTCATTGGGGGAGAAGAAGAGAGTGACCCTGACCTCCACACCTGAGCGGTCGGAGATGTTCCCCTTTGCCGTCGACAGGAGAAGGATTGCCTTCTGCACGGACAACGGAGAGATATATTTGATGAAAGTCAGGGTCAGATGAGACGGGGAAGCAGTGTATTGATGCTGGCAATAATTTTTTGTTTGCCGGCTGTTCTGTATGGACAGAAATCCGATTTTACCGGTATCCGGATCTTCATCAACCCGGGTCACGGTGGGAACGACGGCGACGACAGGCATATGATAGCCACTGACTTCTGGGAGTCGGAGGGGAACCTTGAAAAGGGACTCTTCCTCAGGGATCTCCTGGAGGCGCGCAATGCGACGGTCGGTATGTCGCGGACAACCAATTTCACCTCCGACGACCTTCAGCTATCAGTGATAGCGACGATGGCCAACAATTTCAATGCTGACATCTTCCTCTCTATACACAGCAACGGTTTCGACGGTACGCGCAACCAGCCGCTGATGCTGTTCCGCGGATACGATGACCAGCCTGTCTTTGCAGGGGCCAAAGAGTTTGCCGGGATTCTGTGGGACAAGATCTTTGAGAAGAGTAACTGCTGGACTCACACCTTCAAGTGGGTGAAGGGCGACTGGTCATTCTATCCAGAGTGGGGAGACAAGGTGGGACTGGGAGTGCTGCGCACCCTGACGATGCCCGGAGTCCTCTCAGAGGGGTCGTTCCATGACTATGTGCCTGAGGGATGGAGGCTGCGCAACAACAACCACCTGCACCACGAGGCGTGGGCCATGCTCAGGGCACTGGCTGAATATCAAAATGTCGCTCCTGAACCTGCCGGAATCATTGCCGGAACAGTCAGGGACTCCCTGACATCACCGGAATACTATTTCAAGCCTGGTACACCTGATGAGGATATGCCAATGAACGGAGCCATGGTTACTCTTTACCCGGGTGAGAAATCAGTGACACTCGACAACCTGAACAACGGCTTTTTTATGTTTGACTCGCTGCCACCCGGCAGTTATGAGCTTGTCTGCAGCGGCATGGCAGACTTTTACAATGATACGATCCTGGCAGTGGTGGCTGTCGGGAAGACCACCCTGGCAGACTTCCTTCCGGTCTTCGATACTGTAAGGGTGCCTGTGGTAACAGAGTTGCTGCCCTCAACGGCTGACAGCCTGCTGTTAAACCAGTCGTTCACCCTTACATTCAATATCCCGATGGACAGGGAGGCCGTGGAGTCGGCATTTGTTGTTGAACCTTCCACCGCCCTGCGGTTCCAATGGGATGAGAGAGGAAAGGTGTTGACGGTGAAGCCTGAGACCGGATTTGCCAGCAAGACCAACTACATAATGAGGATAACCACGGAGGCCTGCTCACGTTGGAATGTACCACTGCTGTCTGAGTATCAGGTCACCTTTGTGACAAAGGCTCGTTCAAAGCTTACAGCAGAGTTTATCTGGCCTTCTGCCGGCCTTACCGCTGTTACACTCTATCCGAGGATAACCATTCATTTTGACGCCCCCCTGGATCACACATCCGCCAGTGACGGAATAAGGTTACTCAACAGCCAGTCTGAGGCTCTCCCGAAGATGCGTGAGTTCTTCGCCGCGTCCGAGGGTAAAGGTTTATACAGCTTTGAGCCTGCCGCAGCGCTGCAGATCAACGGCCAGTACAGGATAGTCATTGATGCCACTGTGAAGGATATCATGGGTGTCACCCCCGTCACTTCCTCCGAGACAAGTTTCACAACCCGCACCAGCGACTTCCAGACCGGATACGTGGTCGAAAATTTCAATGACATTTCGGCTTTCTG
This sequence comes from Bacteroidales bacterium, assembly GCA_034004025.1. Lineage (GTDB taxonomy): Bacteria > Bacteroidota > Bacteroidia > Bacteroidales > VadinHA17 > SR-FBR-E99. Next base: position 11,104 of record JAVEXM010000029.1, read on the forward strand.
GGACCCGGAAGCCAGTGGCAGCACCATCGGCACGGACAATCCCCTGACAACGTTCACTGCCTCCGGTGATGTTTTCCGCTCCGGACCCTCATCCGGCAGGCTCGATTATGTCTTTACCGGCAGCAGCGGCGGGGTATGCAGGGTCTTTGACACCCGCAAACCTGTAGTGGGAAGCAGTACCAGCCTCCTGTTCGGTATGTGGGTTTATGGTGACCTCAGTTACAACTCACTTGAGTTCTGGTTCTACTCTCCGGGCACTGTCAACCAGGTCGTGGGTGCCGGTACCATTGACTGGGCAGGATGGAATCTTGTAACAATACCCTTCAGCTCCATTGGCGGGAGCGGAGAGTGGCAGTATCACAGCCTGGTAATCAGGCAGAGGTCCGCTGGTGCCAGAACAGGAGCCATGTACTTTGATGATGCCATGGTGATCTCAGTCACAGGCATTGACGACAACCGGTATGATGAGACAGAGATGACCCTCTGGCCCAATCCTGTCAGCACTGCCGGAAAGGTGTCCTTCGTGCTTGAGTCACCCGCTCATGCTGACCTCAATGTCTGGTCGTCCGACGGCAGGCTGGTGGCACATCTCTTTGACGGATTCTGCGAAACGGGGATGCAGACAGTGGAGTGGAACCCTGCGACGTCAGCAGGCCCGGGGCTCTACAGTATCAGGCTGAGCCTCCGCAGGGAGGGAGAATCACAATGGCGTCATACTGTCCGCAGATGGGTAGTGGTCCGGTAACAGCCGGCAGTCTTCAGTCTGCAGCCCACAGTCTTCAGTCTTCAGCCCACAGTCTTCAGTCTTCAGCCCACAGTCTTCAGTCTTCAGCCCACAGTCTTCAGTCTTCAGTCTTCAGCCCACAAGTCTACAGTCTAAAGTCTTCAGTCCACAGTCCACAGTCCACAGTCCACAGTTCACAGTCAGTCAATTAGTTACAGGCTGCCGACTGCCGACTGCCGACTGCCGACTAAAAAAAAGGAGGTCACTGAAAGTGCCTCCTTTTACTTGACTATCCTTATGCAGGTTATTTTCTGGCTGCCCTGATGGCTGACTGCGCTGCAGAGAGTCTGGCTATGGGTACCCTGAAGGGTGAGCAGCTCACATAGGTGAGGCCGTTCTTAAAGCAGAACTCCACCGAAGCCGGGTCACCACCCTGTTCACCGCAGATACCTATCTTCAGATCGGGACGGGTTGCCCTGCCCTTCTCGCAAGCCATAGTGATCAGCTGGCCCACACCGTCCTGGTCAATAGTCTGGAACGGGTCGGCGGCAAGCATCTTCTTGTCGAGATACTCATTCAGGAATCCGCCGATATCATCACGGCTGAAACCGAAGGTCATCTGCGTGAGGTCATTGGTGCCGAATGAGAAGAACTCGGCTGTCTTTGCCATGCGGTCGGCAAGGAGTGTGGCACGCGGTATCTCTATCATGGTGCCGTACTTGTAATCGATCTTGGAGAGGTTAAACTTCTCGCATACCTCCTTGTAGACCCTGTCGAAGATCTTCTTCGTCACGTCCAGCTCTGATACATCGCATGTGACAGGCACCATCAGTTCGGGTATCGGGTTCTTGCCCTCCTTTATCAGTTCGGCGGTAGCCTCGAACATAGCCCTTATCTGCATCTCACTAACCTCGGGGTAGGTGATGCCGAGGCGCACGCCGCGGTGTCCCATCATCGGGTTCGACTCATGGAGAGCCTCACCCCGTTTTGCCACTGCTTCAGTGCTGATGCCCAGTGCCTTTGCTACCTCAGCCTGCTTCTCGGCGCCCTGCGGAACAAATTCGTGCAGCGGCGGGTCGAGCAGACGGAAGGTGACTGGCAGGCCGTCCATGGCTTCGAGGGTGCCTTTCATATCCTTCTTCACATACGGGAAGAGCTCGTTCAGGGCCTGCCTGCGCTCTTTCTCGCCCTCGCTGAGGATCATCTTGCGGAGGATGAAGAGAGGCTGCTCGGCGCCTTTGCCGTAGAACATGTGCTCGGTCCGGAACAGCCCGATGCCTTCTGCACCGAATTCGCGGGCCAGCCTGGCATCTTCGGGGGTGTCGCAGTTGGTGCGGACGCCCATTGTACGGTTTCTGTCGACCATCTTCATGAAGGTCTGGAACCGCGGGTTCTCTGTGGCATCCATGAGTTCAATGGCGCCGGTATATACATTACCCCTGGTACCGTTGAGGGTGATGAGGTCACCTTCCCTGAGTACTATGTCAGTGCCGGTGATCTTTGCCTTTTTTCCGGTTGAGTCAACATGCATGCCACCTGCTCCCACGATACAGCATTTGCCCCAGCCGCGTGCCACGAGGGCAGCGTGTGAGGTCATGCCGCCGCGTGCGGTGAGGATGCCCTCTGCTGCGCGCATACCCTCAACATCTTCGGGGTTGGTCTCCTCGCGTACGAGTATTACCTTCTCGCCCTTGCGGTTCCATGCCACAGCATCTTCAGCGGTGAAGACGATCTTACCCACTGCCGCGCCTGGGCCTGCGGGCAGACCCTTGACGAGCGGGGTAACCTTCTTCTCTGCCTCAGGGTCACAGATGGGGTGCAGGAGTTCATCCAGCTGAGAGGGGTCAACGCGCATGACAGCCGTCTGCTCGTCAATAAGTCCCTCCTGAAGCATATCCATGGCCATGTTCAGGGCAGCGGTACCGGTACGCTTGCCGGCGCGGCACTGAAGCATGAAGAGCTTGCCCTCCTGTATTGTAAACTCGATGTCAAGCATGTCGTGGAACGACTTCTCAAGGATGTCCCTGATCTCGGCAAGCTCCCTGTAGGTTCCGGGCATCGACTCCTGCATGCTGTGCAGGTGCATGTTCTGTTCGTTCTTGGTGTCGTCATTCAGTGGGTTCGGGGTGCGTATGCCTGCCACCACGTCTTCGCCCTGTGCATTTACCAGCCACTCTCCGTAAAACAGGTTGTCGCCTGTGGCCGGGTTGCGGGTGAAGGCAACACCTGTGGCCGAAGAGTCTCCCATGTTGCCGAAGACCATCGCCTGTACGTTAACCGCGGTGCCCCACTCATCAGGAATTCCCTCGATGCGGCGGTATGATACGGCCTTCTTGCCGTTCCAGCTTTTGAAGACGGCCTTGATGCTGCCCTCCAGCTGCTCGCGTGCGTCATCGGGGAACTCGTTCCCCAGCGACTCCCTGATCCTGTTCTTGAAGGCTTCGGCAAGCTCCTTAAGCTCGTCAGCAGTCATCTCGGTGTCCGACTGGTATCCTCTCTTCTGCTTGAACTCGTCAAGCATCTCGTCAAGCTGCTTGCGGATGCCTTTGCCGTCAGCCGGCTCCATGCCTTCAGCCTTTTCCATAACCACGTCAGCATACATCATTATCAGCCGGCGGTATGAATCCCACACGAAGCGGGGATTGCCTGTCTTCTTTATGAGGCCGGGTATCGTTGCTGAACAGAGACCTATGTTGAGGACGGTGTCCATCATGCCAGGCATCGAACTGCGGGCACCGGAACGGCATGAAACCAGCAGTGCATTCTCACTGTCACCGTACTTCATGCCCATGGCCTCCTCAGCCTTCTTCATGGCTTCCCATACCTCAGGCATGAGCTCCGCCGGAAGCTGATGGTTGTTCTCGTAATACTCCGTACATACATCTGTTGTGATTGTAAAACCGGCCGGAACCGGGAGGCCAAGGAGACACATCTCAGCCAGGTTGGCTCCCTTGCCGCCGAGCAGATTCTTCATATCTGCCCTGCCCTCGGCTGTCTTGTTGCCGAAGGAATAAACGCGCTTAACTTTTGACATATTCGATCTGGTTATTGATTTAAATCTGGTTTTTTTCGAACCGCAAAGGTAATAAAAAGACAGATATTTTAAAATACCTTTTTCCTGTCAGCTGTGGAGAGGTCCTGGCAGGCATGGGATGTGTATTACGGCGCACAGGCTCCGGCCTGATGAAATCTGCTGCGGGGGTGCGGTGTCTATTTTCTGAGTGATCGCGGATGGTACATCAGAAGAGTGTCCCTCAGGTAACTCCGGTCAATGTGCGTGTATATCTCTGTGGTGGTGATTGACTCATGTCCCAGCATCTCCTGCACGGCCCGCAGATCAGCGCCGCCTTCAACAAGATGAGTGGCAAAGGAGTGACGGAGGGTATGCGGACTTATGTTTTTTCTTATCCCCGCCTCTTCAGCAGCCTTTTTTATTATGGTGAAGACCATTACCCGGGTCAGCCTCCTTCCACGCCTGTTGAGAAACATTATGTTCGTGTCAGTGATGACCGGCAGCATCACCCTGCGCTCAAGGTAATTGTCCATCTCCCTGAGAGCCACGGAACCCACCGGCACCAGCCTCTGTTTGTTGCCTTTGCCGGTGACGCTGATGAAACCTTCGTTCCGGTGAATATCTGTAAGCCTCATGTTGACCAGTTCAGACACCCTCAGCCCGCAGCTGTACATGACCTCGATGATCGCCCTGTTTCTGTGCCCCTCCGGCCTGCTCAGATCGATGGTACCGATCATCATGTCAATCTCTGCCACTGAAAGCACCTCCGGCAGCTTCATTCCTGTCCGCGGCGACTCGAGTAGCACGGAGGGGTCCTCACTAATAAGACCCTCCATAAGCATATAGCGGCAGAATGACCTTACCCCCGAGATGAGCCTCGCCTGCGTCCGTGCCGAGTCGTCACCGGATGCCATAAATGCCAGAAAATCACTCAGATCACTGTAGGTGAGCTCTGAGGGAGAGCCGCACCTGTTCTGCCCGGTGAGGTACTGCCTCAGCTTACGGACATCATTGAGATAGGCTGCAACACTGTTGGGCGAGAGCGACCTCTCAATCCGGAGGTACCTGCTGAATCCCTTCTCTGTATCTGTCCATGGTACTGCCATCGTGCACTGCGCTGCGCCTCAAAGTTATATTTAATAACCGTCATAAATCCGCTCGTTTCCTTATTTTTGCACTACAGTAAGAAACCTGCAGACAGCGGTCAGAATATGATACTTGAGATAATAAACGGACCAAATCTTAACCTCCTTGGGTCAAGGGAGCCGGAGATCTACGGAGACACCGGCTTTGAAAAATGGCTCAGCACCATGGAAACTGCCTACCCTGGTGTCACCTTCATCTATTCCCAGTCCAACATAGAGGGCGAACTGGTAACCATGATCCAGAGAGCGGGAGAGCGTTGCGACGGGCTGATCATCAATCCGGGCGGTTATACCCACACCTCCGTGGCAATGGCAGATGCGATCTCTGCCATCAGCAAACCGGTGGTGGAGGTTCATATCTCCAACCTTCTCTCCAGGGAGGAGTTCCGTCATACAAGCCTCACAGGACGTTACTGCACCGGCACCATCATGGGACTGGGGCTCGACGGATACCGGCTTGCCGTAGAGGCACTGCTTGCAAAAATCAAATGAAACCTGAATGAGCACCATCACTCATCAGGATCTGAATATAAAATTTAATACAAGTTCCATTCGGCCAATGAAACAGGTTTTTCTGTACGAACGAAAGAGAGCGGCATGGGGAAAGAAATTATAACCAAGAGAACAAAGATAGTAGCGACTATCTCTGACAAAAACTGTGAACCCGTCTTCCTCCGCAGTCTCTACGAGGCGGGTATGGATGTGGTCAGGATCAACTCGGCACATCTCGACCCTGAAGGTGTGAAAAAGATCGTATCAAATGCCAGAAGCGTCTCTGACAAGATAGCTGTTCTGATCGACACGAAAGGTCCAGAGATAAGGACCACAACTTGCGACGAGCCACTGAGATTCACCATGGGCCAGAGGGTGATTGTGGCCGGTAATGCCGAAGAAAAGACAACTGCGGAGATCATCAATCTAAACTACAGCGATATCGCAGAACATGTACCTGAAGGTGCACATATACTCATCGATGACGGTGAGATCGAGATTCGCATCACAGGCAGGGATGGGGATACCCTTACCGGGATAATGGAGAACGACGGCATTCTGGGCTCACGGAAAACCGTCAATATACCCAGGGTAAGGATCAATCTCCCTTCGGTCAGCGACCGTGACCGTATCTTCATTGACCTGGCCGTGAAGCTCGATATAGAGTTTATTGCACATTCCTTTGTGAGAAACAGCGAGGATGTGCTGGCAGTTCAGAAGCTTCTCGACGACCGGTCGAGCAAGATCAAAATCATTGCAAAGATTGAAAACCAGCAGGGTGTCGACAATCTGGAGGAGATAATGGAACACACCTACGGCATCATGGTGGCAAGGGGCGACCTGGCTGTGGAGGTGCCATTTGAAAGGATACCAGGCATCCAACGAATGATAATCGGTAAATGCATAGATAAGCGGCAACCGGTGATTGTTGCCACACAGATGCTTCATTCAATGATAGAAAGTCCCAGGCCCACCCGCGCAGAGGTCAGTGACGTGGCCAACGCCGTTTACAGCCAGACTGATGCCCTGATGCTCAGCGGTGAGACCGCCGCCGGCCGTTACCCGCTTGAGGCTGTCAGGACTATGGCGCGGATAGCCTGCGAGATAGAGGGAGAGAAGGACAGGTATATCGAGATGCCGGCCGGGACATTCAGCGGTGCAGTTTCAGCATACCTGGCAAAGGTCGCCGTCAAAACATCCGTCAGGATAAGGGCCAGGGCAATACTGGCAGACACCGCCATGGGGACGACTATCAGAAACATGGCCGCATTCCGTGGTTTTAACCCCATCATTGCCCAGTGCTATACTCACCGCACCATGAAGGAACTGGCACTGTCATACGGCGTGGTGCCCGTTTTTGCGGAGAAGAAAATATCCGTCGATGAGTTTATCTTCGGTTCTCTGAAAGAGCTGCTGATAAAACATGATCTTGATGATGAAGATATTGTAGTGGTGGTGGCGGGTAACTTCTCAGGTGGCTCCGGATTCTCCTTCATTGAGGTGGGTACTGTTGAATATCTTAAAGAGAGGGTCAGGCTCGGTGAAGAGGATCTGATGGCTTGATTTTTGCTGCTCATGCGGAGATGAAAGAATGAAACTTGCAGTGGCAGGAATCAGCTGAAGATTTTAATTTTTACCTATGCAAGTTCCATTCGACCAATAAAATCAATATGTTTTATCCGGATGAAAATATTTTCACTGATAATGGTGCTTCTCCTGCATCCTGTTCATGTATCGCTAACAGGCATTGAGTATGACAGTAACAGCAGGGTCTATTCAGTTTCGGTCAGGGTCTACAGTGACGACCTGGAGGCTGACATGAACCTTGGCCTGTCAACGGGGGAGAAGATACAGGGAGACGAAGATCAGAGATATTTTCAATATCTTTCCGACAGAATTATGATAATCGAGAATGGCAGGACCCTTGAGATGAAGCTGCTGAGTGCTGAGAGTGACGGACCGGAGCACAGGTTCAGACTTGAAGCATACGGCGTGAAGAGGGTCACGAACGTGAGAGTGGTGAACCGGATCATGACGCGGCTCTATGATGACCAGGCGAACATGCTTCTCTTTAGCTTCGGCCAGACGGAAGAGGGTTACAGGTTTACAGTCGCAGATACGCTAAGGGATTACACAGTCAGATGAGAATTATGAAGATTATAAAGAGAGCAGGACCGGCATTATTGTTGATGTTCCTGCTGACATGCCCCGCACGGGCCACGCACAACAGGGCAGGAGAGATAACTTACAAACAGATATCGGACCTTACCTTTGAGGTTACGGTAACGACATTCACCTATACGCTGAGCAAGGCCGACAGGCCCAACCTCGACATCGAGTGGGGTGACAACTCAATCACCAACGTGGCAAGGGTCTCTGAGACTTTTCTTCCGAACGACTACAAGAAGAATGTCTATGTGTCGCAGCACACCTATCCCGGACCGGGGGTCTACAAGATCGTGGTACAGGATCCCAACAGGAACTACGGCGTGGAGAATATCCCCTACTCAGTCAACGTGGTATTCTCAATCTATACCATACTCATCGTCAATAACTCCATCGGACGCAACAGCACGCCAGAACTGCTCAACCCACCATATGACAAGGCCGCCCTGGGTAATATATTCATCCATAATCCTGCAGCCTTTGACCCTGACGGAGACAGCCTCTCATACAAGCTGACCGTATGTACCAGGGAAGACGGCAAGCCTATCCTGAACTACGTGAACCCCCCTCATTCCAATGTCTTTTATGTAGACTCCATCTCGGGTGACCTTGTCTGGGATGCTCCTACTGCACTGGGTATCTATAATGTCGCCATGGAGATACAGGAGTGGAGGGGAGGCGTCAAGATCGGGGTTGTCGTCAGGGATATGCAGATAGAGGTTTATGACACGGATAACAATCCGCCTGAAACCTCACCTCTTCCTGACCTCTGCGTGGAGGTAGGTGAGACAGTCTCACTTGAAATCACGGCTTCGGATATCGACGGTGACTCTCTCGCGCTGCTGGCTACCTCCGGTATCTTCACCTCCTCAGCATGTCCGGCCAGTTTCAGCACAATCAGTTCCGTGCCGGGACTGACCAGGGCGCGGCTTGAGTGGGTGCCCTGTCACAGCAGCGTAAGACATCAGCCCTATGACATCATTGTCAAGGCTGAAGATTACAATGCAGACCTTCAGCTGGTGGATATTGACAATATGAAGATCAAGGTACTGGGTCCGTCACCAGTGCTCACGGAGGCGGTGCCGCAGGGCAAGTTTGTCAGGCTTACATGGGAGAGCTACGGCACCGATGAGATAGCCGGCTTCAGCATCTACAGGCACGACGGCGCATCCACACTGACGATCGACAGCTGCTATGACGGCATCCCGCCCGACGCAGAATTTATTAAGGTGGGATATGCTTCGGGATCTGGTGCTGTCTCTTTTACGGACACTGACAACGGTGACGGGCTTGAGACAGGCATAGAGTATGCCTACAGGATTGTTGCCGTCTATCCCAACGGCACCGAGAGCAAACCCTCCAATGAGGAGATAACTGCACTGATCACCGGCGTGCCTCTCATCACCAACGTCTCAATCCGCAATACGGACCCCGTTAACGGATCACTCACGCTGGCATGGCAGAAGCCACGGCAGCTCGATACAATACCTGCCGCCGGACCCTTCGAATACCTGATCTACAGGGCTCAGGGCATCGCAGGAAGCGATTACCAGCTCATACACACCCTGCCCACCGCCGATCTCAATGACACGGTTTTCATTGACACTCTCATCAATACCCTGGATCAGGGGTGGATTTACAAAATTGAGCTTTACAACAACACTTCAGGAAATCGCTTTCTCATCGGCGATCCGGGAATAGCATCGTCACTCTTCCTTGAGGCCCTTCCGGGAGACAGGAAGGTGAGGTTCGTCATTAACCGCAATGTGCCCTGGATAAACACCTCGTACGATTTCTACAGGTTCAACGGCACCGGATGGGACCCCGTGGGATCAACCAACCAGCTAACATTTACCGATGATAACCTTGAGAACGGAACGGAATACTGCTACTATGCAGTCTCTGCGGGAGAGTACCAGGGGGCAGGAACACCCAAGAACCTGGTCAACTTCTCACAGCGTACCTGCGCGGTGCCGGTGGACAACGAGCCTCCCTGCCCGCCGGACATGACCGTTTACTCAGAGTGCGACAGCCTGTACAACATGGTGCGCTGGAGTGTTGATGACCCGCTCTGCTACGAGGATATCGCAGGCTATAACCTCTTCTACAAACCTACGACGGAGGAGAACCTTACCCTGCTGATTACGTTCAACGACAGGGATGTCTTCAAATATATCCATTCACTGCCCGACTATGTGGCCGGGTGCTATGCGATATCAGCGTTTGATGACAACGGCAATGAGAGCGAACTCTCACCGATGATTTGCGTTGACTCATGCAATTTTTACGAGATACCGAATGTATTCACTCCCAACGGTGACGATTTCAACGACTGGCTGGTGGCCAAGACCTCTGCGCTGGTAGAAAAGGTCGAATTCCGTCTCTTCAACAGGGCCGGAGTGCTTGTCTTCAGCACAACGGAACCGAAGCTCAACTGGGATGGCACCTATAAGGGGAAGGTGGTACCCACGGGAGTCTATTACTACGACTGTGAAGTTTTTGAACGCAGGATTACAGGACTGGAACAGTTTCACCTCAACGGTTTTGTCCATGTGCTTACAGAAAAGGGCGCGGGACCCGGGGTGGTGGAAGGGAAAAAATAATCTGAGATGAAAAAGAGCCTTCTGTATATACTGATTACCGCATGCCTCCTGTTGCCCGCTGCGGGACAGGAGAACAGTGATGACATTCTAAGGGCTGTCTCCCTCTCCGAAAGGGGGGAGAGTGATGAAGCCGCCGGCATCCTGAGCAGGATGGAGGGTATAAAATCAAACCTCACCCTGCTGCTGGTCAGGGGAGATATCTATCTCCGTGCCGGCATGACAGGAGAGGCGAGGAACGATTTCATGACAGCTGAAAACCTGCAGCAGGGAGCAGGTCTCTACGGCCTGGCCAGGTGTGCGGCCGCAGGGGGTGATGCCAGGGCTGCGGTGGCTTACCTTGAGTCTCACCTGAAATCGCCGCAGAGAAGGGGAGAGCCAGAGATATTGCTTGACAGTGCTTTTGCATCCATCTCATCATCAGCAGAATGGAAGAGCCTATGGAAGAAAGAGTGGTACAGGGGATACGAGAGAAAAAGCTGGGAGATAGAACACTATATCAAGTCGGGGCGCCTTGAGATGGCTGACGAGACATGGAAGGAGCTGGCATCACTCTACCCGGAGATGGCAGTGACAGACTATCTCAAAGCCCGGGTGATGATGGCCGGGGGAAAATATGAAGAAGCGGCCGGCATTATAGCCGGCCTTGCTGCCGGAGATGATACTCCTCCTGAATGGCGATACACTCTGGCTCAGGCATACGAGGGAGCAGGAAACTGGTATGCTGCTGCAGCGGCCTACGGGAAACTGATAGAGGCCGGCCACCCTGACCCGCAACTGCTGTTTCACAGATCACGCATGCTCATCAGGTCAGGCGACAGGCAGGCGGCAAAGCGCGACCTGGAACGATATCTTGCTTTTGACCCAGATGATACCGGGGCACTGGGGCTCATAGGAAAAACATACGCTGAAGAGGGCGCCATCTATGAAGCGCTGCCCTATCTGAACGCAAATGTGGATAAACACCCTGGCGAGGCCAGTGCCTTTAACCTGAGGGGAGACGCATGGCTGGCAGCACGGTCATGGGATAGAGCGGCAGAGGATTATGCAATGGGACTCGACCTGGACCCTGAAAACGGCGCAGCGAACCTGAATATGGGCATTGCCCTTGTCAACAGCGGCAAAATTGACCTGGCCTGCCATTACCTGCGTAAAGCCAGGGCTCTGGGGGAGAAAAGTGCAACCCAGTATCTCTCAAAGCACTGCATCAGATAGCCTGGCTGGATCCAGGCAGCGGAAACATTTATCTTATGTTTCTCAGAATCCTGTCGTACAGGTCCTTGGGCTTAAAAGGCTTGAGCACGTAATCGTTGATGACGAGATCCTCAATCTTGTCATTGGCTTCCGACATGACCGCAGCCGTGAGGGCAACAATAGGCATACTGCTCAGCTTAACGTCATCTGAACTGCGGATTATGCGGGTGGCCTCAATGCCGTCCATGACAGGCATATGCAGGTCCATCAATATGAGGTCAAACTCCTGTTTTTTCAACTCTTCGAGCGCCAGGCTGCCATTCTCCACATGAGTCACTATCACTCCCCAGCTCTCAAGGAACTTATTGGCAACAAAAAAGTTGATCTTGTTGTCTTCAGCTACCAGTATCCTCTTGCCGGCAAGCTCCTTCATGGTATCTGCAGTGCCCTTGTCAGCCGCCGTTGCGGCAGTCTCCGGAAGTATGTATTCAATTGCAAATGTGAAGACAGAACCTTTCTCAGGCTCACTGGCAACTGAGATAATACCCCCCTGAAGCTCCACAAGCCGCCTGCATATAGCCAGCCCCAGTCCTGTGCCGCCATATTTGCGGGTGGTATCTTCAGATGCCTGTGCATAGCTCTCGAAGATCACATTCAGTTTGTCAGGGGCAATACCTATGCCGGTATCGGTAACAGAGAATTCTATCAGCGCCTTTCCGTCCAGCTTCTCCTTAACGTATGCCTTCAGCGTGACGCCGCCTTCAGAGGTAAATTTCATGGCGTTGGCGAGGAGGTTCGAAAGGATCTGGTTCAGCCTGACCGGGTCGCCAATGAGTGCTGCCGGCAGATCTGCGGACTTGTCGAGAGTGAAGGAGATACCCTTTTCCTTTGCCCGGTGACTGTATGATCTTTTGATATCCTCCATCATGGTGATAAGGTCAAACTCGGTCTTTTCAAAGACGATCTTGCCTGCCTCCATCTTGTTGTAGTCGAGGATGTCATTTACCAAAGTGAGGAGATGGTTTGCAGAGAAGCGAAGCGTGTTGATGAATTCCATCTGGTCTTCCCTGGGCTCGCTCTGGGAAAGCAGGTTGCTGATCCCTATCACCTCGTTAAGGGGGGTCCTTATCTCATGGCTCATCGTCGACATGAACTGCTGCTTGGAGAAGGCGGCCTCCTCGGCTCTCTTCCTGGCGGTGATGAGGTTGTCAAGCATCTTGCGACGTTGCAGGGTGAGCACTATCTGGTTGGCAATGAACTCGAACACCTGCAGGTCGTCCTTGTTGAAAGCGTCTATGCTCTTGTAATCCTGCAGGCAGATGGCCCCGATAACCTGCTCGTCCATCCTCAGGGGAACACCCATCCATATCTTGCACGGTGAGCCCACAAGGCTGATGGCCCCGGTCTTTTCTATCTTGAGTATGTCATTTTCATCAAGCAGCACCGACTTGTTGCTTTTTATCACCCATCCCGTCAGGGTGTTCTTTGCGGCCGTCTCCTGGAAATGGTCACGTTCGTCGGCAAAGAACGGGAAGGTGAGAGTATCTTTCTCGCGGTTGTAGAGAGCAATGAAGAAGTTGTTAACATTCCACAGCTTGCCAATCTCGTGCACGATGGTGGGGTAAATGTCAAAGATGTCGGAATCCTGCAGCGCCACCGTGGAGATATTATACTGTATCTCCTGCATCAGCCGGCTCTTCACCTCACTGGTGATGTCACGGTAGATGCCGAGAAAGGCTATGGTCTTGTCGTCTGATATTACTGATGAGGCTATAAGGGAGACGTTGATCCTGTTGCCTGCCTTGTCTCTCCTGACGGTTTCTATTGCCTCTGTACCGTTGGCAAGCGCCACCTCGTCTATCTTTACGGCCTCCTCCCTGAGCTCCTCGGGCACAACGAGATCGTCTATCATCCTGTTCTCGGCTTCCGCTGCATCATAGCCGAAGATATTGGTGAATCCCTTGTTGATCCGCAATATGCGTCCGTCGAAATCGGTGAGAACGATGGCCTCCGGAGCAGCATCAATGAGATGCTCCAGCAGTGCCTTTTCATTTGAGAGCTTCTTCTCATAATCCTTGTGCTTGCTCACGTCTGTAAGTACGCACCTGTAACCGGTAACCCTGTGTCTGATGACGATGGGCCCGGCATGAAACATTACTGATACCTTCCGCTTGTGCTTGTTGATGAGTACATATTCATCAAAGGTTATCTGACCCTGCCTGGTGAGCCCGGAGAGCTCCTTCATGAGCCTGTCGAGATCCTCGGGCATGAAGAGCTCCGGCAGCGTCACGCCCCTGGCGAGGTCATTGTTGTCAAAGCCCAGGGTTATCATCCCCTGGGTGTTCATGAAGGTGACGTGGCCCGCAGTGTCTATCTCCATGATCATCTCCGGAAGGAGTTCGGCAAAGGTCTCGAACACGATGCCCTGCTTCAGTATCTCATTCTCCCTCTCCTTTTGCAGCCTGCCTGCCTCCCAGGTGACAACGATGTCACCGGATGAAAGGAGCAGCCCGATGTAATATCCTGCGTCATCACTGCCGTCAGGGGAGACAGGTATCTTCAGTGACCCGTCCCTCGATCCTATGTTGTCAAGCAGAGTCATGAAAGGCTTCTTGCCGGCAAAGGGAGTCTCACCTACCTCTTTGCCGATCAGGTCGGTGCGGTCAAGCTCCTCCACCTCCTCAGCCTTGTCGTTAAAGTCAATTATATATAAACCGTTGTCTTTTCCTCGTCTGAGGATTACGGCGTAACTGTGCATCGAATCAAAGATCTCCTTCTGGATCTTTTCTGATTCGGCCCTGGCGTACCCGTCATTGAGAGCGCTGTTGTCATTGTAATAGGTGATCAGGAAAATCTCCTCACCAACGAAGAAGGTGCGGGCACTGAAGAGAAAGGAGCGCTCTTCACCCGATCGCATCCGCAGCCTGATCTCCATGTCACTCACCCGCTTCATGCGCGACAACAGCCTCATGTTCCTGCGGTTCTGTACCAGGTCCACATACAGCTGGATGTCGTCGGAGGTCTTGCCAATTATATCCTCCCTGCTGTATCCGGTGGTTTCAAGAAATGCCTGATTTACCTCGATGTACTGCTGCGTCTCGAGATTGCTCACGGTGATGAGCTGGTTGGTGGAGTTGAAGGCCAGTTCAGGAATATCGGCGGGAAGATTGAGCGAAGCCGGAAAGTCTGACAGTGAATCAGTGTTCCTGGTTTTCTCCTTGCGTTTCTCCATCTGGGTAACTGTATCAGGCATTGGAACTCACGGGCGGCGATATGACCCCGGTAAAATTAACGGGTTCTCTCCACCAAATATTATCATGCCTCACTTTTTATAAATTTGTGCCGCCATTCTTACGGTAGTATTCGCACCACTCCCTAAGGCCGCATCTGCTGCATGCAGGCTTACGCGCAGTACAGATGTACCGTCCGTGAAGCAGAAGCCAGTGGTGCGCCAGCGGTCTCTGTGATGCGGGTATCTCCCTTGTAAGCCTCAGCTCCGCATCCAGCGGATTCCTGGCTCCGGGGATCAGACCAATGCGCCCGGCAACCCTGAAGACATGGGTGTCAACTGCGATGACAGGACTGTTCCATACCACCGAGGCAATGACATTGGCGGTCTTCCTCCCTACACCCGGAAGCTGCGTCAGCTCATCTCTCTCAGCGGGTACCCTGCCCCCGAAACGGCTGACGATCATCTCAGCCATCCCCTTGAGATGCCTGGCCTTGTTATTGGGATAGGAACAGCTTTTTATCAGTTCGAAAATCTCCTCCTGTGAGGCCCCTGCCATCGCCCGGGCATCAGGATACCTGGCGAACAGCGCAGGTGTGATAAGGTTAACCCTCACGTCAGTGCACTGGGCAGACAAAATGACTGCAACGAGGAGCTGAAAGGGATCGCTGTAACGGAGCTCCGTCTCGGCAACAGGCATATTCCCGGCAAACCACCCTAAAACACCCTTGTACCTGTCGCCAATCTTCACCGCATTGTTCATTTTACGGGATGAAAGTAATATTTTTTTACTTTTTTTATTGTAATTGCAACAGGATGTGAATTAAATCATGGTAAACAGGCAATCTGTTTGTTATTTTTCGGCACCGTGAACCGGATTAAGATAAATACTCCCCAGGGCAGGTCGCTTCTTCTGCTGGGCGGTGATATGAAGGATATTGAACCGCTGTTGCCGGCAACAGGCCTGTTTATCATCACAGACTCAAATGTAAGGAACCTGTACGGCAACATCTTCCCGCCGGGGGTGGTGCTCACCGTTGAACCGGGAGAGCAGAGCAAGACCCTCGGCAGAGCAGAGGAGCTCTGCGTCACACTGCTGGAGGCGGGAGCAGACCGCTCATCATTCATCCTCGGCTTCGGGGGAGGCGTCGTTTGCGATCTTGCCGGGCTGACTGCCTCAATCTTTATGCGAGGCGTGAGACACGGATTTGTCTCAACAAGCCTGCTCTCACAGGTGGATGCCAGCACGGGAGGCAAGACCGCCGTTAACCTGGGTGATTACAAAAATATCATAGGCACTTTCAAACAGCCTGAGTTCGTGCTGTGCGACCACCGTATGCTCTCAACCCTTCAGGAGGAGGAACTGCAGTCAGGACTTGGAGAACTCTTAAAACATGCGGTGATCCGCGACCGAAACCTCTTCTTTGACATATCTGCCTCGATGGAGAAGGTTTACGAGCGTGACCCGGTCATCCTTGGTGACCTGATAAGACGGGCTGTGAGGATCAAGGCATCGGTCGTGAGACGAGATCCCCTGGAAAAGGGTGCACGAAGAGTGCTCAATTTCGGGCACACCTTCGGACACGTCCTCGAGACACATTACCGGATCCCTCACGGAGTGGCGGTTACAAAGGGTATGCTCCTGGCAGCAGAGCTCTCCGTATGGGCCGGAGAGATGCCTCAACCGGAACTGAGGTTGCTCGAAGGGGTCATTGAGAAGACAGGCATGCTGCCTGATCTTGAACTGCCCCCCAATATCGTCGGCATGATGTCGCACGACAAGAAGGCTGAGGAAGGTTCAGTCAATATGGTATTGCTTCGGTCAGTGGGCAGGGCGGTAGTGCGGAGAGTGCCGCTTAACGAGATATCTGCTTTCGTCAGCTTTTACCGCGATGGCAGCCGGAGAAACAAATAATAAAACGGAGGAATGATGAACACAGTGGGAACAGTATTCAGAGTGTCAATATTCGGCGAGTCGCACGGACCTGCCGTGGGTGTGGTCATCGACGGCTGTCCCGCCGGACTGCCTTTCTGGCGTGAGGAGCTCATGGCAGACCTGTCGCGCCGCAAGGGGCTCCTTCCCGGAACGACAGCCCGCAGGGAGAGCGATGAGCCTGAGGTAATAAGCGGTATATACAACAACTTCACCACCGGCAGCCCGCTGGTATTCTGCACACGCAACCAGGACTTCAAACCCGGCGATTACGAGCAGTTTACAAGCATACCGCGGCCGGGCCATGCTGACTTTACCGCCGGATACAAGTTCAGAGGCTTCAGCGATATGAGGGGAGGAGGACATTTCTCAGGCCGCCTGACATGGGGAATGGTTGTGGCCGGCTACTTCGCCAGGAAGATACTCTCCCCGGCCATCATCACTGCCACCCTCAGGGAGGCAGGGGGTGAAACCGATATTGCCGCCGCCATAGCCATGGCGTCAGAGACAAATGACACCATCGGAGGAGTGGTTGAGTGTGTCGTTCAGAATGTTCCGAAAGGACTCGGAGAGCCGGCCTTCCTCTCTGTGGAGGCAGCCCTTGGTCAGATAGCGTTCGGGATACCTGCCGTAAACGGTGTTGAATTCGGGGCGGGATTCGCCTCGGCAAGAAGTTATGGTTCACTCCACAATGACCCCTTCATTGACGCCTGGG
>JAVEXM010000141.1:0-5747 GCA_034004025.1 Bacteroidales bacterium
AAGCTCCACTACCCTCCTACTGTTTACACGATCTCGGTTCCCTGCTCTTCCGGCATCAAGCCAGCCTGGATTCTTCACGCCTTTGAATAAGGGTTTGACGGTGTCTTCATTGCTGCTGACGGAAGTGACTGCACCTATGGCGAGAGCTGCACAGAGAAGACGGGTCACCTGGTTGGTATGACCCATGAGATCATGAAGGAGAGAAAACTTGATCCTGCACGACTGCGGATGGCGGCAATCTGTTCAGTATGCAGCGAGGCCTTTGTAAAGCAGATCAGGAGTTTCAACCAGTATTTACTTCAAAACACACAGAGCTGATCATGGCAGATAACTTTATCAAAGATTCGTTTGATGCACTGGTAATCGGCGGCGGCATCGCGGGCGGCGAGGCAGCGCTGAACCTGGCAAACAACGGATACAAGGTGATTCTTGTCGAGAAGGATCTTTCCATAGGCGGAAAGATGATTCACCTGAGCAAGGTTTTTCCTACGCTCGACTGCTCGGCATGCATCACAACACCCAAGGTGTCAGAGATATCGAGACACCCATCCATCACAATCTTCACCGGAAGTGAGGTAAAAAAGATAGTAAAGAAGGGTGATAATGACTTCGAAGCCAGGGTCATCAGGCACCCGCGTTATGTCAGGGAGGAGGACTGCACCGGATGCCAGCTATGTGAGCAGGCCTGCCCTGTTGTGGTGAATGACCAGTACCAGTATGATATGGTGGGGCGCAAGGCTGCATACATTCCTTTCAGCATTGCCAGCCCCAGGGTGGCAGCAATAGACCTCGAAAACTGTACTCTCTGCGGTGCCTGCGAAAAAGCATGCCCCACCAAATGCATTGACTTTACACAGGAGGCGACCGAATATCAGTTGAATCTCCGCACGGTTATCATCGCTACAGGATTCAACCTGTTTGACCCGCTGAGGATCGAACGGTTCGGATACGGGAAAATGAAGAACGTGATCACATCGATGCAGATGGAGAGACTGCTTGCCCCTACCCGACCTTACAACACCGTGCTTCGTCCGGGCGACGGCAAGATGCCCTGCAGGCTGGCATACGTGCTCTGTACCGGATCCCGCGATATCACAGTGGGCAACCCTATCTGCTCACAGATATGCTGTATGTACTCCATCAAGCAGGCACAGCTGCTCATGGGGGCCCTGCCAATGGCCGACGTGACAATCTATTACATCAACATCAGATCTTTCGGCAAAGGTTTCGAGGAGTTTTACGACCAGGCCAAAGGCATGGGTGTCAATTTCGTCAAGGGAAAGATCGGCATGATCTCTGAAAAGGAAAACGGTGACCTGATCCTCAGGTATGAGGACATAAATGAGAATGTGGTGAAAGAGGCCAGCCATGACATGGTGATACTCTCAGTGGGTGTGGTCTCCAATCCTGACAACGCCGCATTCTTTGACAGCGGCCAGCTAAGGCTTGATCCGTTTGAATACGTCTGTCAGACAGACCTCCTTGCCAGCCCGGCAAGAACGAGTATTGACGGTGTCTTCGTGGCCGGCACGGCATCAGGCCCGATGGACATTCCCGACTCGATCCTCTCTGCAGGTGCAGCATCATCAGAAGCAATGAGTTATATAATCCGAAAGTGATGAACAGGAAATTAGGTGTATATATTTGCCATTGCGGAGGCAACATATCCGACTATGTGGATGTGGAAAAGGTTAAAGCCGCAGTGGAACACGATGAGGGCGTTTTCCTCGCCAGGACTACCATGTTCGCCTGCAGTGATGCCACCCAGAAGGAGATGGTTGAGGACATCAGATCCAACCAGCTTGACGGTATCGTTGTTGCCTCATGCTCGCCCAAGCTTCATCTCACGACGTTCAGGGCTGTGGCCGAACGGTCAGGCCTCAACAAGTACAACTATGTCCATGCCAACATCAGGGAGCAGGTATCATGGGCCCACTCTGACGACAAGCCCGGGGCAACGGAGAAAGCCATACACCTTGTCAAAGCAGCCATCGCCAGGGTGCGACTTGCCGAATCACTCGACCCGATTACAATACCTTCCAGAAAGGCTGTTGCAGTAATCGGAGCAGGAATATCGGGCATGAGGGCCGCCATTGAGCTCGCCGACATGGGCTGTCCGGTCACCCTGATCGAGAGAGAACATTTCGTGGGTGGACGCGTGGCACAGTGGGACCTGCTCTTCACTACCGACCAGACCGGGAAGGAGCTGGTGACGCGTCTCTATGATGACATAGTAAAAAGAAGCAACATAAGGCTGCTGACCGGAGCAGAGGTAATTGAAAACAGAGGAAACATCGGGGATTTTACCCTGAAGGTGAAGGTGACACCCAGG
Source organism: Bacteroidales bacterium (assembly GCA_034004025.1). GTDB lineage: Bacteria > Bacteroidota > Bacteroidia > Bacteroidales > VadinHA17 > SR-FBR-E99. Next base: position 2,333 of record JAVEXM010000141.1, read on the forward strand.
TACATCAACGAAAAATGCGATGAGGGTAATTTGCAGAAAGCCATTGACGCCTGCCCCGTGGAGGTACCTGATGACTTTAACTTCAATATAACCACCCGGAAGGCGATATATCACAACTTCCCGAGCGAGTACCCCCAGTACCCGGTCATTGACATTAAGAATTGCACCAGGTGCGGAGAATGCGAGAAGGTATGCGGAAGCGTTGACTTCTCCCAGCAGGAGGAGATAGTGGAAGTAAAGGCCGGATCTGTTCTGATGGCAACCGGATTTGATCCGTATGCTCCTTCTGAAGGAGAGTTCGGCTATCTGCAGTTTGACAATGTGGTCACCCTGCCTCAGTTCAAACGCATAATCGATATGTGTGAAGAGAAGCTGACATTCAGGGGAAAGGAGATTCATAACATCGCCTATATATATTGCGTTGGAAGCAGACAGGTTGAGGCTGGCGCAAGCTCTGCAGGAAGCAGTGTAACCGACAACCGTGAAGAGGCCAGTCGAGATATCTCAGGTGAGAACAGGTACTGCTCACGCTACTGCTGTACCTCCGTCATCCATTCAGCCATTGAGACAAAGAAGCGTTTCAGGGGTATAACCAACTATCACTTTACGAGGGGTATAAGGACTTACGGCAAGCAGGAACTGCTCTACAACGAATCACTCAAGATGGGTGACATATACCTGCAGTCGTACGAGAATGACCCTCCCTCAGTCATCAGGGAAAACGGAAAAACCACCGTCAGGATCAACGATATCATGACTGCAAGGAAAGAGATAAGCGTGAACGCCGACCTCATTGTGCTTGTCACAGGTATGGTGCCAAGGTCTGACAACAGCGTCGCATCACTGTTCAAACTGCCGAAAGGAAGAGATAATTTCTTCAATGAGATCCACATGAAGCTCAGGCCGGTTGAGACGGTGATAGACGGTGTTACCATCTGCGGTGCCTGCCAGGGCCCAAAAAACATCACAGAGTCAGTAAACTCGGCCCTCTCTGCCGCCACAAAGTCGTTTTCCTACGTAAGCAAAGGAGAACTGGAGCTCGAGCCGATAATAGCCAGGGTTGATGCTTCACTCTGCACATGGTGCGGAAAATGCATGGAAGCCTGCCCGTTTGACGCCGTGAAAAAGATAGAGGATGGAGGCAAGGAGATCGCTGCCATCAATAACTCCGTCTGCAAGGGATGCGGTATGTGTCTGCCGGTATGCCCGGTAAATGCTATCGACCTGGTTGCATACTCCGACCAGGAGATGGAAACAATGATAAACGCACTGGCTGAGGAAATTAAGTAACCATTAAGTACCAGGAAGAAATAATAACCATGGAAGAAAAACAGGGACAGACCTATAAAATACTCCGCGAGAAACGCGAAGTGCCGGAGAGTGTGAAGGAGAACCTGAAAAAATATACCAGGACAAAAAAATCGATCCTTGAAGCACTTAAAGAGGGTGAGATGACTGTCGTGCAACTCTCCCAAAAGCTGGAAATACCATCGCACGAAATGCTGTTCCATCTCATGACGCTCGTTAAGTACGGAAGTGTCCAGACAGGTGCAATTGACGATATGGACGAGTTTTTCACCTATAAAATCAAATCGTAATGGCTGCGGTAGATACTAAGTTCGGCGATGAATTGAAAAAATTCGGCGCATTTGATTTTAACGCCTGCTATAACTGCGGTACATGCACTGCAGTATGTTCACTCTCTGACGAACAGAACTCATTTCCACGCGAGATGGTAAGATTCAGTGTCCTGGGACTGAGGGATGACATCAATGCATCACTGAAACCCTGGCTCTGCTACTATTGCGGTCAGTGCACAACTTACTGCCCCCAGGATGCAAAACCGGCAGAGCTGATGATGTCACTCAGACGATACCTGACTTCTGTATATGACTGGACAGGACTCGGAAGAAAGCTCTACATCTCCAAGGCATGGGAGTTCGGATCAATAATATTTCTTTCACTGGTGATATTTTTCCTGTTTCTCTTCCTCCATGGCCCCATGACCACGGAACTAACGGACCAGGGAGGTGTGAAACTCAACACCTTTGCACCCTGGAAACAGGTGGAGATAGGCGACTGGATCATGGCCGGCTTCCTCAGCTTCTTTCTGCTCTCCAACATTTTCAACATGTACCTGAAGATCGTCAGGAAGAATAAGGGGCTGAAGATTCCCCTGAAATTATATTTTACCGAACTGTATAATCTGATTTTCCATTTTGCTACCCAGAAGCAATTCTCAAAATGTGACACATTGGGAACTGACAAAAAATTCACCTTCAGCTCCTACTGGATAATACACTGGTTTTTGATGAGTGGATATGTGATCATGTTAATAATGATAGTCTTCTTCCTTGGATGGTTTCAGACAGACAATATCTATCACTGGACACATCCGCAGCGATCACTGGGCTATTATGCGACGGCAGGACTGCTGACCGGAGTGATCTATTTCCTTATTGCCCGCTTCAGAAAGAAAGATGAGAAGAGCAAACATTCACATGTCACTGACTGGACCTTCCTCGTACTGCTGACCCTCACAACCATTACGGGGATATTGGTTCACATCTTCAGGGTTAACGGAATGCCTTACCCCACATATTACACATATGTTTTCCATCTGATGGTGCTATTCCCGATGCTGATGATAGAGGTGCCATTCTCAAAATGGTCACATCTGGCCTACAGGCCTTTTGCCATCTATTTTGACCGGGTTGTGCAGGCAGCAAAAAAAATTAAATAATCTGCCGCAAGGTTGTTAAATTTGTAAGACCATTCCTTTCCGGCAGAAATGACCGGGGTGGTCTTGTTTATTGCTGATGCCCAACAGAAGGAGATACAGACATATAAAGATGCCTCCGCCGATGGAGGGTTACAAGCCTTTCGGCGTGCCCATGCGTGAGCTGGAATCTGTTGTCATGTCCATTGAGGAGTACGAAGCGTTGCGCCTTGCCGACTATGAGAATCTCACCCATAAGGAGTCGGCAGTGAGGATGAATATCTCCCGCCCTACATTCACCAGGCTTTACGACAAGGCTCGCAAGAACGTGGCAAAAGCCTTCGTCGAGGGCAAGGCGATTTTGATCCGCGGCGGCACCTTCATAGCCGGCGAGTACTGGTACAGGTGCAACCACTGCCATGAAACAATAGTTTCTGACACACCGGAAGAGAGCTGCGTCAAGTGTAGCTCTGAGGATATCGAAAGAATTGACCGGGACGACGGAAAGAGTGAGAAAAAATTGTCAAAATGAAGGATTCACTCTTCGAACCTGACGGGGAAAGCGACTTCGATCAACTGAAGGAGAAGATTCTGAACTGCAGGCGGTGCGATCTGTCAAAAACCCGTAATCATGTCATTTTCGGAGAGGGGAACCGTGATGCCGCAATCATGATTATCGGTGAGGCTCCGGGCCGT
>JAVEXM010000142.1:0-5515 GCA_034004025.1 Bacteroidales bacterium
AAAAAGGGGAGTGGCTGTGATTGGGAAGAACAGAACCAGATTGAGCACTGCGACAGCCAGGCTCCCCTTTAGGTGTTTTATGCGGTTCATGGAGTATGCATTTTGAGTTGTGCCCGTTTAGAACCCTGGTATCTCATTGAATGTTATGTTATCAGGGATGCGGAAATATTTGCCGTCAACATTGACATTGGTCTTGATGGAGGTGACTTCCTGGCGGGATACCATATCACCTATTTTCATCTCCATCATCATCATAAGGCCTTTCCATATAAGTACCTTGCCCATATCTCCCTTAAATACTGTGCACTGCTTGCCCTGGAACATTTCTGTTCCGCTTTTTGTCATTCCCATCTGTTCATACATACCGGCCATATATTCGAGAATATCTCCTCCGGATAATTCCATCATCTGTTTTACCATCGGGTTTTTTGTCTTCATACCCTGGCTGGAATTCAGATCCCACATGTACTGATCTTCCCCGAGGGTCAGAGACCAACCCTTGCTCTCCTCGCCCTGTTGCACTATCTCTGCGTAAACAGCGCTCTTCACACCGTAGTCATCAAAGTACTGGGTTGATTTGCCGGTTTTATCACCAGAGTAGGAGTACTCAATGATCCCTGATCTTACGCCTAGGGGTTTGCCCTTGCTGCCGGCATCAGGTTCATTGGTTTCAGGCTCTTCAGCCTGGGCTTCTGCCATTTCAGTAGCTGCCTTATTGTCGGTTCCGGCAGGTTTGTTTTTCGACCTGCAGCCGCTCATAAGGCATATTGCAGGTACCAGTACGATCAGGGTAAAAAATGCACTTGTTCTCATCTTATCATAATGTGTAGTTCATTTTTCAGGTAATTGGATAGAAAATATATTTCGGTGCCCGGGGCCTAGCTTAAAGTAACTCTGGCCCTGCACTCATTTCTTCACAATTTGCTTCGCACATTTGTTTCGGCATTCGGCAGGGCTCAAACAAGTTTGGCCCTGCACTCATTTCTTCACAATTCGCTTCGCGCATTCGCTCGGCGCTCGGCAGAGCCTCAAGCAAGCTTGACTCTGCTCTCACTTCTTCACGAATTCAACTCGTCTGTTATTTGCCTTGCCCTCAGGTGTGGCATTGGTATCCATGGGCATGCTCTCGCCCCATCCCTTTGAGGTCATGCGGCTGCCATCAATTCCCATCTCCTTAAGTGTACTGACCACGGTCACAGCCCGCTGTTCAGACAGTGTTTGGTTAAAGTCATTGTCGCCGTCACTGTCAGTATGACCCTCTACGCTGAAATTGACTTCCGGGTGTTCTTTCATAAGAGTGGCTATCTCATTAATCACACCCATTGACTCGGGCTTCAGAGTAGCCTTGTTCACATCGAAGCGTATGCCGTTGGCAATGATCTTGCCATCCTGCATGAAGCGGTCATAATACTTAACTCCTCCTTCGGCAACCCTGATGTTTTTTATGTAGTAGGGGGTTTTATCGCTAGCATGCAATGCACGAATAGACATTCCAGTGGGCTCGAAGCTGAGATGAGGGATATTTATCAGTCGCGTATCATTCATGTAAGCCTTGAATTTCCCGTTGGTATAAGCAAGGGCAACATGTATCCAAGTGTTTACGAGACTTAGACCATCTGGAAGGTTGCTTGAGGCAGGGCTACACTCCATCCTGTCACCGTATACATAAAGCCGGTTGCTTCCACGGGGTGTATCCTGGTTCTTAGGATCAAAAAGGTCTACGGAGACATAATCGTGAGGGATGTATGCATCAAACTCAACCGTAAAGATATCCGGCATATAATCAGACTCTGCGTCTTTCATGAAAGGAATTATCTCAGATCCGTATTCCCTGAACATAATTACATTTTCACCGTCGAGCATGGCAACCTCCGCATTGCCGTCGTGAAGGTCCCAGCGCGAGGGAAACTCACCGTTCTCCTCACCTTCCAGATTGTCTTCAAAGATCACCTTGTCACCGGGGACAAAGTCATACTTGGACCAGCTAAGGACCGGGTCTGATTTTTTACCGGTAGTTGCACTACCCTCGCCTGGCTGGTCAGGACCTGCAGCCTGATCTCCCTCTTCCTGGCCTGATGCTTCGCCCTCCTTGTCATTCTTGTCTTTCTTCTTGAAGAGATTGCCAATACCCTCTTCAATCTTATCATAACCTTTGTCTATGGTTTTGTCAATGCCCCTGTTGGTTCTGTTCTCACCCTCTTTCTTGACAACCTTTAGCGGATTTTTGATCTGCGCCTGTGCTTCGGGGGTGAAGCAGAACAACAGTGCAATAATCACTGTGAAAATTACTGAATACTTCATGGCCTTAAGTTTTTTGTGGTAAGTTATTTACCGTTCAGGCCTGAATCAAGAGCAAATGAGTAAAGGGGCGGTTTGAATTAGTATTCAAAGGATTTTTGTCCTGCAGTCGTGCGGTCGTGCAGTCATGCAGTCATGCGGTCCTGCAGTCTGTCGCTGCGCTCGGTCTGAAGTCTGAGGTCCCGACACCCTTTGGGCATCGGGATTTCGTCTCCTTCGGAGCCTCAATCTGAAGGTCAATACGGATCAGGTGACCTTTATTCGTAAAGGTGATCAGTGATAGCCTGCAGCACTCTCTGCTTAAGGTTGGGCGAGACGGGCACGGTGGTGCCGTCCTTGAGCTGCAGGTAGCCTCCGTCATGTTTGAAGAATTTGTCAATGTGGTTGAGGTTGACGAGATGCGACTGATGTACACGGATGATCCCCGAGCCGCTGAGCATAGCCTCGTACTCCTTGATGGTACGTGACACCATAATATGTTTGCCTCCCGCGAGATGGAAATGGGTATAGTTGCTATCAGCCTCGGCACGGATGATGTCACTTACGGAGATCAGCTGCAGAGCTTCTGAAGTGCGGAGAATGATCCGTTTTAAAATCTTTTTCCCTGACAGATTTTCGCTGAGAGCCAGCATCTTGAGCTGCTCCTCCTCGTGGTTGATTATCTCACGGGCCTTTTCTATTGCTGCAGAGAGCTCGTCAGTGTCGATCGGCTTGAGGATGTAGTCGAGTGCGCTGACCTTTATTGCATCCAGGGCATACTCCTGGTGACCGGTGATGAAGATGGTGCGGAAACGTACGGGAGACAGCCTCTTCAGCAGGTCAAATCCAAGTCCGTCGGGCAGTTCAACATCAAGGAAAAGCAGATCGGGCTCATGTGCCGTGACAGCAGTATATCCCTCTTCCACTGACCCGGCAAGGGCGCTGACAGTTATATCCTGAAAAACCTCTCTTAGCAGGGCCGAGATGGTATTCCTGATTGCCGGTTCATCATCTACTATAATCGCTTTCATAACTGACCCGTTAACCGGGTCTTAAGTTATGCATAAATCCTTTTATATGGAAGCATCATCACAACCCTTGTTCCTGCCGGAGATCCTTTCTCGTAGTGATCAATGATTTCATAACTGATATGCTTCTCCCTGAGAATCTTCCTGAAGTGCTCAAGTCGCTTCTCAGTAAGTTTTGTGGAGACCGACTCTTTCTTCACGGTTGGTTTGATCTCAGCAGCTTTTTCGCGGCCTATGCCGTTATCCGTCACCTCGAGCATGATAAGACCCTCTTTCAGAGTGTAGCTGACAGCGATCCTTCCATTTTCCTTCAAGGGCAACAGACCGTGTTCGATAGAGTTCTCAACGCATGGTTGAGCAAGCATGGGCGGGACAGAAACATTTTCAGGATCAATTGATTGATCAACGTTGATGTCGTATTCAAATCCCGTCTCAAACCTGAGTTGCTGAACATCCATGTAATATTTCAGTGTTTCGATCTCCTTCTCCAGAGGGATATATTCCTCGCGTGAGTTTTCAAGTATGTTGCGCATCAGCCTGGCGATCTTTGTGAGGAAGGCGTTGGCCTTTTGCGGTTTGTCAGCCATTATGAGGTCCTGTATTGCACACAGTGAGTTGAAGATGAAATGTGGGTTCATCTGGGCTCTCAGCAGCCTCTGCTCGAGGTCGATCTGCGAATATTTTGCCATCAGGCGGGTGTGCCGGAGGTAGAGGAGTGAGATAAGAGCGACCAGGAAAAGCAGAATGGCAAGTCCTTTGAGATAGAGTCCCTGCTGCCTGATCTTCTGGTCGCGTACCATCTTTTCCTGCATCCGGCTATATTCAGCTTCTTTCTGCTTCTTATCGAAATCGTACTGGATCTCCATCCGTGTTACCTGCTTCAGGAATTCGTCGTTGCTGATGCTGTCTTTCAGCTGCATGTGTTCCCTGAGATACCGGTATGCCAGGTCATCCCTTCCTGTTCTGCCGTATATGTCGCTGAGCAGCAGAGAAGCGTCCGAGATTACCAGGGGCATCTCCCTTTCCCTGGCAATCTTATATGCACGGAGGGCGTTATCCGTTGCTCCCTTCAAATTACCCCGGTATTGCTCCACATTGCCCAGCGTCAGAAAATATGAGGGTGGCACAGAAATAATTTTTTCCGTTGCGATCTCTATGGCCCTGTTGCTGTACCAGCGTGCAGAGTCTGTCTCTCCCATATAGAGCATGGTGGCGGCGATATTGTGGCATGCATCGGCTACACCTGTTGCAAGGTCTATCTGTCTGTGAAGGTTGAGGCTCCGGTGGTGGAATATAAGGGCACTGTCATATACCTGCCGGGCATTGTATATTTGCGCAATGTTATTGCACATCTTGGCTGACTCCCACAGATCGCCGCGCTTTTCTGACAGCACGAGATGCTTCATGCTGTATTCGAGAGCCTTCGGGTAGTTCTTCTGGTAGAGATAGGCCAGGCCGATGCTGCCATACGCAATTGACATTCCTGCAGTGTCTTTTTTCAGTTCCCAGAGTCGCAGTGCTTCAAAATAAGAGTCAATTGCCTGGCTGAATAGAGCCATATCCTTGTAGATATTTCCCAGATTGTTGACAGCATCTGCCAGTGGCAGCGTGTCACTTACTTCACTGGCTGCAGAGATTGCCCGTTCTATATAGCCCCGGGCTTTATCGAGGTCCTGTTCCCGCCTTGCCAGGTAGGCAAGCACATTCAGGGTGTTGATCATTCCCCTGTGGTCAACTGCCTTCTCAAACAACTCGAGAGCCCGGACAGAGTATTTTTCCGATGCCGGATAATCATCCCTGAAGCTGTGAACATAGGCAAGTCCGTAGCATGCCCGGGCCTGTCCGGCAATGTCCGCGGTCTCTTCATAGGTGGCGAGAGCCAGGTTATTATAATAATAAGCACTGTCGCCCTGGTTGTATTTGGCCAGATAGGCCATCCCCAGGGCCAGGGAAGCATCGGCGATTCCCTTTTTGTAGCCTGATGACCGGGATGCGCTCAATGACTGGTGGGCCATCAGTATCGAAATGTCGGGGTTTCTGCGGGCGTTGATGTAGGCGTCTGTTGACCTTTTATTGATTGCCGCAGTATCACTGTCATCCTGAACGGCGGCTCTCGCCTCCTGTGAGAGGGGAAGCAGTATCAGAAAAGTCAGAAGAGAGACCGCACGGGTTATCATTGACGACGACATTTGATGGAAACCAGAGACCTA
>JAVEXM010000002.1:0-37460 GCA_034004025.1 Bacteroidales bacterium
CTTAATCCACTCTTTATACAATATTGATTTAAGCATATGTGTGATGTTCAGTGTTAATACTTGCGCGTGAGTCCTATAAATGCATCTTCGAGTGACATCTTCTTCTCCTCAAATGAGTTGTAGGCAAGACCTTTTGATGTGAGATAATTCTTAACCTCACCCTCCGTGGAATATGTATAGAACTCAACTTTGTCCTTGACCTTCTCAATGTTGACTGCAATGCCGTCGAGGTCAACCTCCTGCTCCGGTGAGGTTAGAGTGATATTGAACTGTCTGAAGGTATTCATGAACTGATCAACAGGCTGTTGTGCCAGTATCTTGTTGTAATCCATGATCATCACATCGTCTATTAGCCGCTCCATATCCTGTATGATGTGGGAGGTGACAAAGACCGTTTTGTGCTCAGCCTTGGCATACTCACGCATGTAGTCAATAAAGAGCCTCCTGTATCCCGGGTCAAGGCCCATGGAGAAGTCGTCAAGGATCAGCAGGTCCGGATCCTGTGCCAGGATGAGTCCCAGAGCCACCTGCGACCGCTGGCCGCATGACATGGTCGAGATCTTTTGTTTCGGGGTGACCTTCAGCTTTGACATCAGCTCCCAGTAGGGTGCGCTGTTCCAGTCAGGATAAAATCCGGAGTAGAACTTCTCTATCTGGTGAATATTCATGAAGGAATACTGGATATGTCCCTCTATCAGGAACCCGATCCTTCTCTTGGTCTCCGGGGTGAGCGTCTGGGTATTTTCCCCGTAGATGAGACACTCCCCCGAAAAGGGCTGCAGGAAACCGTTGAGGATGTTTATAGTGGTTGACTTCCCGGTGCCGTTTTTGCCAAGGAGGCCAAGTATCTTGCCCTCTTCGACATTGAAGGTCAGGTTCTCATAGACCAGCTTTTTCCCGTAAAAGTGGGTGAGGTTTTTGCACTCTATCGCGTACATATGTCGTTTGTCAGTTATCTGTTTGCAGTTAAAGGGTTCGCGGTTTATCTTTTTCAGTGCTATTTTTTGACTGTGCCGGGGTCAGGGAAGCTGAAGGGATTTGCGAGCTTGCCCGTACGGCCGTCAGTGTAATGGAAGACAAGTGTGTCGGCATTGACAGCGGCATATATGTTGTCAGGAGCAGTGACCGTGTCAACGTAGTGGATCACACCCATCTCCGCCCCCGCTGAGTCCAGGGCGGTTTCGAAGGCTATTATGCCGTCATCGTTAGAAAGGTGGCTGACCAGGTATGTATACCTGGCCTTGAGTGATGAGTTTGTGCCCATCATGAGGATATATTGTGAGACAACATCATCCGAGAAATTTGAGAATCCGTTAAAGCGTGAACTCGTCGGAACGAACATGGCTGAAGCATATTCTCTCTTTGACATTGTCAGAGGCTCATCATCGAAGGTAATGACTTTATAGGGCAGCTTGACATGAAACTCGTTATCATTTGAGGTGAAAGTCAGGTTCTTTGACTCAATAACCTCCGTCAGTTCTTCCCTGCCAGGCTCCTTCCCTGCCGGGAAGTAAATGCGCACTATCACCGGGCAGGCGAATTCGGTCTGGAAGCCGCAGGCATCTGTCTTCTGGTTGAGCAGATGTTGCAGATATGTGGCATCAAGCGGATCAAAGAACTTATCCACGGTAAGGGTATAGTAGGTGACCGAGTCAACATCCTTCGCCACTGCTCTGACGACACGCTTAACCGGCACGAACATTAGCTGCTGCAGCTTTTCGTCGTCATAAAGCGATGTGTCATACAGCACCCGCACCTTGTGGTTGGCAACATAGGTGGCAACACCGTAGATCCCTTCGTGTCTTCTCATCTGGTTGGCGAAAGCCGTTGAGCTGCCAAAGCACTTGATGTTCTTCAGTCCTTCCATCTCAAACACACCGGCGTTTTCCAACTGTTCCGGGGTGCCCCACTTCTGATCTATGGTAGGCAGTTCGAACAGGCTGCCTGCGGCAATGCCGAGGATGATAAGTGCTCCCAGCACTGCTGCGGGAAGCCACTTCATATTCTTTTTGTTGATCAGGAGTGTATCCTTCTCGGGGCATGCATGCAGACAGTCGCCGCACAGTGTGCAATCTGTATGGGTCACTTTCTCCATCCGTGCCACATCAATACCCTGGGGACAGGTTTCCGAGCAGAGACCGCAGTCGATGCATGTCACCGTGTTTCGTGTGATATGCACCGGATCAGGCCACACCTTCTTCATCCGTGTAACCTCGAGAATGTAGCCGCCGGCGGTGATTACCAGGAGCGGGTATACATAGGATATATCAAGACCCACCAGGATCAGTACCACATAGAGTGCCATCACGCCCAGGAACCACCAGGAGAACTTGAATATGGCCGAGAGGGCTCCCAGGGGACAGAGGTAGCGGCACCAGAAGAGCCTTACAAAGAGTGATCCGACAACAAGGGCGACGATAGCCAGGAGAGCCCACAGCAGCACGACATCACTGTCAAAGCCGGAGGCAACGGCATAGTAAGGGTCAAATTTCTTACAGAAGAGTTCGCTCGACTTCAGGGTGAAGTAGAATGTTATAAATAGCAATGCATACTTTGGCAGACGTAGGGCATAGTCAACAAAGCCTTTAGGTGTTATCCTGACCTTCAGCCTGTCACCCAGCTTGCCTATCCACTCTCCCACGGTCCCAAGGGGGCAGATATAACCGCAGAAGAGCCTGGAGAATAGCACGATGCCGATGAAGAGGACCACTCCCATCATGATCTGCGTGCTGGTCATGGAGCAGGAGAGAGAGTCCATGGTAAGGTAGCTCCCCAGTGCCTGCAAACCGCCAAAAGGACAGTAGGCCTCGAAGTCAGGTGCATAAGCCTTGTCAAAGAGCAGGCGGAAGCCCATAAATGTGAGCACACCAATTATCGCAAATTGATATAGTAGCTTGTACCAGTTTTGTTTTTTCATAGAGTTGGTCCGGTATAAAATCATTGTTTGAAGATAAAATTCCTGAAGAGCTGATCATGGAGCAGGTCGGTACTCATGTGATGCGAGTCCATCAGTTCCACCAGGGCCTCATGTGAAGAGGAGTTACCGTCAGGTTGCAGATCGCTGTAGCCCTTTAATCCAAGCAGGACTCCCAGTGAACAGTAAATCGCCAGCACCACTGTGGAGAGAAGTATCCGCGAAGGCACCGACATAGATCTGAATCCTCCCTCCCTCCGTCGCTCAATTCTGAGCATGACATCGTCAGCGAATGAGTCGGGAACTTCTATTTTCTTGCTTTTCAGGTTATTGGCAAGATCCGAAATATAATCTGGCATGATTTGATGAGAATAAAGATGAACACATAATAAAAAGACAATTGAGAAGCCGGAAACCTGCGGTCACTTCAGAAAATTATTTTCCGATATTGTTGATCCGTTCTCTCCTGGGGCATTCTCTCTTGTTGCAGCTCTGGCATAATTCATCGAGCTGCATCATTCTCTTGAAGATTATGGTAAGCTCTTTTTGCTGATCCTCGTTGCAGATGCTTTTAAGGTTCATAAAGTAGTCAGTTGTGTGTCTCCGGAGTGAGGCACTGAGTGTTCCCACCTTCCTGGAGAGGCTGTCAAGTACCACCGGATCACTGTTTTCTTTTGCCAGTTCTTCGATCATTGCCACGTTGGTCTCGCACATCATGTCAAAGACAATGTTGTATGTCCGGGTTGTCCGGTCATTCTCCACCAGAACCTTACGGTACTGTTCATCAGTCAGGCTGAGCTCCTTGCGGAGCATGTCCATGGAATTGATAACTCCCGGATCATCAGTTTGCTTTTTCCCGGCGCTCTTCATTACCAAAAAGGTGACCACAGCCGAAGTGATGATCAAAATCAGGATCAGGTTTAACCAAAGCAAAATCCTGTTTGTTTTTTCAGGTATCATGATTTGAAGTTTTAAATTCCTTTTTTAATGGATGGTCGGGACAACATTTTTTCTTCAGATTTTCACGTGCACGGAAAAGAAGTGATTCAACCGATGCTACGGACAGTCCCAGCACGCTGCTTATCTCTTTGTACGAAAGCTCTTCATAGTAATAGAGTATGAAGGCTTTCTGCTGGTTTGCCGGCAGGGTTGCCACAGCCTTTTTAACAATCTCATCTCTCTCAGCTGCTTCCAGCCTGTCACCCGGATGGTCATCTGAATGCGGTTCCGGGCTCATGTTCCTCGGATTATCATGGTGGAAGAGAGTCTCAAGCTGCATCAGCGACCGGAACAGTAAGTTCTGTGATCGCTTGAGGTGATTAATCGACTTGTTAAGTGAAATGCGGTATAGCCAGAATGAGATGTTATCCTCGTACCTCAAGCCCGCAGCGGAGCGGTATGTCTCAATAAAGACCTCCTGGGCAATGTCCTCGGCATCTTCCCGTGACTGCAAGACCTTATAACAGGTGTTCAGCACCAGCTCCTGATATTTGGATATCAGGTCGCGCATGGCGCTGTTATCACCCCTGATAACGGCCTTTACCAGGTCCTGATCACTCATCCCAGATGGTGTACAGATAAAGAAGCAGGATTATCACTAACATGAAAAAAGCTGATTTGAGGACTACTTTGCAGTCCAGCCCTTCTCCCTGATATAGGTTTCTGCCTCTTCGCGCGTACGGAAGATGTCTCCCTCTTCCTCCCACCAGGTGTCGCCGTAGGCCAGTCCCATCTTGTCGCACCCCTCTCCCGGGAGCAGGCTGACGCTCTCAATGGTCTTCATCTTGATCTTGTCAGGCTTGATGGCCACTACCCTGCATTTGACCGATTTGCCCAGGGTGCTGCCGTCAGCAAAATAACCGACAACTATACCGTAGCACTCAACATCTTTTTTCAGCCACGACCCGAGTTTGGCATCAAGGTCAGGATTAAGCTTTGCATCTGATGCTATACCTGCAGGAGCTTCCGATGCTGTGACCTTTTGATCTCCCCCGGTATTTGTACATGATGTTGCCAGAAGCAGAAAAATGAGCAATGAAAACAGAGAAATAAATTTCGACATGGCTTTAAGTTTTATTTTGGTGATTCTTCCGCCATAAAAATAGAAATTATTCCTTTTGGAAATAAAATTGCTGCAAAACATAAATTCCGTCATATGCCTGAAGCAGCAGCGACACCCGGAGCAGGTGTCGCTGCATCTTATCAATCAGCGGATTACATCGTCCGGCAGGAAGCATCGCGGGCTGCCACGGACTTTGCGTACGCCGTCGGATTCTTCGCCCTCGGAGAAGATCCACCGGAGGTTTCGTCCCGTTTACCGGGGAATCACACTGCCTGTTCCACGGCCCAGACGAATGCCCTGATGCCCACCTCGGTGTTTATGGCGTCAATGCGTTTCACGGCCTCGAGCAGCAGGGAGACCTTCTCTTCGTCAACAAAGGTGAGGGTGACACCGTTGATCTCGGGCCAGGTGTGCGTCCCCAGGTGGGGCACCCCGGTGGATGAGCCCACACCTTCAACATTGTCCCACTGGGTGTAGCCCCTGATGCCCAGCTGTTCAAGCGTATACTCGATCTTCTCGGTCAGGGCAAGGTTATATATTATCATTACTGCCTTCATGCTTCCGGATTTTGATGGTTAGCCTTTATGTCATCGAGGAACTTCATATCCCTGAATGCCATCTTGTGTTTCTTGTCGCGCTCGCCGTGACGGGCTATCAACACGTAACCCACGGGCACCAGCACCATGGTGACGATGGTAGAGAAGATCAGGCCTCCAATGACGGCTATACCCATGGGCTGCCAGAGCTCTGACCCTTCTCCCGGGTTCAGTGCCAGCGGCATCATTGCCAAGATGGTTGTTAATGAGGTCATCAGCACAGGCCTCAGTCTCGAGCGGCCCGAGTCAAGCACTGCCTGGTAGAGCTCAACACCCCTGTCGCGGGTCAGGTTGATGAAGTCGACGAGCACGATGGCGTTCTTGACCACTATACCTATAAGCATTATGGCTCCGATGCCGGCAATAAGACTGAGCTTGGTGCCGGTAAGGAAGAGCGCCATGGCGACTCCCGAGAAGGCAAACGGTATCGAGAGCATGATGATGACCGGCATCTTGAGCGACTCAAACTGCGATGCCATAACCAGGTATACCAGTATCAGCGAGATAACCATCAGCAGGCCGATATCCATAAACGATTCAGTCATATCCTCGAAGGCTCCAGAGATCTCAACCATCACGCCGGAGGGGATGGCCAGGCTGTCGAGCTCCTTCTGTATGTCAGCCACTATCAGGTTCAGCGCCCTCTTGTATGGGGTCACTGACACGGTGACGATGCGCTCCTTTCG
Source organism: Bacteroidales bacterium (assembly GCA_034004025.1). Classification (GTDB taxonomy): domain Bacteria; phylum Bacteroidota; class Bacteroidia; order Bacteroidales; family VadinHA17; genus SR-FBR-E99. The sequence goes on from JAVEXM010000002.1 coordinate 6,259, forward strand.
TTTTCTCTCAATGTTGGGCGGCGACCAGTACTCCCTGACCTCGGCAATCTCGCCCAGCCTGATAACCTGTCCTGAAGGCAGCGCCACTCCTATGTTCTGCACTTCGGTGATAGAGTTGCGGGCCGATTCCGTGTATCTTACGATGACGTCATACTCGTCGCCGAACTGGCGGAGACGGGTGGCTGTAAGGCCGTCGACGCGGTTCCTGATCATCGACGACACCTGTGCGGTGGTCAGACCGTACCTCAGGAGCTTGTCCTGGTCAATGATGATCTGAAGCTCCGGCTTGGACTTGTCGCGGCTTATATCCACGTTGGTTGCACCGGGGATCTTTTTTACCCTCTCAGCCAGCTGTTCAGCCAACATGTTTGTCTGGGTTATGTCGAACCCGTATATCTCTATGTCAACGGTGTTGCCTCCGCCCATGGCTCCCATGCCGCCAGCCTCAGCCAGCACAGAGAAGTTGATCACCTCCGGCATGGGGGCAATGATCCGGCGTATCTCCTCGGCCACCTCCTCCGACGATCTGCTCCTCTCTTCCACGTCAAGAAGGGCAAAGGTGTATGTTACCACATGGGTTCCGCCCTGGCTGAAAAGCGAGGTGAACCCTCCGCTGTCGTCGGTACCTGCAGACATCGAGATAAGTTTAATCTCAGGTATCTGTGCCCTGACGATTGAATCGATCCTGTCAGCAACCTTTTCCGTTTCCGTCACCCTGGTACCGGTCTGAAGCTCGACAGTAGCAGACACCCGTGACTCATCGGCAGCAGGCATGAATTCCGTACCTATAAATTTGAACAGGAACATTGACCCTGCAAAAATCAGGATTGCAGCAGCAATCACGAACTTCTTGTGATGAAGCACCCACGAGAGAGTCTTAACGTAGAAGCCGTCTAGCCCCTTCAGGAACTTGTGAATGGAGCCGTCCCACGTCCAGACGGGGGCATTCTCCCTTATCGGCCTGACCCGTAGCAGCAGTGAGCTGAGTGTCGGGGTAAGGGTGATTGCGGCCAGGGTTGACATGATAATGGTGATGGAAACGATCCACCCCAGCTGTGAGAAGAGCACCCCGGTCAGTCCCTGGACGAAAGTCAGGGGGAGAAACACTGCCACAACCGTCAGGGTGGTGACGATGACTGCCAGCCATACCTCGTTGGTGGCGTAGATGGCTGCCTCACGCGGACGGCTGCCGCGCTCGATATGCTTTGTGATGTTCTCGAGCACCACTATAGCATCGTCCACCACCATCCCGATGGCAATTGAGAGTGACGAGAGCGATATGATGTTAATGGAACTTCCCGTCAGGAAGATATAGATGAAGGCCACGAGCAGTGATATCGGTATCGTCAGGATGACGATGAGTGTTGCGCGCCACCTTCCGAGGAAGAAGAGCACCACCAGCACCACGAAGATGGCGGCATACATCAGCGTCTCCGTCAGGTTGTTTATGGACCCCTGGATGAACTCCGAGGTATCCATTATCTTATCGATGCGGATATCCGGGGGCAGATCCTTCTGAAGCTTGTTAATCTCCTTGTCCACCTCGTTGCATATCTGGACACTGTTGGCGCCTGACATCTTCTGCACGAACAGGGTCATCCCCTGCTTCCCGTCGATCTTCGAAACCAGCTTTGTCTCACGGATAGTGTCGTTTACCGAAGCTACATCTCTCAGATAGACGTTGTTACCGTTATAGTTACCTACGATCACGTCGGCGATCAGATCGCTCTCTGCAAACTCGCCCTGGATCCTGATCGGATAGTCCATCTTGCCCATCTCCAGGAATCCTGCAGGCATGTTAAGGTTCTCAGCCCGGAGCACATTGCCTATCTGTTCTATCGTAAGATTGTAGGCCTCCATACGCCGCGGGTCGACCTCAACATAGATCTCCCTGCCGGGTACGCCCGAGAGTCCGACGTTACCGACTCCGTCGATGCGGTTCAGCGGGTTTACCAGCTTCTCGTCAAGTATCTTCTCAAGACCCCTGTAGCTCTCCTCCGCGGTGATGGCATAGAAGATGATGGGCATCATGCTGGAGTTGAACTTGAAGATGGTCGGGTCTTCAGCGTCCTCCGGAAGGAAGCTCTGGATGAAGGCCATGGAGCTTCTCACATCATTCGATGCCTCGTCAAGGTTGGTCTCATACTCAAATTCCATGAATACTACCGACACGTTGTCGCTTGAGGTGGATGTCATCTCCTTCAGTCCGGAGACGGAGTTAAGGGCGTCCTCTATCGGACGTGTTATGTTCGTTTCAATATCTGCCGCACTGGCTCCGGGGTATGTGGTGTAAACCGACAGGAAGGGGAGCTCGATCTCCGGGTAGAGGTCGATTGGCAGCTGCGTCAGGGAATAGAGCCCCATGACCATCGTGATGATGAAGATCAGGATGGTGGTTACTGGCTTCTTTACTGCACTGGCATATATACTCATATTCTGATAGTGTCTCTTGTGAATCTCATTCGGATATTTCCACCTTCTGGCCGTTTTTAAGGCGTGCCTGGCCGTCGATGACGAGGCTTTCACCCTCCTTCAGATCGCCGCCGGCAATCTCAAAGCGGTCATCGAATCTTTGTCCCAGTACTACAGGTCTTCTTACGGCCACGCCATTCTCCACCACAAAGATGAATCTCTCATTGGTGCCCTCCTGCATCATGACGGCGTTGGCCGGGACCACGATGGCCTCCTCGCGGCCCATGTCGATGAATGACCTGGCGAACATCCCGGGGCGAAGCAGCTCGCTGCCGTTGCTGATGCGCACCTCTGCACGGAATGAACGCGACATGGCATCAATGGTCGGATGGATCCTGAAGATGGTGCCTTCGAATTTTTTGTCCGGATAGACATCAGCCTCTACCCGTACTTTCATCCCGTTCCTGATGAGGGGGAAATACTGTTCGGAGATACTGACTATTATCTTTACAGGGTTGATCTGCATGAGGGTGACAACGGCTGACTTGCCCGACATTCCAGGGGCGCCCGAATAGAGCTCTCCGTCTTCGAGGTACTTGCCGGTGATCAGGCCGCTGAACGGAGCCTCAAGAAGGGTGTTTTCCTCCATGAAGTCGACGTTGGCCTTCATGACTTCGTACTGGGCTTTGGTCTGGTCATAGGTCTGCTCTTTCACGCTTCCCACCTTCAGGAGAGTGTCGAGACGCGCCAGGTCCTTCTCAAGGTTGGCGAGCTGTATCTTATTGGCATAATACTGCGTGCGATCCATCAGGAAGAGCTGCTGTCCCTTCTGCACCCTGTCGCCTACTTCAACGTATATCTTGTCTACCCTGCCGGGGGTGGAGGGGGCAAGGTTGACCTCCTCATAGGCCTGGATGGTACCGGTATAGTCAACTGTGCGGGCTATGGTTGTCTTTGCTACGGGCATGACCCTGACGGGTATCGCTGCTGCCACACTGTCTGCTCCGGCCTGTCCGGCGGCAGGCTGGCCCTGCCGGTTGCACGATGCCATGATCATGGCGCCGGCAAGAATAATTGGAAGAATGTTACGGTTCATTGTATGAAGATTGTTGTGTTTGTTACTCGTTAAAGGTTATTCATCAGCTTGTTGAAGGCCACCCTGGTCTGCAGGAGGTTCATCAGGGCAGAGAGATAGTTGTTCTGTGCCGTCAGGTAGTTGTTGTTCGCCTGGGTGAGGTCAAGGCTCGAAGCCATCCCCTGGTTATACTTGTTCTCGAAGCTTTTAAGGACGCGTGATGCAATCTCTGTGTTCTCCTTCTGGAGCCTGTACTGTTCCCAGGCGCTCTGAAGGTTGAAGCGTAGCTCCTTCTCCTGCATCAGCAGCTGGTCGGTAACCATCGCCCTGGTGTTATGGGCCTTCTCGAGGTTGATCTTCGCCCTGCTGATCTTTGCATACCGCTCACCGCTGTCAAAGATGGGAACTGACAGCTGGAAGCCCAGGACCGAGTTGGGAAACCACTGAAGGTCATTGAGCTCATCGCCCTGACCGCCCTTGTTATAGTATATCGATCCGGCCAGTGAGGGCAACACGGCAGCTTTGGCACCGGTGAGTGAGAGTTCGGACATCCTGACCTGACCCTCAATAAGTTTATAGTCTATATTATTCTCGATGGAGAAATCCTGCCCCAGCAACTGCTCAACATTTATCTCTTCGACGATGCTGTCAAGCGTCTCCGTGAGCTTCACCTCCGTCTCCCTGGGAACACCGAGCATGAACCGCATGAGGTTGTAGTTGACCTCAAGGGCTCGCTGCATTGATGACTTTGTATTGATCAGGGTGGAGACAGTCGACTGCATCTGGTCTACATCGGTGGCCTCGGCCATACCCACGCTGTACATTGCTTTTGTGGAGGCCAGTATCTCGTTGAGGTTTTCAAGGTTGGCCTCTATGACCTTCAGGGTCTCCTGGGATACCAGAATCAGGTAGTAGACTGTCATGACGCTCTCACGGGTGTTGGTTTCGGTCTGCTCCAACCCTTTTTCAGCAAGATCGGTTGCCAGCTTTGCGGTTTTAATCCCGATGATCCAGGGAGCGTTAAAGATGGCCGTCGAGGCTGTCACACCGAATGAGGCATTGAACTGCGACCCGAATGTGACCGGCACCTTAACACCTGGCTGACCGATAATCTCTCCGGGAAGGAGAGTGGTCATAAGCTTCAGGTTGTCATTAAGCCCGACACTGCCGCTGACGGAGGGCAGCCCTGCTGAGAGAGCCTCCAGGTAACTTTTGTCAGATGCCAGCAGGTCATACCGTGCCGAGGTGACACTGCGGTTATGGTCAAGGGCGTAATCTACCGCCTGGCCTACTGTAAGCGAGAGGGATGCCGGCACATCCTGGGCCGTAATGCTGCCGGCACCGGCCATTATTATCAGGCAAACAGTTGCGATTGTTTTTCTTTCCATTCGTTTATTGATTATTTGTTGTTGGTCAAACAGGACCTGTATCTGGGTATTAATCAGATGCTTTTATCCGTTCTGTTCATACAGGTTGCTTATAGATCTTTTATATTTTTTTTGCGTGTTGGCTAAATTATTTCATGCTCCATGGAATCAATCAGCTCAATACCACGGGCAGTCGAGATGCCGCGCAGGAAAGTCAGCATGACGTTCCTTATCAGGTCACGCTGAAGGAACTTCTCCGGCGGAAAGAGGTTCTCATCTCCGATAACTGATGCAAGGGCACTGAACGCACGACTGAGGATATCAATATTAAGGTCATCCCTGAATACAGACTGCTTAATCCCTGTCTCCAGTATTTTCGTTGCCGCCTCATGATCAGGATTTTCACATTTTTCCCTCAGCCGTCTGAGAACTTTACTGTGATACTTCTTGAGATCAGACCGTATCAGCGGATTCATCAGGGCGGCATGATCCGTGCCGGTACGTATCATTGCGAAAATTGCCGATATTATATCAGGTGACGAGTTGAGTATTGCATCGGTTTTCTCTCTTCTTTTTCCGATCATTGAATCCATGACTGCGAAGAGAAGCTCGTCCTTGTCGCGGAACCGCTCGTAGATTGTCCTCTTTGAAATGCCCAGGTGGCTGGCTATCATGTCCATGGTCACTGCCCTGATGCCGAACTGGCGGAACAGTTCTGCCGCACCAGTGATGATTCTCAAATCGTATTCTTCTGTCTGATTCATTGGCTTGCCTGAAATCGGCTGCAATAATCAGAAAACTTTTTCAGTTTTGCAAGTTTTTTTCGTCAAATAAATGTTAAATATCTGTGGGGTGCGGAAAAGTGCCGGTGAATGGCTGGTTCAGTCCTCAGTCTACAGCCCGCAGTCAGCAGTCAAATTACCGACTGCCAACTGAAACTGCTGACTGCCGTCTGGCAACTGGCGACTGAAACTGCTGACTGCCGACTGGCAACTGCCGACTGAAACTGAGGACTGCCGACTGGCAACTGCCGACTGAAACTGAGGACTGCCGACTGCCGACTGCCGACTGGAATGCTACCTGAAGAGATAGACCGTGCCCCGGTACTCCCTGCCCTCGTACTCCACCTCATCATAGCCGACGGCTCTGATGACGTAGAAGTAGGCGCCGGGCTGGGCGCGGCGATCGGAGTTGTTGATCCTGCCGTCCCATCCCTGCCAGTCGCGAAGATCCTCTCCGCCGCCGCGGTAGTGGCAGACCCTGTGTCCGCTCTTGGCGAACACCTGCATGTCAAGGAATTTCAGCGACTTCTTGTCGGGGATGAAGTGGTCATTGATGCCGTCGTCATTCGGGGTGAATACGTTGGGTATCTGCAATGATGAGGGAAGGACCTTGATCTCCACGGTGGCCGAGTCACTGCAGGTGAGCTCGCTCTCTATGATCAGCGTCGCCTTGTATTCACCGGGGATATAATAGGTGTGTGTTCCGGGATCAGCCAGGTTTGATACGGAGTCGTCGCCAAACTTCCACAGATAACTGTAAGCCCTGACAGAATTGTCCGTGAAGGTTATCTCCAGGGGCGCCTCACCCTCCGTCGGCTCAGCGGTGAAGTCGGCCCTGACATGGATCGACTCATAGTCGAACCACGATGATGCTGAACATCCGAAGCTGTCGGTAACTTCGAGATTATATCTCACATCCTCCAGTGGCGGGGAGAAGGTTATGGGATCTATCTCGAGGTCAGGATAGGGTATCGCCGATGACGGTGTTGACGACCAGAGGTGCCTCACCCCGTTGGGAAGGGTGCGTGATGCTCCGGTGGATGGGTCATAATAGTTAAACTGATCGACTGCCCTGGTGCCGTCGAGTGCCACATAGTCGCAAGTAAAGACCCGCAGTTCCGCCAATGCCACAGGTTTGTCGATGCTGACCCAGGCATAGAGCTGGGTGGAGTACCCACCTCCGTCGGTTATGCTGACCCGGTAGCCTCCCTCAGTCAGGCCGGAGGCCGTCGAAGTTGTTCCTGTCTCCGTCTTCACCGGTACCGAAAAGCCACCCCCAGCCTGGTCATACCTTGTCCAGACAAACGTGAAGGGTGCCGTACCACCGGGGCTGGCTGCAATGAGTGTGCCTGTGGTTGCACCATCGGAGTCGCAGAATATGAATACCGGGTCATGCCGTGCCGTGACCGGATAGTCGGTCGTACGCACGGTCCTGCTATCAGGGGCAGTGATCTGCGCCTGCAGTGCAAGCGGTAACATTATGATTATGAGGACCAGGTACCTTGACACACCTTCTAAACGGATAAACGGGTGAAAATGATATGCAAACCTAATAAAAAAATGCCGTTCTTTGGGGCAATAATTTCTGCATTCTCATTGATGTTTCGCGACTACCTCAAAGAGCTTAACGAGGCACAGCAGTCCGCCGTTGTCAACACTGAAGGGCCGGCGATGGTCATTGCCGGTGCCGGTTCCGGCAAGACCAGGGTGCTGACCTACCGTGTGGCATACCTGATACAGAAGGGTGTGCCCGCCCACCGGATCCTGGCCCTGACCTTTACCAACAAGGCGGCAGGAGAGATGAAGGCGCGCATAAGCACCATCGTGGGGGCCGACACTGCGCGGAGCCTCTGGATGGGAACCTTTCACTCCATATTTGCGCGGTTCCTGAGACATGACGGTCATTACCTGGGATACAAAAGCAACTTCACCATCTACGATCAGGACAATACCCGGAGCCTGATACGCACCATCATCAGGGAGATGGGGCTCGACGATTCCCTTTACAAGCCTGCCTCCGTTGCCGCGCGTATCTCGCATGCCAAGAATAACCTCATTACCGCACAGCAATACGGCTCCATAGCGCAGATCACCGAGGCCGACAAAGCCTCGAGGGTGCCAGAGGTGACCACTATCTACAGGCATTATGCCGCAAGGTGTTTCAAGGCCAATGCCATGGATTTCGATGACCTGCTGATGAACATCAACATCCTGTTCCGCGATTTTCCCGCTGTGCTCGAAGAGTACCGCACCCGGTTTGACTACATCCTTGTGGACGAATACCAGGACACCAACTATGCACAGTACATCATCGTTCACAGGCTCTCTGAAAAGCACAGGAACCTGTGCGTTGTAGGTGACGATGCGCAGAGCATCTATTCGTTCCGCGGTGCCCGCATTGAGAATATCCTCAACTTCAAGAATGATTACCCCGACTACCGTCTCTTCAAGCTGGAGCAGAACTATCGCTCCACGCGCAACATCGTCAACGCGGCCAACAGCATTATAGAGAAGAACACCGGTCAGATAAAGAAGACCATCTTTTCGAAGAACGATGAGGGTGAGAAGATCAGGGTAGTGCAGACTACCATTGACAGTGAAGAGGGCATCGTCACCGCCTCTGACATTCTTGACACACGCATGCGTGAACGGCTTGACTGGAATGACTTTGCCATCCTCTACCGCACCAACGCCCAGTCGCGCATCTTCGAGGAGATGCTGCGCAAGCGGAACATACCCTATAAGATATACGGCGGAAAGTCGTTTTACGAGCGAAAGGAGATACGCGACCTGATAGCCTACCTGCGGGTGATAGTCAATCCTGACGACGAGGAGGCACTCAGGCGCATTATCAACTACCCAAAGCGAGGCATAGGCGACACCACGGTACAGAAGCTGATGGAGCTCGCCCGCAGCATAGACCGCAGCATATGGGAGATCATCTCCTCACCGGAGCTGAGCAACACTTACCTCACTCCTGCCCTGCGGTCAAAGGTGAACCTCTTCACCGGTCTGATGCTGCCCGCAATGGAGACAGCCACGACAGCCACGGCCTGGGATGTGGCAAGCAGCATGGCATCGGCCAGCGGTATCATCAAGGAGCTGAAGCATGGGCAGGTACCGGAGGAGATAGACAGGCTGGAGAACCTGCAGGAGCTACTCAACGGCATCAAGGAGTTTACCGAGGTGGCGCTAACCAATGGTGATCCTGCCGACGTTGCCACATGGCTGCAGTCCGTGGCACTGCTCACCGACCAGGACCTGGAGAAGCCGGAAGACAGGAACAAGGTGACACTGATGACGATACATTCAGCCAAAGGACTGGAGTTCAAATATGTATATATTGTCGGTCTTGAGGAAAACCTCTTTCCTTCGAACATGAACCTCTATAACCCGCGTGAGCTGGAGGAGGAGCGCAGGCTCTTCTATGTGGCACTGACCAGGGCCTGCCGGCGCGTCACTCTGAGCTATGCCCTGAACAGGTACAGGTGGGGATCGCTGGAGAGCAGCTCGCCGAGCCGCTTCATAGGCGAGATCGAGAGTGAATATCTCTGGTATCCCCAGACCGGAGGTATGCCTTTTGGCCGGCGCCAGGCTGCTGACAGCCCTCCTTTCGATGAGAGCATGGAAGTATTTGTGCCAACCACTACCAAAAGGAAGATAATCAGACTCAGGGATGCTACCGGCGGAGCTGCGGGCGGGGCATCACGCGGTGCGGATCGCGGTGCTGCCGGCAGTACGACCGACGGTGGCGCCGGAAGCAGATCCGGCAGCTATTCAGGAGGGGCATCCGGCAGTGCTCACGGAGGCGCGGCGGGCAGCGTCTCCGGCAATGTGAATGGCGGGTCACTGCCTGCTGATATCAACGCCGGGTTGAAGCCGGGCGACAGGGTGAGGCACGAACGATTCGGGGAGGGTGAGGTGATCTCCGTTGACGGAGAACCGCCCAACACTACGGCCGTCATTGAGTTCGCAGGCGCCGGCACAAAGAAACTGCTGCTTCGGTTTGCGAAGCTGACGAGGATGTGACCTGCAATACCCGGCTATTTATTCTTCTGCGACCACTTGCCCATATCCATCTGGATCATTGAGATGCCTTCCAGGGATATTGAGTGTGTAGCGTTAAGATCTACCTTCGTCACTTCCGATCTGCTTGCAAGGTTACCCTTGTCGTAGGTCTCGGAAGCCATAATTACTCCCTTAATACTGTTGCCGCCATAATTTCGGGGCATTCCCTTCTGGTTTGCAAGCAACTTCATATTTCCTGTCAGCTTCAGGTCGTCCGTGGCCCATACTGTCGTCTTCACCTTGCCGTCATCCTCGGTCACCTCATACTCATGGCACCGGTAACCGCATATTGTTTTGCTGCCTCCGGTCTTGCGGACCGTCACATCGCTCTCCGCTCCGGCATCAGGGTCATAGGTTTCTGCAGCCAGAGAATCCGGAATGGTCATAATCATGCCGGTCTTTCCCCCCTGGACATCAGCAACCGTGATCATCACCTTATTTTTCGAGTCCACAATGACTGACGCCGTTAATGACTGACCCTCATCGTCTGTCAGGGTCTTGCTCTCCATTCCTATATTTCCCTTTTCGGCATTCATCCAGATATCAGCATCTATGACACCTTCAGGCTCGCCCTTGTCAAATATCTCAGTCTTCATTGCCATCATTCCCCTGAAATCATAGTTATCCTCGTAGGTGGCCGTGACCTTTCCTATGCCCAGTTTTGACAGGTCAAACTCTCTTCCCTCCTGCTCCTCTCCCCCGGCTTCCTGAGCTGCTGCTTCCGCAGCCTCTCCTTCAGTGACCTCCTTCTCAAGAGCCTTACTTACTGTCTCTTCGAGTTTCTTCTTCAGTTTGCTTCCAAGCTGAGCCTCGGCATTGATGGGCAGCAGGAAAGCTGCTGCCAGGAAAAGAATGAACCCTTTTGTCTTCATGATGTCTGGTTTATGTTTTCAGGAAGATAAAAGTATAAAAAAAAAGGGCCGCGAAAGCAACATAATCAATAAAGTTAAAAGGGCCGGCATCCCTGCCGGCCCCCTGCATGAAGAAGTTCAATGTTATTATCTAATGGTGCAACAATTTATTTTGACTAAGCTTCCGGAGCATTGTCTGCTGCTGGCTCATCAATGCTTACAGTCTCAACCTGGTACAGTCCTTTCTCAATGAGCACCGAATTGTAGAGGGTGGCAAAGGAGCTCTTGACCCACATGTCAGATACAAGCGCCCCGACAACGAAGCAGATTATTCCTGCTATATAGATAAAGAAAGCCACCAGACCCATCAGAAAGACGGTCCAGCCATGCCCGCGGGTAAGCTTCCAGCTCTCTTCCGCAGCCTTAATCGGATCAAGCCCGCGGTCCATCACCAGGTAGGGGGTGAAGACAAGGCGACATGCGATAATGATGCCCGGCACAAGCAAAAAGACGATGCCGATGCCAACGAGCGCCGTGACGAGCAGGTTGGCAAGTACAATATTAAGGTAACCCTTCCTGAAACCGTTGATGAGCATGTCAAAGTCAGGTGTAATGGATCTGGATGCCTGAACGAACATCATTTTGGCACCGTACTTGAAAACAGGGAGCAGGAGAAAATAATAGAGGAGCGCAATCAGCCCCATGAATGCAGCTGCCAGACCAATAGCCCCGATCTTGAAGAAGTCGTCCATGTCAAAGGGCATGTTTCTGAAATCGCCTGCATCCATCTCATACTTTGCATTGACGCCAGTCATGGGTGAAGTGATAATCACCAGGACAAGCACCACCAGCAGCAGGCGGAGAAAGTTGTCTGCCATCGCCTTCCACCCCGTGCCGTATGATCCGCTGAATGACGGAACGTAACGGTAAATTCTTTTTGTTTCCATTTTAAATGCTTTTTACTGTTTGGGAAAAATTTGTTTGTCGAAGCAAATCTATCACTGCAGGGTAAAATGGAATTCATACCTTAGTAGTGATTTTACAGAATCCTACTTTAGTATGCACGACACTACTTTGGTAGTACTTGTTTTTCAGCAGATTACGGCCGACGACGGATGGAGTTCATAATTCTGATCATATTTATTTTCTGTGCTGCAATGGCTGCGGGGGGCATTTTGCTGACGACAAGGCTGCTGTCAGAACAGCCGTTGCCCTTTCTCAGATCCCTGTTTTATCATTTAATCTTCATGTCTGCTTTCGGCTTCTACGGTATCTGGGGGCAGTTCATCATCATTGCCGTCACCGGGGAGCGTCTCACCCCGGAACTGATCTCCACTGTCTCTGTCATCTCACTTCTGCTGGGACTTCCCTTTCTTGTCATAGGGTGGCTGATGCTGATCAGGTTCAGCGGGGAATACTCGAAGGCGGGATTTAAGAACTATCTGACGGTTATCTTCCTGGTGGCCAACTTCGGCGTCATTGCATTTCTTGGCATCATCTCGCGTGACATGGAGTTTGGGGAGGCCCTGCCCATGTTCAAATATTATTACGCCGTTGTCGCCGTGATCAGCGGTCTAATTTCAGCGTTCATGCTGACAGGCAGCAGGTCAGGCTATACCTCCGCAGCAAACCGCATCTCTTTGGCAGTCATAGTTGCAGCAGGTGTCCTTTCACAGGCAGCAGTGCTGCTGCTCATGCCGCACTCAGCATGGATGGCTCTCATATTTGTCTTCCTGCTCTTTGCCGGCATGGCGCTGCTGCCGGCATGGCTTACCTACAGGACTGATCTCAGCGTATTAACATGTCCAGCCAATCATGAAATGCCTCACGGAATAGAAGATTTCTACCTGAAACATGAGATATCACCGAGGGAGGCCGACATCATCAGGGAGATCTGCAACGGACTGAGCAACCAGGAGATAGCTGACAGGCTTTTCATCAGCCTCCAGACAGTAAAGGATCACACATCACGCATCTATGCAAAGACCAACGTAAGGAACAGGATGCAGCTGATGACACTTGTACGTTCGGTTGAGGAACAATGACACTAACCTGCGGCAGGGCTTCAGAATGAGATTCCAGGCTGATGCTGAGGAATGAACTTGGAAGGAGGCTTCCGGCAGATATTCCGGCAGGGCTTCAGAAGGAGATGTCAAGCAGGTCCTGCAGTTTCTTCCCCGGCGTAAAAATTCTGTAGGCCGCAGGCCACACTTTCATCAGGTAGCTCTCCTGCCTGTCTTTGATGACTATGGCGAGCTCATCATTTACATCGCTGTTGGCAGCGTCGCGGTATTTATATCCGATGATCCCGAGGATCTGGTCAAGGTCGTTGTATTTTCCCAGGTTGCGTGTCATGACATCAAGCCTCTTCTCCAGCGATTTCACCGCAGGGGGATTAAGGTGGCGGAAAAAGTCCAGCTGGTACATCATCGTCTTCGACTTCTTCCGGAACTCATGCAGCAGACGTGGTCTGGGATTGTTACGGCAGTCGAGGTAGGCTCTTGCCGCTGTAAGGTAGCTCTGCTCGACCTCGCCGAGCAACATCCTGAAATCGGGTTCGTTGAGGCTCAGGAACCTGATCCTGTACCTCGCCTTTGTCAGCTGCTCCGTCACCTGGCTGACAGTTTTAGCCTGCACCCCGGCCTGCTCCCATGTGGCATAAGGCTTACGCAGCAGGTTCTGCACTGTCTCATTGTCCCACAGTTTGGTGAAAAGTTCAGGGTGATCCTTCCTGAGCGCCTTCATGGTTTTGCGCAACACATTGCTCTCACGCCATGAAGAGAGGATGCGGCCCGTCTCCCTCCCCGCGAGGTACTCCCTGCGGTAGACCGACTCGTCGAGCAGAGGCTTCGCCAGTCGTACCGCAGCACGCTGCTTCTTCATCATCACCCTGATGTCATGGATGGCGTTACCGTCAGGAAGGGGCTTCTGAGAAAGCAATATCAGCGACCCGTTGATGCATTCGAGCATCGACGCCTTGATATCCGCCCTGTTATCTTTTTCCTTGGAAGCCATATGCTATCCGTTGACCGGTGATAAAGTTACATAATTGTAACGACTTTCCCTTTCAGCCAACTCCTTTGAATTGTATATTTAAACCATTTCACAGGGTCATGACGGCAATCTTTTGCAGTTATTTTTCATACATTTACAATAGTTAACCACAACCAATCGCATAAAAAAATGGGCAAAAACAGCAAAGCGAAGCGGATCGGCATTTTAACGGCAGGAGGCGACTGTCCCGGCATCAACGCCGCCATCAGGGGTGTCGGCAAGACAGCAATAGTTAAGTACGGTATGACGGTCATCGGTATCAGTGACGGATATGCCGGGCTGATTCACAAGGAGTACCGCGAGCTGACAGAGAGCGATCTGTCAGGTATCCTTACACTGGGGGGAACCATCCTGGGCACCTCCCGCGAGAAGCCCTTCAAGAAAAACGGCAAGAAGAAAGACGAGACGCGCAAGCCTCTGCTTATAAAGGAGCACTATGATCAGATGGGGCTCGACTGTCTGGTGTGCATCGGGGGTAACGGTACCATGAAGACTGCCGGCATGCTCGCGGAAGAGGGACTGAACGTCGTGGGTATCCCAAAAACCATAGACAATGACATCTGGGGTACCGACATCACCTTCGGGTTTGACTCGGCAGTGAACATTGCCACGGAAGCCATCGACAGGTTGCATTCGACGGCCAACTCGCACAAGAGGATCATGGTTATTGAAATCATGGGCCACAACGCCGGTTGGCTCGCCCTCTACTCCGGCATGGCGGGAGGTGGTGACGTCATTCTGATACCCGAGATACCACATGATGAAAAAGTGGTGATGGAGTATCTCAGGAAGAGAGCTGACAACAATAAGCCCTACACCATTGTTGTAGTGGCAGAAGGCATCAGGGTACCCGAGGGTGAGAGCTCGGCCGGCAGGTACCTGGCAAAGAGGATACAGGAAGAGACGGGACTGGAGACCAGGGAGACGGTGCTGGGTTACATACAGCGGGGAGGTACACCTTCACCCATGGACAGGGTGCTGGCCTCAAGGTTCGGCGCCGCCGGTGCAACCCTGATTGCAAAGGAGGAGTACGGCAGGATGGTGGCACAGCGTGACGGACAGATAACATCTGTCAAACTGTCGGAGGTGGCGGGAAAAACGAAGCTTGTCAAACCTGATGACCCGATGGTCAAACAGGCCAGGGAGATGGGTACCAGCTTCGGAATATGATCAACAGATCACTTTGCAAATTTGTAAATCAGTCACTGATATGGCAGCGAAAAGAAAACTCATTTTCATAAGACACAGCAAGGCCGAGGATCAGCTCCCCGGAATACCCGATTTTGAACGGTCACTGACGCCTAAAGGGAAACAAAATTCAAAGCTTATGGCACAGCTGCTCTTTTCCCAAAGGGAAGATCCCGGCAGGATGATAAGCAGCCCAGCCTTCAGGGCACTGGAGACAGCACTGATATTCTCCAGGGAATACGGTATCAGTCCCGACGAGGTAAGATTGAATGCCAAACTGTATCAAAGCCTGGAGGAGGAGGAGTTCCTCTCTTTCATAAGAGAGCTGAACGACAAGGATCACACTGTTACCCTGTTCGGGCATAATCCCATGCTTACTGAGATGGCAGCCTGGTTTGCCGCCGACGAGCCGGAGGTGCTGTCCAAAACCGGCATCTACTGCCTCTCATTCGACGTCGCCAGCTGGTCAGAGGTTGAGCCCGAAAGCGGAATTACGGAATATTACCTGACACTGAAAGACCTGGCATGAGCACAGACTATATTCCCAAGGAGATAAGCTGGCTCTCCTTCAACGAGAGGGTGCTGCAGGAGGCGGAGAACAAGGACGTGCCTCTGCTTGAGCGGTTTAACTTCCTGGGCATCTATTCCAATAATCTTGATGAATATTTCAGGGTCAGGGTGGCAACACTGAAACGGCTCTCACTGTTCGGAGGCAAGTCAAAGAGTATACTTGGTTACAGTCCCAAAGCCACCCTCAGGAGAGTACAGGAGATCGTTCTCGAGCAGAACCTGAGGTTTGAGAAAACGTATTCCGACCTGAAGAAGGAGCTGAAAAATCACAACATACACTTCGTCAATGAACAGCAGCTCGACAAGGATCAGTGTGAGTTTGTGAAGAGTTATTTTCGCAAGGAGGTGAGACACAGGCTTATGCCCCTGATAATCAGCAAGGATAGCGGGTTTCCTAACCTCACTGATGATGCCGTCTTCTTTGCAATACTGCTGACCGACTCCGCCAGCGGCAAAAACAGGTACGCACTGCTGGAGATACCTCCGTCGGAGATCCTGCCAAGATTCATCCAGCTGCCGGAGAAAAACGGCAACAGGTATGTGATCTTCCTTGATGACGTCATCAGGTCAGAGCTCAGGGATATCTTTCACATTCTCCCCTTCGACGAGCTGTCGGCCTATACCTTCAAGCTCACCAAGGATGCTGAGCTTGACATTGCTGATGACATCTCGGAAAGCTATATCGACAAACTTTCAAAGAGCCTTCAGCAGCGCAAGAAGGGTACTCCCGTCAGGTTCGTACACGACCGGAGCATGCCTGCCGACCTCCTCAGGATACTGAAGAAAAAGCTGAACCTCGGCACTGATGATGTGATCATACCCGGAGACAGATATCACAACTTCAAGGATTTCATGAAGTTCATCGACATCCCCGGCGACGGTTTGCGGTATGAAAAACTTCCTCCGGTGAGGCACCGTGACATCCATTACGGCAAAAGCATACTCTCAGTCATCAGGAAGAAGGATGTGATGCTCTTCTTTCCCTACAATACATTTAACCACTTCATCGACCTGCTGCGGGAGGCCTCGATAGACCCCTATGTAACCTCAATACAGATTACACTCTACCGTCTTGCAAGGAACTCAAGCGTCATCAACGCCCTGATGAATGCAGCCAGGAACGGCAAGAGCGTCACAACGGTAGTTGAGCTTCAGGCACGCTTCGACGAGGAGGCTAACATCCTGTGGGGTAATAAGTTGCTTTCCGAGGGGGTGAAGGTCATTTATGGTGTGCCAGGACTGAAGGTGCATTCAAAGCTCTGTCTCATCACCCGGGAAAAGAATGATGTAATCCAGCGGTATGCCGCCTTGGGTACCGGCAATTTCAACGAGGAGACTGCCAGGGTCTATACAGACCATCTCCTGCTGACCTCCAACAAAAAGATTACAAACGAGGTGGTTAAGGCATTCAACTTCTTCGTCGCCAACTACCGGAAGGACAAATTTTACCATCTGCTGGTCTCACCTTTCGGTCTGCGCAACAAGCTGGTAATGCTTATAGAGAACGAGATCAGAAATGCAAAGGCCGGCAGGGAGGCCTGGATCAACATTAAGATAAACAACCTCACCGACGAGGAGATTATCGCCAAACTGTACAGGGCGAGCAGTGCAGGTGTAAAGATAAGGCTGATAGTCAGGGGCATGCTTTCGCTGGTACCCGGTCTGAAAGGCGTCAGTGAGAATATAAGGGCGATAGGCATTGTTGACCGGTTCCTTGAGCATTCGAGGTTCATGATCTTCTGCAACGGGGGTGATGAGCTCGTATATATCACCTCGGCAGATTTTATGCCGAGGAACATTGACCGCCGGATCGAGGTATCATGTCCTGTATTTGATGAAGCTATCAGGAAGGAGATTACCGATGTCTTTGAGATCCAGTGGAATGACAATGTCAAGGCGAGGGTATACGACGAGAAGCAGTCGAACAAGCTTGTTGCTCCCGGCGACAAACCCTACCGCTCACAGACAGAGGTCCACAATTACATAACGGCAATCAACGGTCCGTCTCAGGAGGCCACACAGGGATAAAGGCCGGCGCTTTCCGTTGTTTTGTGCTCGCCTCAAAGGCGTAAGCCATCTCCAGAAGCCGGGGTTCACTCCAGGCCTTTCCGAAGAATGATATCCCCACCGGCAGTCCGTCGATGAATCCCATTGGTACGGTTATATTCGGATAGCCGGCCATGGCTGCCGGCGATGAACTGCTGACATGAAAACAATCGCCGTTGATGAGGTCGGTCTTCCATGCCGGCGAGCCGGTAGGTGCAATGAAGGCGTCAAGCCCCTTCTCCCGCATCACCCTGTCAATGCCCTCGTCCCTCACCAGACGGTTCATCTTCCCGAGGATTGCAATGAACTCAGCCGACTCCACACTTCCCTTGGCCTGCGCCTCAATGAGTAGCTCCTGGTCATAATAGCGGAGCTCTATACTGTCATTCCTGTTGAACTCTATCAGCTCCTCCACGCTTTTCACCGGGGCGTTGTCGCCCAGCGAAGCAAAGTATTTATTAAGGCCGTCCTTGAATTCATAGAGCATCAGCTCATAGGAGAGTGAGCCTGCCTCCCTGTCGTATATGTTGTCGATCTCGATCACCTCAGCACCGAGGCTCCTGAGGTGTTCCACTACATTCTGCATCAGGGTGTCGACCTTGAAGTGGCGGCCCCGTGCCGAGGTAAACCACCCGAGCTTCTTCCCGTTCAGTCCGTCTTCCTTCAGGAAGGAGGTATAATCAGTAAGATACTTCCCTTCCGATTCGGCCGTGCGGCTGTCATTGGCGTCAACGCCTGTCATTACCCCGAGGGCTATGGCGGCATCGCGTACCGTGCGCCCCATCGGGCCGGGGGTATCCTGAGTGAAGGAGATGGGCACTATGCCGGTGCGGCTGAGGAGCCCGACGGTAGGTTTGATACCTACGATACCGTTGGCGGTGGAGGGGCACACTATTGAACCGTTGGTCTCGGTGCCGATGGCTATCATGCATAGGTTGGCAGAGACGGCCACCCCTGATCCGGAGCTGGAACCGCAAGGATTGCGGTCAAGGATATAGGGGTTCTTCGTCTGTCCTCCCACACCGCTCCAGCCGCTGGAGGAGAGGTTACCGCGGAAGTTGGCCCACTCGGAGAGGTTTGCCTTGCCGAGTATGACGGCACCCGCCTCGCGCAGCTTCATGGCTATATAGCTGTCCTGCAGCGGATGTGAGCCGCTGAGAGCCCGGGAGCCGGCAGTGGTGGCCATCTGGTCATGGGTGTCAATATTATCTTTCAGCAGCACCGGCACCCCGTGCATCGGTCCACGCTTTTTGCCCTCCTTAATCTCCTCGTCAAGCTGTGCGGCTATCGCCAGTGCATCCGGATTGGTCTGAATGACGGCGTTGAGCATCGGGCCGCTGTCGTCTATGGCTTCGATGCGGTCAAGGTAGGCCTGCACCACATCGGTCACGGTGAAGTCACCGTTGTCATAGCCCTGCTGAAGTTGTGTAATGGTGTATTCTTCGAAACGGAATTCAGCAGTTGTTTCCTTTTCTTTCGGAGTTTGATTGCAGGCAAATAACACTGCCAATAGCAGCGCTGTCAGGATTGGGATGAGTTTTTTCATAGGAAAAGAGAATCGAATAAACAAAAAACTAAGTTAGCATTAATTTCAAAAAAAAGAGAAGGCGATAATTGTTGTATTATCAGCCTTCCCAATATCACTCTGCAATCTGCTGCGTCCCCGGCAGCAAGCTGCCTGCCATCCGGATTTCTCCACGGATATTTATCAGAAGAAGTAGTCAGCCATCCACTTCATCTTGCCCTGATCTGCCATATTGCTGATCTTTACCTTTGAAGGGAACGAGGCCATAACTTCAGGATCTGTAACATGAATATCCTCTATGGAATATTCTACCCAGTTAAATCCCCTCTTCAAATCCAGATCATACGTATAGGATGCCTCTGCAAATCCGTTCTCGAGGTGTATCTCATTCTGACATGTGATATTGATGCTGACATCTGCATCAACGTATATTACATCCCAGAATTGACCCCTGACTGCTGAATTGTACCCGGGATCTGCCATCCAGGGCTTCAATTCCTGATCAGAAACAATGAAAAAGGATCCTGTCCATTCATTATCAGCCATGAGAGCCACATTTCCTCCCCTGACAGCCGGGACTGTTCCGTGCTGCCCAAAGTCATTCCCGTTTCCGCAACCGAAAGCAAAGACGAGCCAAAGCTCAGAGGTGAACAACTCCCGGATTTCAGCAGTCAGTTCCGGTATCTGAACCTCAGAAAGATCCGTCAGGAGGTTACCCTGTGCATCTACGGTGCCAATTTTAACAGGATAGTCAGATCCATAGGCAAATATTACAAGATCTGCCTCCTGATTATTGTGGTCCTGAAGAGAACGACTTATTTTCTGGGCTTGCGTTGATGTCAGAACAGCCAATAAGAATAGTGTTGTGATTAGTCTCATAGCGCTACGTTGTTAAAATCCATTTTTGACAACCGGATGAACCTGTCTGGCATCCGATTCAATTCTGATGTATATTTCCTGCAGCATTCCCGGAGAAGTTATTGCTGCCCTCGGACAGGTTTGTAGTACCTGCTGCCTTTAGTATACCATATGTGGCACTGTTGGAGATCGTGCTGTTTGTGATCATCAGCCTTGATCCGGGGGTAGCACCAACCATATAGATGTTGCCGCCGCGTCCTGCCGGATCTCCGCCATACGATATAACGCCGTGATTTATATTATTCGAGGTTGAAGGTGAGGCCAGTTCAATACCCCACCATGCACCCGGGTTCTGGGCAAGTCCGCTGAAGGTGATTTTGTTGGCAGCTGTACCATCCGCTATCATAGCCCCGTCAGATGTGACCCATAACCTGAGTCCCGCATCAAACAGACAGGTAACTCCTGGCTCAAAGGTTATTTCATCTCTTAATTCCAAACTGCTGAGTATATGATATGGAACGCCTGCAGCCTTTATTGTTCCCGGATCATCAAAGCGGACGTTTGTGTTACCTGCAGAAACCACCTCTATGGCCTGTGTTCCATTACCTGTATAGACAGAGGCCTTGTCAATGGCGAGCAGTGCCTCAGCGCCAATCCTCATCGGAGCAAGTGTGTTGTTGCTGAAATTGTTGTTTGCAAATTCCGGAAAACTTCCTGTGTTACCGTCTATATATACTGCATAGCCGTCAGAAAGTGATATGCTTGTGTTGGTGATGCTCAGACGTCCGGATACATTGCTCTTTACCAGAATTGCTGTCTTCTGATTGCTCGATTCGGTACTTCCGGCATGCATGATCTGAACATATGCAAGTTTATTGCTGAGGTTGTTTGAATTGATTTCGATCAGTCTCCAGCTACCTCTTACCTTGTCAATACCCCTGAAGATAATGTTCTTTGCATCAGTTCCTTCAGCGTTAATGAAAGATGTGTTTCCGCTGAACCACAATCTCACGTCAGGACCGCATTCTACAACAACACCGGGGGCAAATGTTACACCTGCCGTGGCCTGCAAACTGTTTACGGCATAATAGTCAGGATATTTAACATCATCGAAAAGATCCGGATATGAAGTGTTGGTTGTTATCGATGTCGGAAGAATACCTCCGATGTATAACTTAATAATTGCAGATGCTGATCCTCCGTTACCATCGTCAGCTGTCACCTTTACGCGGTAAAACCCTGCCACAGCAGCAGTGAAGGAAGCACTGTTGCCGGAAGCGGTTATTGTCGGAGCAGAACCGGCAGGAGACTCTTCTGTGGTCCAGTTTAAGGACAATTGGTTATTGTCAGGATCAGCAGCAGTAGCACTGATATTGATTGTGGTGCCGGTCATGCCGATAATTTCCTCAACTGCAGACACTTCAGGAATTGTATTCGGCTCTGTTTCTTTGGTACAATAGTTTAATGTGGTCAGGGCAACAAAGAGCAAGCCCAAAATAGCGAATCTGTTTTTTGTCTTCATAATAAGCATGTATTAAGTGGTTCGATTGATATGGTGCGTAAAGATAATTATATTTTAATATATTCGGACCTTTATATCCTGTATTTTATAATTATATTGATTTTTTTTAGGCCTGCACCGGTTATCCTGAACGCAACCTATGCTAACATGTTCATCTGGAGATATATCGAAAAGGAGGAGTTTGATCCGGAGTTCAGGCATTTTGCATCTGAGCTCGTAAAGAAAAGGGCAGAAATCTCTCTATTTGTTCCAAATCCGGTTCTCTGTACAGGCCGGACAAATCAATGGAGACGGGGAATTCCCGGTAAGTGAGGCTGATGTTTGCAGGGTCGGGGCACTAAAGGGATGTCTGAGGATTAACCTCTTCTACTCTGCATACTGCAAAAAAACAATCACCCTTCCGTTTTTAAATTCGAGCCTGAACTCAGATCCTGCCGCCTCATTCAAAGTTCCTCTCCACCAGCTGTTGAGCCTGAGGTTCTTCAGCGGGTAGCGAAGGCCGGAGGATGTTACCGTCAGGGTAGGGTCAATGCTGAAGAGTGACATCTGCTGGCCGGGCCGTGAGGCTATAGTGATGCTGCGGTCATATACCCTGAAGCTGCCGGTGTCAGTGAGCATGATGGCATCTATCCTGCTGCTGTAATCGGCCAGCAGCGAGATGTTGCCGAGGGTGTGATCCTCGCGGATGCCGGTGGCGCCAAGGATGGCCACCTCTTTTATACCGGCTGCGACACACCAGTTGACTGCCTTTGTAAGGTCATTGGTCTCCTGGTCGGAGTCCTGCACCAGGATCTTCTCATACCTCTCTTTTATCACAGGCGACACCGAGTCGAGGTCGCCAATGATCACCCCTGGTTCCAGACCGTGTGCCACCAGCTTCTCCGCCGCACCGTCGCAGCAGACAATCATGCCGGCCTCCTGCAGGCGGGCCAGCGGCACCGGGTGGGTGGGATATGTGCCATTGGCGAGGATAACGGTTTTTGGATGGGTGAGGGTGGAATTTATAGTTATCATGTTCTTCTACAATACCTTAACCGCTACACAGTATTATTTGCGGTGTAAACCATTCAGTTTAATCCGGCAATCTGCATCTGACTGAGGACTGTCGACTGAGGACCTGCCTGCTGCCTGCTGCCTGCTGCCTGCTGCCTACTGCCGACTGCCGACTGCCTGCTGCCTACTGCCTGCTGCCTGCTGCCTTAACCCCGGCCCATTCCCGCAGCCCTATAATTGCCATCACGAAATATACGAAAAAAAGCACGGCCGTGGGATATAGCCCGGCTGCAACATAGACTACCACGGCGATAGCGTTAGCTACTATCCAGACGTACCACTGCTCCAGGTATTTCCGTGTGAGCATCCATGTGGCTACCACAGAGAGGGATGCAATCAGGCCGTCCCATAACGGCACCGGTGAATCAGTGGCACTGTCGAGAACGAACCACAATACTCCCCACAGCACCGCAGCGGCCAGCCCACTCCACACAGCTACAGACCTGCCAATGCGCCGGACATCGGTACCGTGATCTTGCAAGGCTCCGTCAATGATTTCGGAATTTTCGGGGGGGAGGTTGGTGGTGGGATTGCCCGGTTCTACGATGGAAGAAGCTCTACAGGCTTCAGAATTCTCAGGGGAGTGGGCTAATCCCGGTTCTACAATGCCGGAAGCTCTGCGAGCTTCGGGATCATTGAAGTTTCCTGCCCTTCGGTGTGCTTCGGAATTAGCGCCGGTCGTGGCCGACATCCATGCGTACCAGCCATAAACACTGATCACCAGATAGTAACCCTGCAGCCCCATATTGGCGTAAAAGCCGTTAGCAGCAAACACATACATGTAAACCGCCGAGGTGACTATCCCCAGGGGCCAGAGCCAGATATTCCTCCTTATCTCGAGGATCACGTAGGCAATGCCCGTGACTGCACCGAAGAGCTCGATGAAATTTGCCGAAAGCCAGCCTGTCACCATAGTGTCAGAAAGATAATGAAATACCGGCTGTATAGTTAATCCCGGCCTGCGGAAAATAGTAAGCCCATGTCTTCTCCTCCCCGTCTTCGGTCCACATCCCGCCATAGGCATTGTTCTCATACATGGCGTTGAAAAGGTTGTTGACCATAAACCGGAATGTCAGCTCGCCGGCCTTCTTAATCTCAATGCCGTATGCTGCTGACAGGTTGCTTACAAAATAAGGGTCAATAGTTCTGTCAGGGCTCATGGTATTGTCAAAGTACTGCTGCCCTACATATTTGCCTGTCAGCCTGACTGACAGACGTTCTGCGGGATTGACCTCCAGTTCTGCAGAGCCCGTCAGGCGGGGCGAGTAAGCAATGTCAACGGTTCCAAGGTCGCTGTGGAGGTACTCCTCGCTCCAGTCGTCCGTGTTGTAATTGAAGTAATAGTTTCTGAAGTCCCTTATGCTGCTTCTGCTCAGGGTGAGGTTCATCCTGATCGCCGCCAACGGTGAAGGCCGGTAGCTGCCAGAGAACTCAACACCTGTCCTGTAGCTCTCAGGCACATTGGTCATGATGGGGTATCCCGTGCTGCTGATCTTGCCGGTAGGCACGAGCTGATCATTATACCACATATAATAGAGGTTGACACCCACGGCGGCCCTGGAGTTGCGAAAAGAATACCCGCCCTCGAAGTCTGTCAGCCGTTCCCTGCCTGGTGTGGCCGCCGGATCGCCGGCAGCATCCTTATAATCGGCCCTGGCAGGTTCACGGTGAGCCACTGCCGCGGAGACAAAAGCTTCGCTCCCGCTGCCGTTGCTCCAGAAGAGTCCTGCCTTGGGATTGAAGAAGAGGAACCTGTGACTGCCGTCAAGCTCCTTCATGTCATCATCGGGACCCTCAAAGCGGTAGCTGATATTTCTTAGCTGCAGGTCAAGGAAGGCGCTCAGGCTGCCAGAGACCACGGTATTCATCTTGCCGTAAACGTTGAATTCATCCTTCAATCCGCTGTTTCTGTACCACTCATATCCCGGAGGCAGGTTTCCGGGGTACTCCATCCACTTCAGCCTTCCGAAGTGATCGCCGTCATACCTGTTGAGTGCTCCCCCCAGAGTCCATTCTGTGTTGTTCCCTTGTTTGATCAATGACCACACAGCGCCGTAGAAGATGTTGTCGAGCCATTTCCGCTGCACAACGTCACTTTCATCTATAACGGGGTCAGAGGGGAACATGCCTGCCAGGCCATATTCAAAAAGGTCAACATCACTCTTCTGCTCCTCATAGTATCCCCTGCCTGTTGTCAGGTGGATTCCGGTGTTCAGGCTCACCCTGCCGGGGAATAGGTGGGTGTGGAAGAGGTGGTAGTGGTTCTGGGTGTAGACATCCGTCTCATCCTCGTAGTACCTGGTCACACCGTTGGCGTCAACGTACTCACCGGCAGGATTGTATCTCCTGTTTTCCGGCAGCACCTCAGCCGGCACTCCCCACCAGCTTATCCCCGTTTTCTGGTCTCCGGTGATCACGTTGAAGCGGATCAGGTCCGACGGTGCCGACCATACACCGGACACCATGGCTGAACGGATATCGGCCTTGCTGTTGTCAACATAGCCGTCGCTGTGGATCTGCGAGGCACGCACCATCATATTGAACCTGTCGCCCAGCATTCCGGTCCACGCTTTTGCCGAGAGCCGGGAGGTGTTAAACGAGCCGTATGATGCATCTGCCGTAGCCCCGCCTTCAGAGGGGGGTGTCATGCTGCTGATGTTCACCGAGGCGCCGAACGCACCGGCACCGTTGGTGGATGTGCCCACCCCGCGCTGCACCTGTATGCTCCCCGTGGAGGATGCCAGGTCAGGCAGATCAACCCAGAACACCTGCTGCGATTCGGAGTCGTTGAGCGGTATTCCGTCGAGTGTGATGTTTATCCTGCTTGCGTCAGTGCCGCGTATTCGCAGTGATGTATAGCCTATTCCGGTGCCGGCGTCGGAGGTCTCCACCACCGAAGGGGTGAGTGACAGCAGGAAGGGCATATCGCGGGTCAGGTCCCTCTCTCTCAGTTCTTCAGACCGGACGGTACTGTGAGCCATCGG
Organism: Bacteroidales bacterium; assembly: GCA_034004025.1. Classification (GTDB taxonomy): domain Bacteria; phylum Bacteroidota; class Bacteroidia; order Bacteroidales; family VadinHA17; genus SR-FBR-E99. The sequence goes on from JAVEXM010000002.1 coordinate 31,614, forward strand.
GGTGCGGGCCCCGGCACGGCTGCCCCTGACGATCACCTCCTCAGCCACAAAGAGCGCCTCGTCAAGTGCGGCGTCAGCCCTGACGGGGCCTGTGCCGGTGACAGCAACAACGGTGTCAAACGGCTCATAACCTGTATAGGAAATGCGCACCTCATACGTGCCTTCGCGCAGGCTGCGGAGGGCATACCGCCCGTCATTATCCGTTGCCACACCCGTCATCAGGCTCTCGATAATCACTGAAGCCCCTGCCAGGGGATGACCCTCAGCGTCTGTGACCCTGCCGGTGATGGTGCCGGCTGTACGCTGGCCGCTCACCGTGTTGCAGGTCATCAGTAAAATAAAAACCGGTAAAAAAAGTTTTCTCACCATGACCATCTGCAATAATGTTGAACACACTGTCAAAAGTGAGGGTTCCGCTGCAGGTCTGAATGGATTACTCTTTTTCCCTACGCCGGCATTATCCGGATCAGGTTATAAGGGTATGATCTCAGCCTGTTAAGTTAGGCACCCCGTAATTCGACAACACAAAGATACAACATTTTGGGATGAAATCACAACCGGCACGGGATGATTCCCCCGTGGTCACTAATTTGTATATTTGCCCTGTGGAAAGTGGGAAGATAATGGATAACATACTCAAGAAGCTGAGATACGGCGACCAGGAACGGATTGCCCTGCTCAATGCTCCTGAAGTTTTCAGGGAGCGGGTTGCCGGTCTGCTGCCGGGGGTCCAGATAGACACGGAGATCAATGCCCGTTACCTGTATGATTTCATGATAGCCTTCACCCCCGACGCGGAGGATGTCAAAAAGCTTGGGCCGGCATGCATTCATAACCTGAGTGATGACGGGAAGCTCTGGATGGCCTACCAGAAGGGAGGTTCACCAAAAGAGTCCTCCGGGATCAACCGCGACCGCGGCTGGGATACAGTGGAGGAATCGGGTTACAGGCGTGTGAGCCAGGTGGCGATCGATGATGAGTGGTCTGCCCTGCGTTTCAGGAACGCCAGGTATGTAGGCTCTTCAAAACGCAGCCGGTCATGAGCAGGAAGCTGTTGATCGTCATCTGCCTCGTAGTGCTGGCCTCATGCAGTGGCGACAGGGACGAGAAGTACTACCCCGGGATGGTTAAGTTTCCCGTAAAGCCAAACATGGGTGTCAAGGAGGCCATGGCAGCCCGGGTTGTCCCCCACCCCCGCCAGCTGGAGTGGCAGAAGCTGGAGATGACGGCCTTCATCCATTTCACCATCAACACATTCACAGACATGGAATGGGGTACCGGCAAAGAGTCCCCTGAACTGTTCAATCCTGCTGCACTTGATGCCGACCAATGGGTCAGGGTGCTCAGCGATGCCGGCATGAAGATGGTGATCATCACCGCCAAGCATCACGACGGCTTCTGTCTCTGGCCCACAAAGACCACTGCCCACTCGGTAGCTTCCAGCCCCTGGAAGGATGGCCGGGGCGATGTGATCAGGGAGCTCAGGGATGCATGTGAAAGATATGATATGAAGTTCGGTGTCTACCTCTCCCCGTGGGACCGCAATGCAGAGTCCTACGGAGACTCCCCCGCCTACAATAAATTCTATATGGAGCAGCTGACAGAACTGCTTACCTGGTACGGCAGGGTCGATGAGGTGTGGTTCGACGGCGCCAACGGCGAAGGACCGAACGGCCGGAGGCAGGAGTATGACTGGCAGGCATACTATGACCTCATACGTGAGCTGCAGCCCGGGGCGGTGACTGCCATCATGGGCGAGGATGTCAGATGGGTGGGAACGGAGACCGGTTACGGGCGCGAGACCGAATGGAGCGTGACGGTACTGGCACCCGGCGGCAGTGCCGGAAGCCGTGCCATCAATGAGAAGACAGGACTGACGGCGATGTCCGAGGACCTGGGCAGCAGCACCCTGCTGCAGGATGCGGGGAGCGTCTACTGGTATCCTGCCGAGGTGGACGTATCAATACGTCCGGGATGGTTCTGGCACGCCTCCCAGGACAGCCTTGTAAAAAGTCCGGAGACGCTGGCGGATATTTATCTCAGCTCCGTGGGACGCAACGCCGTGCTCCTGCTGAATGTCCCTCCCGACAACCGGGGGCTCATAACCGACAGTGACATTGAGAGCCTGAAAGGACTGAAGGCATGGATTGACGCACTCTATGACAATGACCTCCTCAACGGGGCGCGGCCCTACGGCAGGGGAGCCTCCAATGCCATTGACGGCAACAGCTCCACCTCATGGAGCCCCCGCCATAAAAGAATAGCCTCGTTTGTTCCATCCATCCCTGCCACCTTCAATGTGGCCATGCTGCAGGAGGACATAAGCCGCGGACAGCGGGTGGAGAAATTTTTCATCGAGGCACTCTCGGAGCAGAAATGGGATACCATTGCTACAGGAACGACCATAGGCTATAAGAGACTGATACGCTTCCCGGAGGTAAAAGCAGATGAGATCAGACTCACCATAGCCTCCTCGAGAGCCACCCCGCACATCAGCACATTCGCCCTCTATTACACTGAATAGTTTGGTACGGTTGTTGTGCTTCCAACACTGTATTAAACAGTAATGAAGCCATGAAAAAGATACTTTTTACAGTCATGATATTGCTGTTGGCTGCAACAGCTGTGGCACAGGATCGCGTTCCGCTCACCAGGCAGGAGAAGAAAGCCATGAGGCAGGAACAGAAAAAGCAAAAGGAGGCAGTACTTGCCGTAAACACTGAGCAGGCAATCAGATCGGGACGTTTCGTACTTAAGGCTGACCAGATAAGGGGCCGCAACGGACACATGATCAACTCCGACCCGACAATAAACTTTGTGGCAGTTGAGGGGAAAGATGCATATGTTCAGCTGGCATCTCCCTCAGGAATGGGCTTCAACGGCCTCGGAGGCATAACCCTGCGTGGCAGGATAAGTTCGATGGATCTCAATCGTGAGGATAAAAACGGCTTTTACAATATTGTGATAAATGCCAGCGGCAATGCCGGCAATATGACTATCGTAATGAGTTTCAGCAATACCGGGGAGACAGCTACTGCAAGAGTCAGCACAAACTGGGGAAACAGGGTTGAATTCAACGGCAGGCTTGTACCCTGGACCGGTACCGGGAAAACTGTATATAAAGGCCAGGAGGCATTCTGAAAAATATGCAGATCATTAACCAACAAAGGACTATATGAAATTTCTCACCTTAATATCCCTGGCAACAGCCCTGATATTATCATCATGCAAGCTGGATCCGCCCAGCGAGACCTACTCAAATGTGGTAATTCCCATAGACACAAGAACGGTGCCTCAAACAGGCTATGTGGATGAACCGTTGTCAATCTATGCACACGCTTCACTGCCGAATGGCTGCTGGTCAAACATAAGGTTCTTTTTCCAGGAGAAAGAGGAGTTTGTCTACGAACTGTTTTCTCTTGCTGATTTTGCGAGCACCGGGGTATGCCCGGAGATGCAGGTGACCGGTGACACCCTCATCGTCTTTGAACCCAAGGCAGAAGGAGATTACGTCATCGTTACATGGATGACTCCCAGTACAAATGAGCTTGACACGATAAGTGTGGAGCTGATCACACCGTAGAAATAAACTCTCCGGTCTCTTATTTCTTCATCGGATTTGTCAGCCTCCTGCGGTGACGCTCCTCCTCGGCCCTGTGAAATATCTCCCTGTTGACATATTTGATGGCTTCAACGGTATAAAGTGCACGCGGATTGAAATGGTTGATCTTGTCAAGAACATTCTTTATCATACTCCGCCGGGCTATTATGTAAATCACCGCCACATCCCCCTCGATACCCTGGGCCTTGACGGAGGTAACACCGTAGCCGCCGCTCCGGAGGTCATCAATAAGGGCAGTGGCGTCCTTGCGGGTTATGACACGTATCATTTCATGGCCTATGGCCAGCTTCTCCTCAAGATACATACCCACATAATTGCCCGTGGCAAATCCCGCAGCATAGGCGATATAGCTTACCCAGTTGTCAAGGTCCTGCATGATGCGGCTGATGGCCATGAGCCAGATAAGTATCTCGAAAAAACCAACAAAGGGGGCTACCCTCTTCATCCCCTTTGTGGTAAAAATTATCCTGAGGGTGCCGAGCGACACATCGATGATCCTGGCCAGAAATATGAAAAGAGGCAGCAGGATATACGAAAAAAGCTCTGTATTAAGAAATTCCGTCATAAGTGCCATCTGTTTTGAAGCTGCAAAGTTATGACTATTTTTCCTCTTTAATTCCGGAGAGGCGGCCTGATTATGGGTTACCTGTATAAAACCGGGGCTTTTTATTAAGTTTGATGATTATAATTCATATAATGAACCATATGAGATCCGTTAAGATCATTCTGCCGTTGATTGGCCTTTTACTGACTCTTGCCGCCGCAGCGCAACAGCGTGACACTTTGCTCCTGCCCCCAGCGGCAGGACTGCAGCAGGATACTGTGCCGGTGCCTGCTCCCGGAGCGCATGCGCCTGACACGCTGCTTCGCCTTTCATCTGAAGAGCAGGAGCGTGACAGCGTGCTGACACTGCTCTTCACGGGTGACATCATGGGCCATGACGGACAGATAGCCTCCGCCTTCGATGACTCAACGGGAACATGGTCGTATGAGAGCGTCTTCAGATACGTTGCTCCGCTCATCAGTGATGCAGACCTCGCCATCGGCAATCTTGAGGTGACTCTCGGGGGACCTCCTTACAAAGGATACCCGCAATTCAGTTCCCCGGATGCACTGGCGGAAGCATGCAGGAATGCAGGCTTTGATATCCTGGTGACAGCCAACAATCACGCCGCTGACCGAGGGCCCAGGGGCATCTTCCGTACCATCAGGGTGCTTGACAGCCTGGGCATAAGGCACACCGGAACCTGGAACAGCAGTGAGGAGAGAGACACCCTTTCGCCACTGATGATCAACCACGACAGCATCACAATTGCGCTGCTAAGCTATACCTACGGCACCAACGGCATCGTCGTTCCCCCTCCGGCGACGGTAGCCTATATTGATACTCTGAGGGCTGCCGCTGACATAGCCGGTGCCGGGCTCAAAGGTGCTGACGCTACTGTCATCTTCGTCCACTGGGGTATAGAGTACGACACACTCCCCTCCGCCAGACAGAAGCAGACGGCTGCAGCCTTCCTGAACAGCGGTTCAGACATCGTCATCGGTTCGCATCCCCATGTGCTCCAGCCCATGATCGCAGATACCGGGTCATGCCGTCTGAGTAAGCCTGTAGTCTGGTCAATGGGCAATTTCGTCTCAAACCAGCGCACCAGGCGGAGGGACGGCGGGGCCATGATCAGGATTGAACTCGCACTGCAGGGAGACACAGTCGTCATCACCGATGCCGGTTACGTCCTCACCTGGGTCTATACCCCAACTGAGGAGGGCAAACGAAAATATTACATTCTCCCGTGCGCTGAGTTCGAAGATCAGCCTGAATTCTTCCGGTCGTCATCAGACTATGATGCCATGATGCTCTTTGTCAGGGATGCGCGGAGACTGCTTGACAGTGAAAACAGCGGTTTCACGGAGATTACTTTTGACGGCCGCTGGAAAAAGGTGAAACGTGATTATGAGGCTCCTGCAGAACCTGAAAACGGCTGAGTGCTTTCAGATGGACTTTGCCAGCAGCTGATGCAGGCACAAATTATAGCCGCAGGTCATGGATGAACAGGAGGAACTCCTCGCATGAAGATGTCAGAACGCCTTTGCCATGCTTTCACCTGTTGACTTTCAGGATGTATGCCTGACGGAGTCAATTATTATTAGTAATTTTGCAGAAAATTTCCCAGATGAGTTTCGATTACAACACCCAGAGAAAAAGGATGTCCCTCCCGGAGTAC
>JAVEXM010000002.1:37560-102338 GCA_034004025.1 Bacteroidales bacterium
CTTTCACCTGTTGACTTTCAGGATGTATGCCTGACGGAGTCAATTATTATTAGTAATTTTGCAGAAAATTTCCCAGATGAGTTTCGATTACAACACCCAGAGAAAAAGGATGTCCCTCCCGGAGTACGGCAGGAATGTTCTGAAAATGATAGAACACATAAAGACCATCAAGGACCCCGAAGAGAGGAACCAGGCTGCCCGCACCGTCATCCAGATCATGGGCAACCTGAACCCCAACCTGAAGGAGGTCACTGACTTCAGGCACAAGCTCTGGGATCATATTATGATCATTGCAGATTTTGACCTGGATGTGGATTCGCCCTATCCGCCGCCAGACCGCGTAAAGCTTGATGCAAAGCCCAACAAGGTGCCGTATCATAACGGCGATATCAGGTATGCTCATTACGGCCGGATAGTGCCTGCACTGATCGAGGCTGCCGCAGCGATGGAGGATGGTGATGAGAAAGAATATCTTACCGGCCTCATCCTCAACCAGATGAAGAAAGACTACGTCACCTGGAACAAGGGCCAGGTAAATGACGAGCTGATCATCAGAGACCTGACACAACTCTCCGCCAACAGGTTGAAGGCACCGGAAAACTTCAGGATGGCTGAAATCAAGGAGCTGGTGACGCCGCCGAAGAGCAAAAGCCAGGGCAGATACCAGGGCAGGTCACAGGACAAATACCAGGGCAGGTCAGGCAAGCCGGGCAAGAAGAAGCACAAGAACGGCTATTGAATTCATCAAACCACCACGGGCATGACAATCACAAACGTTACCACATATGACGCACCCCTGCCGGGAGGTCACTATTCGCAGGCTGTCGTCGCAGGCAACCTGATCCTCGTCTCCGGTCAGCTGCCGATGGTTCCCCTCACCGGGGAGAAGAACAGAGGCGGGCCGGGCGACCAGACACTGCAGGCGCTCAAAAATGTGCTCAGCATTGTGAAGGCTGCCGGCGGTGATATCACCACCGTAGCCAGGACCACCATCTATACCACGGATGTGAAGCACTGGGAGGAGATCAACAGGGTCTATGCCGATTTTTTCGGCTCCGTGCACCCGGCAAGGTCCATTATCACGGTAGCTGACCTCCATCACGGATTTCTTGTAGAGATAGAAGCAGTGGCATTCGTGAAGTAGTTTGCCACTTTGTCAGTTTTTTCATTATGGCCGGCATTTTGCTAAGGAGGCTGTAGTTAATTTTTTTATCATGGTAAAAAAGAAGAGTCACGAAGAGAGGCATGACGAAGGCATGCATGCAGATGAAACAATAACCAACCAGGCAGCAGCAGATACGGAGACCCCGGGGCAGGCTGCGTCTGCCGGGACGACGGAGTCTGCTGCAGCGAGCACTGCAGAAGAGGAGCTGATGTTAAAACTGACAGAAATGCAGGACAGATACCTCCGGCTGTCAGCTGAATTTGACAACTACAGGAAGCGCACCCTGCGCGAGAAGATTGAGCTCGCTCAGTCCGGCGGCGAGAGGGTGATTGCCAGCCTGCTTCCAATCATCGACGACTTTGACAGGGCCATGACCTCAATGCACACCACTGACGACTTCAGGGCGGTGAAAGCGGGGCTGGAGCTGATATACAGCAAGATAAAAGACTTCCTCAGGCAGAACGGCGTGAAGGAGATCGAGGTCGTCAATGAGCCCTTCAACAGTGACATGCACGAGGCGGTTACCAGTGTCACCGTAGAGGATGAAGCCCTCAGGGGCAAGATAATAGAGGTCACCCAGAAGGGTTACAGCCTCAATGAGAAGGTGATCCGTTTCCCGAAAGTGGTTGTGGGTGAATAGAAGAATCAGTCATCACTGAAAGATGTCGAAAAGAGATTATTACGAAGTACTGGGCGTCAGTAAGGGAGCCTCCAAAGATGAGATCAAGAAGGCTTACCGCAAGCAGGCGCTGAAATATCATCCTGACAAGAACCCGGGCGACAAGCAGGCCGAGGAAAATTTCAAGGAGGCCGCCGAGGCGTACGAGGTTCTCAGCAACGATGACAAGCGGGCCCGGTATGACAAGTTCGGGCATGCAGGCATGGGCAACAACATGGGTGGCGGCTTTGGCGGCGGCATGACCATGGAGGATATATTCTCTTCGTTTGGCGACATCTTCGGCGATGCCTTCGGCGGGGCCTTCGGATCACGGCGCAGCGGCCGTTCACGAGGCGTCAACAAGGGCACAAACCTGAGGCTGAAGGTCAAGCTCACCCTTGAGGAGTTCGCCCACGGGGCGGAGAAAAGGGTGAAGGTAAACAAGTATGTAACATGCAACACCTGCCATGGTACCGGTGCCGCCTCTGACAGTGATGTGACAACCTGCTCTGCCTGCAAGGGAACGGGCCACACTACCAGGGTGATGAACACCATCCTCGGGCAGATGCAGACCAGCGCCCCGTGCAATGTCTGCGGCGGTGAGGGTAAGGTGATAGCCAAAAAATGCCCGAAGTGCTACGGCGAAGGCATTGTCCAGGCTGAGGAGGTGATACCTCTCTCAATACCTGCCGGGCTGGCGCCGGGCATGCAACTGTCGGTAAGCGGCAAAGGCAACGCCGCAAGACGCGGCGGCATCAACGGTGACCTGATAGTAGTAATAGAGGAAGAGCCTCACCCCGAGCTCATACGTGAAGGCAATGACATTATTTATAACCTCTTCATCAGCATTCCCGACGCCATCCTCGGAGCAAATGCCGAGGTGCCGACCATTGAGGGAAAGGTCAGGATCAAGATCGACCCCGGGACGCAGGGCGGCAAGATACTCAGGCTGAGGGGCAAGGGCCTGCCTGATGTAAACGGGTACGGCAAGGGCGACCTGCTGGTGAACGTCAACGTATGGATACCCAAAAACCTCACCAGGGAAGAGCAGAAGATAATGGAGGAGTACCGCTCCTCATCCACCTTCACCCCCAGGCCCGACGCAAACGACAGGGGCTTCTTTGACAGGGTGAAGAACTACTTCTCGTAACAAATGCCCATGAGGGAACAGAGGGTTGATGGCTGACAGAAACAGTGTATCAACCTTTTTTTATATCTTTGAAATTCCCGTATCTGCGGGTTAATCGTGGAAAGAACAATGGCATTATTTGAAGCACAAAACGTTACGAAACGCTTTGCTACCCAGACTGCACTTGACAATGTCAGTATAAGCGTTCCGGAACAGAGCATCTACGGGCTGCTGGGGCCCAACGGTGCCGGTAAGACAACACTGATCCGTATCATCAACCAGATCACTGCCCCCGACAGCGGAGCCATCTTCCTCAACGGCCGCCCGATAAGGCCCGATGATGTGCATAACATCGGCTACCTGCCTGAAGAGCGCGGCCTCTACAAGAAGATGAAGGTTGGAGAACAGGCACTCTACCTGGCTCAGCTAAAGGGCCTCAGCCATGCCGAGGCGATGCGCAGGCTGAAGTACTGGTTCAAAAAGATGGAGATAACCGGCTGGTGGGATAAAAAGGTTGAGGAGCTGTCAAAAGGGATGCAGCAGAAGGTACAGTTCATCACCACCGTGCTCCATGAACCGAAGCTTCTGATCTTTGATGAACCCTTTACCGGCTTTGACCCCATAAACGTCAAGCAGGTAAAGGAAGAGATCCTCTTCCTCCGTGAACGGGGAGCAACCATCATATTCTCAACCCATAACATGGGCTCGGTGGAAGAACTCTGTGACCACATCACCCTGATCAACAAGGCCAGGACGATACTCGAGGGAAGCGTGGAGAAGATACGGCGCGACTGGGCTGCAAATGAATTCAACATCATCTTTGACGGGGAGGTGACCCCGGCAGGCAATGGCCACTTCTCCGTTCTGAACTCCGTCTTCGAGGCCGGAAAGAGCGCGGTGCGCATCAAAGCCACGGAATCGGGCGACACCAACGAGATCATCAAGGCGATGACCTCCGCCGGTAAGGTTGTCTCTTTCAACCCCGCCCTGCCATCAATGAACGAGATATTTATCAGGGTTGTGGAAACAAGAAACAGGGAAGCTGCAAAAAACTGAGCCATGAACAAGATATCACTCATTATCCGCAGGGAATACGTTACCAGGGTTCGCAAGAAGTCGTTCATCATAATGACTCTCCTCACTCCCTTCCTCTTTGCCCTTATCTTCATCATCCCCATGCTGGTGATGAGCAACGAGGACAAGAATTTCAAGAAGATTGCAGTCATCGAAGAGGGATCAGACCTCTTTACCAATGTAATTCCTGACACCAAGGACACCGACTTTGAATATCTCCCGGGTGTGAGGCTGGATGACATAAAGAACAATTTTTCGGAGATGGGCTACTACGGGGTGCTCTATATCTCTCCCCAGATCGTCACTACCCCTGATGCATTACAGCTGATTTCCAGGAAACAGCCTCCCATAGGCCTCCTGGATCATATCACAGGCTCCCTGGAGAAGGAGATAGAGAAGCAGAAGCTGCTGGCATACAACATCGAAAACCTCGACGAGATCCTCCGCACCATAAACACCAGCGTCAGGATACAGACCATCAAGATGGATGAGTCGGGCAGCGCCAGGGAGACCAGCACCGGCATCTCGATGGCACTGGCATATATCGGGGGATTCCTGATGTACATGCTCGTCTTCATGTTTGGCTCAATGGTAATGCGCGGTGTCATTGAGGAGAAGACCAACCGTATAGTCGAGGTCATTATCTCATCAGTAAAACCGGTTCAGCTTATGCTTGGCAAGATCATCGGCGTAGCCCTGGTCGGTCTCACCCAGTTCGCACTCTGGATAGTACTTACCCTGGCCCTGGTGATGGTAGTTAAGTCCAGTTTCCTTCCTGACGGAGCCATGGAACAGATGCAGCAGCTGCCACAGAACTTTGCCGGGGCTGATCAGGCGATGGCAGGTGCCGGAACCTCTACCATTTCAGCAGAACAGTTCACCGAGTTCCAGCAGATGTTTGCCGGGGCCCTGAACCAGCCCTGGGGTCTGATCATCTTCAGCTTCATCTTCTACTTCCTGACCGGCTATCTCCTATACGCATCGCTTTTTGCAGCCATAGGGTCAGCCGTTGACAATGAGACGGAGACGCAGCAATTCATGCTGCCCGTGACCATACCTATCATCCTCGGGCTGATAGTGGCAATGGGCACAATGCAGAACCCCGAAAGCTCGCTCTCATTCTGGTTTTCAATCATACCCCTCACATCGCCCATTGTCATGATGGCCCGCATACCTTTTGACGTCCCGGCCTGGGAGATAGTACTGTCAATGGGCCTCATGCTTGTGACAATCGTCGGAGCCGTATGGATGGCAGCGAAGATCTACCGTACCGGGATACTCATGTACGGCAAGAAGACATCTTACAAGGAGCTGTGGAAATGGCTGACATACAAAGGATAAACATATACTGAAATGGCAAGGATACTGGTTGTCGACGACGAGAAGTCCATAAGGAACACCCTGAAGGATGTACTTGAATATGAGAAGTACGAGGTTGATCTTGCCGAAGAGGGCTCCGCAGGTATAAAAATGTTCTCACAGGAGACCTATGACGTGGTGCTTTGTGACATTAAGATGGCAAAGATGGATGGTATCGAGGTGCTCCAGAAGATACAGGAGATCTCTGCGGATGTGCCTGTGATAATGATCTCGGGACACGGCAACATAGACACGGCTGTGGACTCTATCAAGAAGGGTGCTTTTGACTTCCTTGAGAAGCCGCTTGATCTCAACCGGCTGCTGATAACCATACGCAATGCCCTGGAGAGAGGATCGCTGATCAGTCAGACCAAGGTGCTGAAGAAGCAGGTGAGCAAGAGGTTTGAGATTATCGGCGAGTCACCGGCCATCATTGCTGTCAAGGAGATGATAGACAGGGTGGCGCCCACGGAGGCACGCGTGATCATCACCGGTGCCAACGGTACCGGCAAGGAGCTGGTGGCACACCAGATACATGAGAAGAGCAGCCGCTCCAAGGGACCTTTCGTGGAAGTCAACTGTGCCGCCATCCCGTCGGAGCTCATCGAGAGCGAACTGTTCGGCCATGAGAAAGGATCATTCACCTCAGCAATCAAACAGCGCATCGGCAAGTTCGAGCAGGCAAGCGGAGGCACCATCTTCCTCGACGAAGTGGGAGACATGAGTCTGGCAGCCCAGGCCAAGGTCCTCAGGGCACTGCAGGAGAACAAGATCACCCGTGTGGGGTCAGACAAGGATATCCACGTTGATGTAAGGGTAATTGCCGCAACAAACAAGAATATCAGGGATGAGATCGAACGCAACACCTTCAGGGAGGACCTTTACCACAGGCTGAGCGTCATCCTGATCCATGTCCCTACACTCAATGAGAGAAGCGACGACATACCCCTGCTGGCAGAACACTTCAATACCCTCATCTGCGGTGAGTACGGGATGAGCCCGAAGAAGATCACGGCTGACGCCATCAGTGAGTTGCAGAAGATCTCCTGGACCGGCAATGTAAGGGAGTTCAGAAATGTGCTCGAGAGACTCATCATCCTCTGTCCGGAGGCAATAACAGGCAAGGATGTGATAGCCTATGCCCATCCTGTCTCAGGCTTCGGTGAGATATGAAGAGGAGGCCGCCGATAGGGTTCTTTGCCGTGCTGGCTCTCATCCTGGCTATTGTGTCAGGGTGTGAAGGGAGGGATAAGGAGAGCATTCCCGTCCATTTCAATGACAGCTGGTATTTCATCAGGCAGGACTCTGCCAGCATAGATCAGATCCTGCCGGGCAATATTCCCAACCACAAGTGGGAAGAGGTATCGCTGCCCCATACAGCGTTTACTGAGCCGCTAACGGTAACGGGCAGGCAGTGGACCGGTACCTGCTGGTACAAAAAGATCTACAGGGCAGAGCGCCGCCAGCGCAATAAACATACCGGTCTTCTCTTTGATGGTGCAATGCATGATGCCATTGTCTACCTCAACGGTGCCGAGATAACGCGTCACAGCGGAGGGTATCTCCCCTTTTACGTCGATCTTTCCCGCGATCTGCAGTACGGCAAGGAGAACGAGATTCTTGTCAGGCTTGACAACAGGGAGAATCCTCACATCCCCCCCGGCAAGCCTCTTGATCAGCTCGATTTCCTGTGGTACAGCGGGCTCTACCGCAATGTGAGCCTCTATGTGACAGACAGGCTGCACATCACCGCCCCGCCGGAGTCGCATGCCTTTCTTGGCGGCGGCATCATCACCGGGTCACGTGACATTAGCCGTGAGGCAGCCACGATCACCGTCTCCGTCCAGGTGCGCAATGATGACAACATACCGCGCTCGTTCTGGCTGAAGAATACGCTTCTTGATGCCGCCGGCCTCGAGACCGCCTCTTCACGCTCCGGCCTTACAGAGCTCGAGCCCGGGCAGAGCATAAGGCTGATGACGAAGATGATTGTGATGCATCCCGCCCTATGGTCGCCTGACAAGCCCTTCCTCTATACCCTTGTTACCGATCTGCTGTCAGAAAAGGGAGTGACCGACAGGCGTGAGACGCGTACCGGTATCAGGACTGTAAGGATCACCCCGGAGCAGGGATTGCTTATCAACGGTGAGCCTGTCACCCCGACCGGCACCAACCGTCATCAGGAGTACCCTTACATCGGCTACGCCCTGTCAGACAACGCGAGCTACCGTGATGCCTTCAAGATCAAAGAGGCAGGGTTCAATCTCGTACGCTCTTCACATTACCCGCCCTCGCCTGCTTTTCTGGATGCATGCGACGAGATCGGACTGATGGTTATTGACGCCATCCCCGGATGGCAGTTCCTGGGAGACTCCCTCTTCCGCCAGGCATCGATATGGAACACGCGCATGATGTGCCGCCGCGACCGCAACCATCCTTCGGTAATAATGTGGGAGGCCTCGCTTAATGAGACGGTGATGCCGCCGGACTTCCTCACGGCTCTGCACGAGACGGTGAAGGAAGAGCTCCCTTACGGCAATAACTATACATGCAGCTGGATGGATGCCATCAGTGATATCTTCATACCGGCACGTCAGCATGCCTCCGCACCCGACTGGTGGAAGGGTTACGGCAGGCAAAAACCGATCTTCATTGCCGAATACGGCGACTGGGAATACTATATGGGTGATGCCGCTCTCAGCCAGGCCGGCGGAGGTGACTCCCTGTCCGCTGCGACAAGCTCACGGCAGCCGCGCGGTGCCGGAGACCGCGCCCTGATGCAGCAGGCACGGAACTTCCAGGAGGCACACAATGACAACCTGTACGGACCCTGTTTCGGCGACGCCAACTGGCTGATGTTCGACTACAACCGGGGATCTGCACCTGATATTGAGACCTCGGGGGTCATGGACATCTTCAGGATCCCGAAGTTCGCCTACTGGTTCTACCGCAGCCAGGCGGAGGAGGGTCCCCTCTGTTTCATAGCCCATCATAACCTCCCCACATCAGGCACCACCGTCACGGTGTACAGCAATGCCGACACGGTGAGACTGTTTCAGAATGACTCGCTGATAGCCGTTCAGGCTCCTGACAGCGATCGTAACTCATTGAACCTGAGACATCCGCCCTTCACCTTCACTCTTCCCGCGTATCTTCCCGGCACCATCAGTGCTTCGGCATCAAGAAACGGAACCGAGATAGCCTCTCACAGTGTCGCCACCCCCGGTTCTCCGTCGGCATTGAGGCTCACGGCCGATTTCAGCAACAAGCCCCTGCAGGCCGACGGTGCCGATGCCGTCTTCGTTTATGCCTCCATCGTTGACTCAGCAGGCAACCCTGTCCATGACGGCAGCCTGCCGGTGCAGTTCTCGGTAAGAGGTGATGCCGAGCTTATAGGTGACAACCCGGTGATGGCTGAGGCCGGCATAGCATCGATCCTCCTCAGGGCCGGCACTCATCCCGGAAGGTTGATGATCAGGGCCGCCGCCGAAGGAGTGGCCGTGGCCGAGATAATGACTGAGACGAAGTAAGGCAGGAGAGGAACAGAATCCTCAGAACCTGAAGTAGATGAAGGGTTGGACGACATCCGTGCCCACCTTGTAAAGCAGCACTGCAACCACAGCCGCGATCAGGAACTTGAATACCAGAGGCATCCTGATGAACAGTCCCCGGTAAGCCTCCTTGACGGTCACAGGAAGGAAGTGCATGATATACCCGGAGACAATAAGCACAACCACCGGCAGGTATGCCATGAGCACCGTCGCGTAATTTCCCGGGGTGAACGACGAGAAGATCTGTGTCAGCATCACTCCTGCATCATCCATCGTGCCGGCCCTGAAGAATATCCAGGCAAAGCTGACGAAGTTGAAGGTAAGGAAGATACCCGTTATCTGTGCCACGCGGCTCTTACCCGCAGAGCGGCTGAAGATGCGCATGCGTATCTTGTCAGCTACCAGCGCTATGCCATGCAGGCCTCCCCAGACCACGAATCGCATGGCCGCACCGTGCCAGAGGCCACCGAGGAGCATGGTGATCATCAGGTTGATACCCGTGCGGATGGTACCTTTCCTGTTACCTCCCAGGGGAATGTAGAGGTAATCTTTCAGCCATCTCGACAGCGATATGTGCCATCGCTTCCAAAAGTCGGTGACACTGGCAGCCTTGTAGGGCGAATTGAAATTCAGCGGCAGCCGGAATCCCATAAGCATCGCCACACCGATCGCTATATCGGTATACCCCGAGAAGTCACAGTAGATCTGCAGACCGTAACCGTACACCGCCATCAGGTTTTCAAATCCCGAATAGAGCGCCGGCGCGTCAAAAACCCTGTCGACGAACCCTGCAGAGATGAAATCCGAGATGAGCATCTTCTTTACAAGTCCCTGCAGTATCAGAAAAAGTCCGTAACCAAACTCATTGCGACTGATTGTATACTCGCCCTTCATCTGGGGGATGAACTCCGACGCCCTGACTATGGGTCCGGCCACCAGCTGGGGGAAGAAGGTGAGGTAGAATGAGAAATCGACTATATTCCTTTCCGGGCTCATACGACCCCGGTACACGTCGATACTGTAGCTGAGGGCCTGGAAGGTGAAGAATGAGATGCCCACCGGAAGTATGATTGTGTTGACATCAAAGGAGGTGCCGAAGAGAGTGTTCGACCACGAAGAAAAAATATCGCGGGCCACAAGCGATGTGTCGAACAGTGAGTTGATGCTTTCGGTGATAAAGCCGGCATACTTGAAGTAGCTCAGGAAACCCAGGAGCAGTAATATATTGGTTATCAGCCAGAATCTCTTGCCGGCCTTTCTCCCGGCCCTGGCTGTCATGATGGCGGTGAACCAGGTCACGATTGTTGTCAGCAGCAGCAGTATGATGAAGAGTCCCCCCACCCGGTAATAGAAGTAAAGGCTCACCAGCAGGAGCCATGTGTGGCACATAGCCCTCTTCCTGTGCATGAGTGCAAAGCCGGCCATGACCACCAGGAAGAAGATCCAGAAGCTGAAGGTGGTGAAAATGAATGTCTGTCGCGGGTTGTAGCTGAGCAGTGACCTGACGGCAGCGGACCAGTCTTTACCGGCGGACACCTCTGACGGGGGGGCATCCTCATCACTCTCTGCCACCGGGGCTCCATCAGCCTTGTCACCATTCTCTCCGGCAGAGTCGCCGGTCATGGTGGTGCCGGCTGCGGGGTCGCCGGCAGCAGATTCAGCGGCAACACGTCCGCCGGCTGCGGGGTCGCCGGCAGCAGATTCAGCGGCAACACGTCCGCCGGCTGCGGGGTCGCCGGCAACAGATTCAGCGGCAACATGTCCGCCGGCTGCAATTCCACCTCCGGCACGGGTGCCAGCACCGGCCTCAGCGCCGCCCCCGGCTTCGGTACCGGTAGCTGCCGGCACTTCACTCCTTGCAGTCAGCAGTTCGGAGTAGATTCTTGCGGCGATGGTGTCAGCACCTGCGTTGGAGAGGTGGGTGAGGTCACGTGATGCCAGCGGTGGTGCATGGTTTCGCCATTCGAGTATTGATCCGGGACCTCCCATCGATTCCCAGGCATCCCAGAAGATGGCCCCGCTGCGCGCTGCCGCCTTCTGCTGGGCATCCCTGATGGCCCTGATGTTGGAGAAGCGCCTGATGGTATCATTGGTTCTCAGGGCCATGTCAGTGACACCGACGAGTATTACCGGCACCCCTCCCGAAGCCCTCTTCATGTACTCTATCTGCTTGACCAGCCCCTCCTCATAGTAGTGGTACTCACTCCTGACATTCCTGACCACATTGAGGCCGAACTGCATGAAGATGACATCAGGGGCAAGCCTGGCCACTGCCTTCCCGAATATCTCATGGTCTGTCATAACAAACTCAAGCCCGGCGCTGCCGCGCACAGGCACATTGTCAATGATCACGCCGCTCTCGCTCTCGAGGCTGAGGGCATATATATCAGGCGAGTTTCGACCCGTGAACTCAACCTCAATGTCAGAGACAGCAGGAAGAGGAACGGCATACTCCATCAGTCCGGCACCCATCTGCAGCATCGCAAAGTCGACCAGGGCGTTGCCTGACCTGATGCCCACCAGCACCGTGTCAAAATTGTTGCCGTAGAATATCCTCAGCTTCTCGTAGACGGCGACAGAGGGGTCTGCCCCGGGAACGGGAGTGATCCTCACGGTGGCAAAGGATCGTGAGGCAAGTGAGTCCTTCGGCGGGGTGAACCGGCAGACTGACAGCATCGGGCCAAGACTGTTGTGAGGCAACGTGCCGTTACGGTAATCAAGGAGGGTATACCTCTTCCAGTTGGACGACGATTTGACAACAAACGAACGGGTATACATCACCGGCATGACGGGAGAGATCAGTCCAGGCCCGGTACCTCTGCCCTCTTTGCGCAACTCGCTGCGCAACAGTGATGTTACACGGTCGCCCTCAAGCTGCGAGTCGCCGAAGAAGAGCACTCTCACCTGCCTGCCCGCGGCCAGCGAGTCCCTGATAAGGTTACCAGGCCATGGCGGCAAAAGGGAAGCACCGCCTTCAGGGTCTGCTTTAACAGCGGCAGATGACAGCTCCTGAATGGAAATGAGTGTATCAGCCACCGGCAGTTCTGCATCCTCCCCTTCTGCCCGAATGCTGTCCGTCAGGTCATTGAGGATGGTATCATAAGGTGTTGAATGAAATAGATTATTGCCCTCCCTTTTCAGGTGAATGATCGACAGGCTCAGCAGAAAGAGCGTAACGACCAGCAACAGCAGGAAGAGAAATATTCTGCCCGGGCGCATAACTTTTCTTGTCAGCTTTTTTTCCTGATCCTCAGCTTCTGACCAACCTTTATCCGTGAAGCGTCGGAGAGGTTATTCAGACTCATTATATCATTGGCGGATACCCCGCTGTATTTTTTTGCAATATCCCAGACAGTATCGCCGTACCTTACAGTATAAACCTCATACTCTCCGTTTGCTGCCTCAGGCACAGCTGTTGCCGCCGGAGCCGCTGAGACGCTCTTGCCCTCAATCCTCTGTTTCTCGGCGAAACTCATCGAGTTAACTTTGCTGTACCGCTCTGCCTTGCCCGGATCGACGTAGACAGCAAGCTTCTGCCCTATCCTGATGGTGTTGCGGTAGATGTTGTTCCAGTATCTCAGCTCTGACAGACCCACGTCGTACCACTCAGAGATAAATCCCAGGTTGTCGCCCTCCTTGACCACATAGGTGAGCTTGGTTTTGCCCTTTACATCCGGCGGTATGTAGACCGACTGCTGAGGTGTTGAGGTCTGGTTCACCCGTGTGAGGTACTGCTCCTTCCTGTAACCGGTGATAGTGTCGGTCAGGGAGATGAACTCACCAAGCCTGTCCACAGGAAGCATAATGGGATAAGGTTTGCTCTTGCCCGGGACGAGTCCTGTCCGGTACTGAGGATTCATGGCCCTGAGCTCTCCCACCGGCAGGTCGAGCACAGCAGCTATCTGCTCAAGATGGACATCGTGCGATACCATCACGGTGTCGACTGACAGAGGCATATTTATCTGCACCGGGGTGATGTTGTGGTCACTGTAATAATTCATCGCATAGGTGGCAGCCACATATGCCGGTATATATCCGCGGGTCTCACGGGGGAGGCGGTAATATATCTCCCAGTAATCCTTCCTGTTGCCCGACCGCCTTATGGCTTTGTTCACATTACCCGGACCACAGTTGTAGGCGGCGATGACGAGTATCCAGTCGTTGTATATGCCATAGAGGTCTTTCAGATACCTGGCGGCGGCATGTGTTGCCTTTACCGGATCACGCCGCTCATCAACGACAGAGTTGATTGTCAGCCCGTACATGCGTCCCGTGCTGTACATGAACTGCCACAGTCCCGTGGCGCCTGCACGGCTCACGGCATTGGGATTGAGGGCAGACTCTATGACGGCCATATATTTCAGTTCCACAGGAAGGCCGTAAGAGTCAAAGATATCCTCTATCATCGGGAAATAGTAATCCTGCAGGCCGAGCATCACCTGGAACCTGTCAAGCTTGCGTCCGGTATAGACATGTATATGGTTCCTGATGATATTGTTATAGGGAAGGGTAATGACGGAGTTGATCCTGCCGAGACGGTCAATATAGATTGAATCACTGAATTCCGTAATTGAGGAGTCTGGCGGGGCGATGGCACTCCCGGCGCCAGACATGCGGATAAACCAGTTACTCAGGAGACTGTCGAGGTCACGTTCAATCTGTTCTGTGGAGCCGTCGCCCCGTATTATTATGGTGTCATTAACTCCAAAAGCGGAGAGCGGGAGAAGGGTAAGAAGCAGTGCTGATATTATAGTTCTGATATTCATCTTTATCATTGTTTAAAAGGTCTTTGTAAATGCAAGAGTCACTCCCGGAGCTAACCCTGCAAAGGTTGAGGCCGCCGGGATTATTGTGGCATTAAGGTCGTCACTGACATCATAATCGAAAAGGCTTGCGTCAACATGTGCATCGATGATAGTGACCAGATACCAGGCCACGATGCCTATGTATGACAGGTCTCGGTATTTGCGGTAATAATCGACTCCGTTAAGCAGCTGGGTTTTGACCCACGCTTCAGTGGAGGCATTGTAGGTTTCCGGGTGTAGCACCGGATCATACTCGGCAGGGTCAAGTGCTGAGAGCACCCCGATGTAACTGTCGGTCTCGGGAATAATGTCAGTGAAATCCTGGTATGCACTGATGAGCTTGTTGTAGTTTCCGGTGTTTAAGGTCACGGCATATCCCAGTGCCCCGAAGCCGGCATATACTATTGGCACCTTCCAGTATTTGCGGTTGTATATCTGTCCCAGTCCCGGCAAAGCTGCTGCATACATGGTTGATCTCACAGGTTCTATGAGATACTTCTTCTCCTTTCTGACAGTCACAGTGTCCTGCGCCCCTGCACTGCAGGTGGCAACAGATAGGAAAAGAAAAAGGAGTGCTATTTTGCCGAACAGTTCCAAGGGGCAAACCGTTTCTGTTTGCCGGCAAATATAACCATTTACCTGTTAAGTTTATCGAGCATTGCGATTATGCGTTCCATCTCATCGCTGTCGGAGAATGGGATGGTGATTTTGCCTCTTCCCTTCTCATTGATGCGGAACTGCACCTCTGTACCGAAGAGGCCACTAAGCTGTTTACCAAGCTCTTCGAACTCAGTGTTGAGTTTCTTCCTCTTCTCGGCTTTGGCCGGGTCCCTGGTGGCTGCGCTCTGGAACTGCCGCACCAGCTCTTCCGTCGCCCTGACAGAGAGGTCTTCCCGTATGATGTGATAGTAGATGTCTATCTGTTTTGCGGGGTCTTCTATATTGACGAGTGTCCTGGCGTGTCCCATCGAGAGATTGCCGTTGCGTATTCCCAGCTGTATCTCTGCCGGCAGGCGTAGCAGCCGCAGGTAGTTGGAGACCGTTGAACGCTGTTTGCCCACCCTGTCGCTGAGCTGTTCCTGTGTCAGGCTGCACTCCTCTATCAGCCTCTGGTAGGTTATGGCTACCTCGACGGCGTCGAGGTCCTCCCGCTGAATGTTCTCCACCAGGGCCATCTCCAGCATGGCAGTATCATCAGCCGTACGCACATAGGCCGGCACGTGTGTCAGCCCGGCCATGCGGGCAGCGCGCAGTCTTCTCTCGCCGGCGATGAGCTGGTAACGGCCGTCACCGGTCTCCCTGACAGTCAGGGGCACTACTATCCCCACCTGCCGTATTGAAGCTGCCAGCTCCTCGAGTGTCTGGCTGTCAAAGCGGGTTCGCGGCTGAAAGGGGTTGCCGTCTATGGAGTTGATGTCTATCTGCAGGTTGGCCTCCACCTTCTTCTCAAGTGCCTCTTTTTCAACGCCGTCGATGAGGGCGCCGAGACCTCTGCCCAACGGGCTCTTCCTGGCTGTATTCATAATGCTGCTAAAACGGTTTTTTACTGGTTCTTCTGCCTGGCCTCCACACGCTCAAGCAGCTCGCGGGCCAGACTGAGGTAATTCACGGTACCTCTCGATTCTGCATCGTAGAGTATGGCGGGCTGCCCGTAGCTGGGAGCCTCGGAGAGCTTTACATTGCGCTGGATGATAGTATTGAAGACCATCTGCTGAAAATGACGCGTCACCTCTTCAACAACCTGGTTGGCAAGGCGCAGGCGCGAGTCGTACATGGTCAGCAGAAAACCCTCGATCTCAAGGTCAGGATTGAGGTTCGTCTGGATGATCTTGATGGTGTTGAGCAGCTTGCCCAGACCCTCAAGGGCAAAATACTCGCACTGCACCGGGATGATGACCGAATTGGCGGCGGTGAGGGCATTCACGGTGAGCAGGCCCAGCGACGGTGAACAGTCGATCAGAACGTAATCATAATCGTCAGCGACACCCGCCAGTACCTTCCTGAGCGTCTTCTCCCTCTCGGGCCTCTCGAGCATCTCTATCTCTGCACCCACCAGGTCAATGTTCGAGGGGATGACAGAGAGGTTGTCAATGGAGCAGGGCATTACGGCCCCTCGCGGGCTGACACCGTCAATGAGACAGTCATATATGGTAGTCTTAACCTGCTTGATATCGATACCGACACCTGAAGTGGCATTAGCCTGGGGGTCGGCATCAACGATCAGCACCTTCTTCTCAAGGGCTGCCAGGCTGGCGGCAAGATTGATCGCCGTGGTTGTTTTTCCTACCCCTCCCTTCTGATTGGCAAGCGCTATAATCCTTGACATATGATCCCTTTCTTCCTTAAATTAATGAGCCTCAAATTTACAATTATTGGCCCGCCGGGAACCCCGGGCAAGTTTGTAATTGTAAACATTTTCTGCGTGATTATTAACACGTTTTTAACAGCGCCGGGAGCATGTGGAGGATCACCTTTTCTGGGCAGCGACTGTTATCTCGAAGAGCCTCGGCCAGTATTTGCCAGTGACGAAGATGCGCCTGTTCTCTGCATCCCATGCTATTCCGTTGAGGACATCGGTCTCACGTGTCTGTTCCTCACGCGGCAGGATATTGCCCAGCTCAACATAGCCGATCACCTTCCCTGACAGGGGGTCAATGCGTGCAATACGGTCTGTCTGCCATATATTTGCCCATAATTCACCGTCGATCAGCTCCATCTCGTTGAGGTTGTCGACCATCCCTTTGTTATCCCAGACATCAACCGATGACAGCACGTTGAAGTCAGGGTCGAGGAACCATATCACATTCGTGCCGTCGCTCATGGCGAGTGAATCTCCAATGGTGGCCAGTCCCCATCCCTGGGTCTGGTAATATATCCTGCTGATCTGTCTGAGGGTCGATTTCTCATATACGAACCCCACCTTGGTAGTCCAGGTGAGCTGGTATATCCGGTCGCCGAGCATGGCCAGCCCCTCGCCGAAGAGAGAGCCGTCGAGGTTCACCTGACTCACCACCTTGCCTGTCTCTGCCTCTACCTTTCTGAGTGACGACTCTCCCAGCTGGCCGGTGCTCTCATAAAAGAAGCCGTTGTCATAAACCAGTCCCTGGGTGTAGGCACGACTGTCATGCGGGTAGCTTTTGACAACACGGTAGCGCCAGGTCACAGGCACTATGTCGGAGAGCATGGTGACAAAGAGCGTCACTGTCTGCTGTTTTGCGGACGGTGAGAAGGCCACGGCCCTCAGTGACACCCTGCCGGGAGACCCGTCTCCTTCCAGCTCAAGGGTTGCAGGCAGAGCTGTCAGTGTGGCTCTGCGTATGCCGTCAACCCACACCTGTACTGAGTCAATATTGCTCTGTCCCGCTGCGCGGGTCACCGAGAATATTATCTTCTCATTGCAGGCGATGGTAGAGTTGTCAGCCGGCGCCAGCACCTCAATGAGTCTCCTGGCAGGCATGGCATCAGGCAGGCTGTCACTCTTCACGGCTGCCGGCTCTTTCGACTTTCCCGCCGAGCCCGAGCATGATATCACCGATACCAGTATGAGAAGAAAAAGAAAAGCATTCAGGGTATCTCTTTTCATCACCTTGACTCTATTTTTTTCCGAACAGGCTGAAGCGCCTGGTTTTGATAGCCCGCATGGCCTCCTCCTCCCTCTCTGTCCAGGGATCGATCATATTGAGCACCTCTCCCCATCCCGGGAAGCCGCCGGCATTCTTGTCATCGATGAAGATATCGACGTTGATCTTGCGAGGGGTATCAGCCGTCCATACCTCTTCAGGATAATTCTTGTTTACGGCATAGAACTCAATGCCGTTCTGACGGCAGTAGTCAACGGCCTCCTCCAGCTCTCTGCCGGTGCGGAAGGTCCACATTATGAGCAGCGCTCCTCTCT
Organism: Bacteroidales bacterium; assembly: GCA_034004025.1. Taxonomy (GTDB): domain Bacteria; phylum Bacteroidota; class Bacteroidia; order Bacteroidales; family VadinHA17; genus SR-FBR-E99. The sequence continues at coordinate 55,197 of JAVEXM010000002.1, forward strand.
TCTGCAACTCCTTCAGGGTGATGAATGCAAAGAGCTTCTCCTTACCGATGGCGGGATACTCATGGTCGACGATGGTGCCGTCAAAATCGACTGCAATTTTAATATTTGTCAGATCTCTCATAATCCGTCAACAAAAATAATCAAATAATAGTTGCCCGGAATATTGTAATTTAGCAGTGCGTCAATAAGTATCATGATAAAACAGATTCCCAACACTCTGACACTGCTCAACCTCCTTGCCGGCTTTGCCGCAACAATCTGTTCCATAAAGGGTTATACTGAGTACGCGGCATTCTGCATCATGGCCGGCATGCTGCTCGATTTTTCCGACGGATTTGCGGCCAGGCTGCTTAACGCCCATTCACCTATAGGAAAGGACCTCGACAGCCTGGCTGATGTGGTCACCTTTGGCATTGCTCCGGGGGCTATTCTTTTCAGCATGCTTGTCACTGCCGGCATGGCTACTCTGCCGGCCTTTGCAGTTGCCGCGCTTATACCTGCAGCGTCGGCGCTGCGGCTGGCAATATTCAACAATGACACCACCCAGTCAAGTTCCTTCAGGGGAATGGCCACCCCGGCAAGCGCCTTCACCGTCATAGCCTTCGTGCTGGCTGCGGCATACAGTGACAGCAGCATATACGACACGCTGACGACGTCACCCTGGTTTCTCTCTCTCCTCTCCCTCACCCTTGCGGTGATGATGCTAATAAAGACGAGGATGTTTTCACTGAAGGTCACCGGCATGGGGTGGAAAGGCAATGAGGAGCGTTACATCTTTGCCGCTGTCGTCATTCTGCTTCTGCTTCTTCTCAGGGTGGATGCGCTGCCGCTGATCATGGCCGTCTACCTTGCCATCTCATTCATCTCCGCCCTGATCCGCAGGAGGACAGTCGCCCCCCCGGCGTAAACCCTCCATCACCTCCTCCTGGCAACGTATCGACTCCTCGTGGATGAGTCGTATCAGTTTCCCGACGAACTCCCTGTCGAGCTCTTCGGAGACACCGTGGCTTGTTCTTGTCTGTAGTATCTCGAGCCATCTCTCGAGCTGGAATATGGTTATGTCATTGAGGCATTTGAACTCGCCCATCTCCCTGCTTATTCTCATGCGTGATGCCACCAGCTCAATGATCTGATGGTCAATGGAGTCTATCCTGTCCCTCATCTCCCCTAGCCTGTTCCGGAATCCGGTGTCATCAGATGTGGGGGCCCGGAACACCAGGCTCTCCATCATTTTAATGAAAGAGGGGATGTCGAGCTGTTGCTCTTTGTCGCTCAAAGCGTTTTGCGGGTCAGGGTGCACCTCCACCATCAATCCTGCCATATTCAGGTCGAGCGCCTTCTGTGCTATACCGGGCACAAGGTCAGCCCTTCCTGTCATGTGGCTGGGGTCACACAGCACCGGCAGTGAAGGGATGCGACTGCGGAGTTCAATAGCCAGCTCCCATTTGGGTATGTTACGGTAGCGGCTCTTCTCATAGGGAGTGAATCCGCGGTGGATAGCCGCAATCTTCTCAATGCCTGCAGCATGGACTCTCTCTATGGCCCCCTGCCACAGTTCCAGGTCGGGACCCAGAGGGTTCTTCACCAGCACCGGCTGACAGGTACCCCTGAGGGCAGCCACGATCTCGTCAACACTGAAGGGGTTTGATACGGTGCGGGCGCCGAGCCACACCACGTCTATCCCTGCCTTCATGCAGGCCTCCGCATGCAGCGGGGAGGCCACCTCCACGGCTACGGGCAGCCCGGTCTCCTGTTTCACCGTCCGGAGCCACTCCAGGGCTTTATAGCCCTCGCCGCCAAAGGAGGAGGGCCTCGACCGAGGTTTCCAGAGCCCGGCCCTAAGGATATGAACCCTGCCAGTGTCCTTCAGGGCCCGTGCCGTCACCAGAAGCTGCTCCTCACTCTCGGCGCTGCAGGGACCCGCGATTACCAGCGGTGTCTCCCCGAATCCCCATGAACCTATCTCTGCTGCCTCCATCAACTCACTCCCGGCCTCTGCCCCTCACTGCTTAACATAGATCAGTACATATGATCATCGCCGGTCATCTCCTCACTGTTAATTCTCTTGCGGTTGATGGAACGCCAGGCATACCATATGTAAGCCACCACAAAGGGAATTATAAAGGAGACGTACATCATGGTCCTGAGGGTGAACAGGCTCGATGATGCATTCTCCAGCGTCAGCGAACTCTGCAGGTCGGCAGTGGAGGGATAGAAGGCCGTATCTCCGTAGCCGGCCATGAAGAAGAGAGCCATCACCACCGGTACTGTGCCGAATCCCGCATACCATATGGCCTTGTCGGAGTTTTTGAAGAGAGCCAGCCAGAGAGAGACAAGCACCAGTACCACCCCGCCGGCAAAAAATATCAGGGAGAGGGGGTTGGTGACAAGGTTATGGAGATAGTGATACTTCACCAGTGTAACCTCGCCTGCCGGTGAGCTCATGAATCCCTTTCCGGTAAGTATGACAGCAACGAATGCGAGGAAGAAGATAAGAAACGGCACGGCATTCCTTGCCAGGGTCTTTCTTATGCTTACAGCCATCTCCGCATCATCGATGGTGTTTGACAGGTACATCAACCCCAGCACCCTTGTCAGGAAGAGCACGGCAAATCCAAGCAGCAGGTTGACCGGGTTGATGAGAGCCTCCAGGCCGTGCCATCCCGAGCCCCAGGTGACCCTGTTGAAGAGGTCGAGGGTGAAGTCCGACCCGGTAAAGAAGGTTGCGACGGCCACCCCTATCAGGAAGGGGCCGACGCTGCCGTTGATGAAGAGGAAGGTGTCAAAGAGACTGGTGCCGTATACGTTGGCAGGTTTGGAGCGGTACTCGTACGCTACTGCCTGGATGATGAAGCTGAACAGTATGGCCATCCAGACCCAGTATGCTCCTCCGAAGCTCGTTGCGTAGAAGAGGGGGAACGATGCGAAGAAGGCACCGCCGAAGGTGACGAGGGTGGTGAAGGTGAACTCCCATTTGCGGCCGAGGGCGTTTACCATCATCTTGCGCTGCATGTCATTACGAGGCAGTGAGAAGATGAACGACTGCCCTCCCTGAACGAACATCAGGAAGACCAGGAGACCGGCGAGAAGAGATATTATCAGCCACCAGTAACCTTGCAGGAACGCGTGTGTTATCATATATGTCATGACTTACTCCTCCTTCTGTTTTGGTCCTGTTTTGATCTGTCTAACCATAATTGAAACCTCTGCTATGAGCAGCGCGGTGAATAGCACTGCAAAGAGCCAGAAGGTTGTCTGCACCGCACCGGTGCTGATGTTCGAGACGGCAACGTTTACCGGCATCAGGTTCTGTATTATCCATGGCTGACGGCCCATCTCCGTCACCACCCATCCCAGCTCACTGGCAAGGTATGCCAGGGGTATGGAGAGGAGAGCGAGCCAGAGGAACCATCTGTTTTTCTCAAGGCTTTGACGTCGGTAAAACCAGAGGGCAAGGGCAAAGAGAAGTATAAAGAAGAAGCCCAGACCCACCATGACGCGGAAGCTGTAAAAGGTAACCGGCACTGACGGTATCACCTGCCACGGATGTTCAAAATAGCTGTATCCGAAGTACCTGAAGTAATTGTCAACGAAACCGGGGTCTTCAAACATGGCTGCCAGGGCGGTCATGCTCTCCGTGTCGCCGATCTCCTTTGCCATCTTGTAGTCGGTGAGCACCTGCCTGGCATAAGTCCCGCGGTTCATCATCTCCTGCACCGAGAGTATGCCCCTTTCGGGGTTGCCGTTCACCAGGTCCTTTATCCCAGGCACATAGCCGCTCCCCTTGCCTGTTGTCATAATGGAGAGCAGCTTGGGTATCTCTATCTTCAGTTTGACATCATGGACCTTCTTCTCCCCTATTCTCTCCCCGCTGTCAGAGAGGGCACCGATAACCGTCAGTCCTGCATCCGTTTTCCCCTCGTAGAGGGCCTCCATGGCGGCGAACTTGACAGGCTGAACCTTTGCCAGGGTGCGGGCCGAGATGTCGCCGGTGAATGCTACCAGCAGTGATGAGACCAGCCCGAAGATGCCTGCAATAAGGATGCTCTTCGCGGCAAGCATCTGCTCTCTCCTGCGTATCAGGAACCAGGCGCTGATGCCAACTACAAACACTGAGGCAAGTACAAAGCCTGAGGTTACGGTGTGGGTGAACTTGTCAATAGCCACAGGGTTGAAGACCACCTCCCGGAAGCTGTTCATCTCGTTGCGGGCAGTATCGGGATTGAATGCCATGCCGACGGGATTCTCCATCCATGCGTTGGCGATCAGTATCCAGAGTGCCGACAGGTTGGCGCCTATTGCCACGAGCCAGGTGGATGCCAGGTGAAACTTCTTGCTCACCTTGTTCCACCCGAAGAACATCACAGCAATGAAAGTGGATTCAAGGAAAAAGGCGAGAATACCCTCAATGGCCAGGGGAGCGCCGAAGATGTCGCCCACGAACCACGAGTAGCTGGACCAGTTGGTTCCGAATTCAAATTCGAGGATTATGCCGGTGGCCACTCCTATGGCGAAGTTAATGCCGAAGAGCGTCATCCAGAACTTTGTGATCCTCTTCCACATCTCATCGCCGGTGCGCACATAGATGGTCTCCATGAACGCCAGGATAAACGAGAGGCCCAGCGTGAGGGGAACGAAGAGCCAGTGGTACATGGCCGTCAGGGCGAACTGTGCCCTCGACCAGTTAACGAGTGAGAGATCAAAGTTTTCGATCATATTGTCAGCTGTTACCGGTTAGTTGTTCCAGAACATAGTCTCCCCTTTCCCTGTCGGAACTGAAATTTGTCTTAAGAAAATCAGGGAAAAAGAACAGTTTCAGAATGAGAAACATAATGAAGAGCTTGACGAGGATGATTATCCACACCCTGTTTCCCCACCACGACATGGTGCGAAACCCGTCATAATAGAAGCGTGCAACTCTGCCCAGGGCGGAAACCAGACGTGCCATCTCTCAGTCAGCCGTTTTTTTTGTCTCTTTTCCCAGGCCGGTGGTTAGCTTGCGTACCGGCCCGAAGTTATTGAAGAACTCACGTGCGAATACCCTCAGGGCAGTATAGGAGGGTACTGCCACGATCATGCCGGCGATGCCGGCAAAGCTGCCCACCGCCAGGATTACCAGGAAGATCTCAATCGGGTGGGCATTGACGCTGCGGGAATAGATCATCGGCTGGATGAGGTTGTTGTCAATAGCCTGGGTTGCGGCGATGACTATCACCATGTAGATGAGCAGCAGCCAGATGACAGGATATCCCGCCGTGGTCACTGCTGTTGCCATGCCCATCAGCACTGCCACCGATCCTCCCAGCCAGGGGCCCACGTAGGGTATCACGTTGAAGATACCGATGATCAGGCCCATGACCAGCGCCTGCTGGAACGGAAAACCCACTATAGTCATGCCGATGGTGATGTTTATCAGCACAATTGAGCACTGGATGATGATGCCAATGAAATACCTTATCAGAAGATGCTTGATAGAGTGAAGGACATTCCTGATCCTCTTTTCATACTGGTCGGGCACCATCACCATCACCGTCTCCTTGAACAGCCCCTCATCCTTGAGGAAGAAGAAGGAGAGAAAGGTTATCGCCACAAATGCTACTACAAACTTGCTTATTACCGTAACAATGTTGCCTGCAAAATCGGTTATTGATGCAGGATTGAGAACGTTGGAGATGGTGTCGACCGCAATGTCATAAAGCGTTTTGTCTGCCGGCATCTCCTTGTACACTTTCCTTAAAAGGGCATCAAGCTTGTCGATCTGCTCACGGAGTCCCTGTACCAGTGAGCTGGCGTCAAATCCTGACAGCGCATCTATCTGCTTGGTTATCAAAGGTATGAAAATCACGAAAAAGAGAGCCAGGAGACCGTACAGAAACAGCAGGGTGATCAGGGAGCTCAAAGCCTTTGGGAACCTGAACTTCCATATTTTTATCCTGTTCAGAAGATCAACGATCGGGCGCCCCACCAGGGAGATAACACCTGCAGCCAGTATGTAGACAAAAATGTTCCTGAAATACCAGAAGATATATACCAGCAACGCTATGCCTATAATGATCAGAAAATTACGAAGTGTGGTATTCATAGGCCATCAGGGTCTGATTGTTAATTCATACGCCGCATGCACCGGGCAAACTCTTCTTCTCAAAATTAAAAAGAATTCCCGGTTATGCAATCATCAGGACTAAAATGCCATTATGTCACCCGGGGCATAGTATTTCATGCCATTGTGTCAGGACACGGATGATGGCATGCAGATTGAAATATTGAGGGTGTAAATGTTAATAATGTCAAACAAAATAAAAAAGGAGGTTGCTATGTTACCAATGATTACCAGAAGGAACTACAAACCGCTTACGTTGTCGGATTTTTTGAATGAGGATTTCTTCCCGGCTTTTAACAGGAACACCGGCAGTCTGCCAGCAGTGAACATCAGGGAAGACGAGAAGGCGTTTTATCTTGAGCTTGCTGTTCCGGGCATGGACAAGAAGGACCTGCACATTGAGGTTAAGGATGATATCCTGACCATTTCATCGGAGCACAAGGAGGAGAAGCAGGAGGAGCTTGACGGGTACAGGCGCAGGGAGTTCAGCTACAGTTCATTCTGCCGCAGTTTCTATCTGCCTGAGGATGTGAACGGTGAAAAGATCGGTGCCAGCTACAAGGATGGCATTCTGAATGTTGAGATCCCGAAGCTGGAGGAAGAGAAGAAGAAGGAGAAGATCCGTTCGATCTCGATATCGTAAATCGGTTTTTCACAGCCGCAACGTCGGCTGGAAGTAAAGTAAAGAGGGTGCCTCAAACGGGCACCCTCTTTACTTTTTTTGGGACAGGGTAATGTCAGGCCTCAGCCGTGACAGCCGTGAGTGCGAGTGCAAACCTCTCGCCGTATTCGATCAGCGGCTTCTCCTTGTTGCTTTCCGGGATGAACTTGTATGCGGCAGGCTCACCGAAGAGTTTCAGCTTCAGGTTTCCGAGCATCTCCGCAATCAGCGTCGGAGCTTCGCCGCTCCAGCCGTATGACCCGAATGATCCGGCCAGCTTACCCCTGTCGCGCAGCGGACTCACCATCGCCATAAGCTTATAAACAGGCAGCAGGGTGTTCTGGTTGATGGTGGGTGACCCCACAATGATACCGTCAGCTATCGTCAGCCTGGAGTCCATCTCTCCAATGTCAGCACTCTCTATATCCATCACCTCCACCTCCACATTCTCCACCGAAGAGGCGCCGCGGGCTATCAGCTCAGCCATCTCCCTGGTATAACCGTAGGCTGAGACGTAGGTGATCAGGAGCCTCTTCTGCTTTTTTTCGCTTGTCAGCCTCAGGTAGTCCTGTGCGAGAGCCTGGGTTTTGTCCACGGTCTCCCTCCATGTGCTCCGCAGTATCGGTCCGTGGCCTGTGGCAATCATGGAGATATCAAGGGGCCTGATTTTTTCGATGGCCTTGATCATGAACTTGCTGTACGGCTTCAGGATGACATCAAAATAGTACCTGAAATCCTCGGAGAAAGCGCCCGTAAGGTCATCAAACATCTCCTCATGACAGTAGTGAGCGCCAAATGAGTCACAGGTAAAGAGTATCCTGTCCTCCACAAGCCAGGTGTAGATACTGTCAGGCCAATGCAGGTTGGGGGCTGAGATGAATTTCAGTGTCTTGTTGCCCAGGTCCAGGGTGTCACCGTCCTTGACGACGAGCGACCTGAACGGCCTGTTGACAATATCAGAGAGGTACCTGATGGCGTTGCCGCTGCCGACAACCACGGCTGACGGTGCCAGGTCAAGCAGCTGACGCATTGCGCCTGAATGGTCAGGCTCGGTATGGTCAAGCACGATGTACTCTATCTCCGCCGGGTCAGTAACACTCTTCAGCTTATTGATATATGTCTCGCTGAACTTCTCCTTGGAGGTCTCGATGACCGTTTTCTTATCAGCATTGATGAAATATGAATTATAGGTCGTGCCGTGCTCCGTGTGCATCACGATGTCAAAAGTCCTGATGTCGTAGTCAAGCACCCCGATCCATTTTACGTCAGGGGTGAGGTCAATTATTCTGCTGTCTTCTTTCATAATGCAATATATTAAACAACCCTGGCAAGCACAGTCCTGCTGGCCCTTACCTGCCTGAACATCTGCACCTTCGGCTCTGTCTCCGGGGGCAGGAATATATCTACCCGTGACCCGAACTTGATGAAGCCGATCTCATCACCCTGCCTTACCTCCTCACCCTTCTTTGAGTAAGTCACTATCCGGCGGGCAAGCGCACCTGCAACCTGTCTTACAAGTATCTCAGTGCCATTCTCTGATGTAACAACTATTGAGCTTCTTTCGTTCAGCACGGATGACTTGGGGCTCCGGGCATGGAATTTCTTGCCGGGCTGATAGTTGGTGTAGACTACCGTGCCGGATATAGGATACCTGTTGCTGTGCATGTTGAACGGGGACATGAAGATGGATATCTGCAGCCTGTTATCCTTGAAGTACTCATTTTCATAGGTCTCCTCCATAACAACTATCTTGCCGTCAGCCGGTGCGTAGATCAGCAGCGGGTCAGGTTCAACCTGCCTGGCCGGTGTACGGAAGAAGAGCACAATAAAGGCCAGCAGTACGACGGATGTTCCAAGCAGCAGATTATGTACCAGCGGCAGTGCGGGCCATATCATCCTTACGGCAACGTTAACCATCAGCAGGAATGCAAGGACTGCAAAGATGATTTTGTATCCTTCCCTGTGTATTTTTATCCTTTTTCCCATTATCTCATCCGATTAAAACCAAATATAGGTAAACCAGCGGAAACGCCACCACCACGCTGTCAAACCTGTCAAGGAATCCGCCGTGGCCCGGCATTGCCGTGCCGGAGTCCTTCAGCCCCAGGCTCCTCTTAAGCATCGATTCCAGCAGGTCACCCACTGTACCTGCCACCGACACAATGAGGGCAATTATGATCCACCCGGCTGTGCCTGCCACGCCGAGCCACCCCGATAACAGTCGTGCAACGATCAGTGTCAGTACCAGGCCGCCGACAAAACCCTCCCATGACTTCTTCGGGGAGATACGTTCAAAGAGAGGGTGCCTGCCCAGTGTTGAGCCAACTAGATAGGCACCGGTATCATTGGTCCAGAGCAGCAGGAAGAAGCCCGTCAGTATAACCGGTGAGTACTCTATCCCTTCCATCTGAATCAGAGGTCCGATACCCGTGTGGTTGAAGGCCAGAAAGGGAAACATGGAGAAGGGTACGGCTGTGTAAAGGATGGAAAAGAAGGTGTGAGCAAGGGAGTCAAAAGGCTTCTCCTCCTTTCTGAAGAGCTCTGTTGTCATCACTGTCGCTGCCACCGGGATGAGTACAAGAAATCCCTTCACGGGCAGCCAGCCCACTGCTATCAGTGTAGATGTGAGATAGAGGATAAAGCCGCTGATGATGCCCGTCACCATCTGGGGACGCACACCGGTGTTCCTCACCATGAGATAGTACTCACGCTGTGTGGCGGCTGTCATCACAGCCCCGACAATGAAGAAGGAGACAGGATGGAGCCACAGCCCGCCGAGAATGAATATAACTATAAAGGCACCGGTAACGGTACGCCTGATAAAATTGGTCACCTCACAGATCCTTGATTATTTCCTTTGCAAAAAGAACATTATCACGGTGGACAAAGAGCTCTATCTCGCCTATCCTATAGATCCTGTCGCGCTTGTCAATGGCCACGGCATCGATGCCGCTGTCGAGCAGCCGGTCAACGGCTATCTGGCTTTTTACATCGTCGGTAAAACCGGCTATGACAACCCACTCATTCTCCATTGTCCTCTTCTGATCCTGTGGATTCGCCGGAGGAGCTCTTCCTTGCCTCTTTTTCTCCGCCCGGGTTATCTGCTGCGGTCTGCTCCCCGGCGGGTCCTTCTCTGACTGGCTCTTCCGCCACAGATTTTTTCGTGGCGGGTTCTTCCCCGGAAGTGTCCACCCCGGCGGGGTTCTCATCAGCATTCTTCTCCGCCTCAGAACTGTGGTCTGTGAGATCCCTGGCATGGTCACCCCTGCGCTTGCCGAAGATACGCTCAAGGTCTTCGCTGAATATAACCTCCTTCTCAAGAAGCTGCTCCGCAAGCTGCTTAAGGCCGTCGATGTTGGCCGAGATCACCTCTTTGGCCTTTTTATACGACTCTTCAACGATCTTTTTGGCCTCTGCGTCTATCAGCTCTGCCGTTCTCTCGCTGTAGGGCTTCGTGAAGCCGTAATCGGACTGTCCCGACGAGTCGTAGTAGCTCATATGGCCTACCTTATCAGACATGCCGAAGTAGGCAACCATGGCGTAGGCCTGCTTTGTAACCTTCTCGAGGTCATTAAGTGCCCCGGTTGATATCTTGCCAATTATAATCTCTTCTGAGGCTCTGCCGCCCAGGGCATATGCAAGTTCGTCGAGTATGTGTTCACGTGTGGATATAGATCTCTCTTCAGGGAGGTACCATGCTGCCCCGAGTGCTTTGCCCCTGGGGATGATGGTGACCTTGAGGAGGGGGCTGGCGTGCTCCAGGAGCCAGCTGACGGTAGCATGACCCGCCTCATGATAGGCTATAGTCCTCTTCTCTTCCATGGAGATGATCTTGTTCTTCTTTTCCAGGCCGCCTATGATCCTGTCGATGGCATCGAGGAAGTCCTGCTTCTCCACCACCGCCTTGTTGCGGCGTGCCGCTATCAGTGCCGCCTCATTGCATACGTTGGCTATGTCAGCGCCCGAGAATCCCGGCGTCTGCTTGGCCAGGAAGGCGATGTCAAATCCCTCCTCCAGCTTGATAGGGCGGAGGTGCACCTTGAAGATAGCCTCGCGCTCCTTCAGGTCGGGGAGCTCCACGTGTATCTGGCGGTCGAAGCGGCCGGCACGGAGCAGCGCCTTGTCGAGTATGTCAGCCCTGTTTGTGGCAGCGAGGATGATCACTCCGCTGTTGGTGCCAAAGCCGTCCATCTCCGTGAGCAGCTGGTTGAGGGTGTTCTCCCGCTCGTCATTGGCGCCCATATTAGGGTTGCGGCCCCGGGCACGCCCTACGGCATCGATCTCATCTATGAATACTATGCACGGGGCCTTCTCCTTGGCCTGCTTGAAGAGATCCCTCACGCGCGAGGCGCCGACGCCGACGAACATCTCGACGAAGTCGGATCCCGAGATGGAGAAGAATGGTACGTTAGCCTCTCCTGCCACAGCCTTGGCGAGCAGCGTCTTGCCGGTCCCCGGGGGTCCCACGAGCAGTGCCCCCTTGGGGATCTTGCCCCCCAGCGAGGTGTACTTCTTCGGGTTCTTGAGGAAGTCAACAATCTCCATCACCTCGGTCTTGGCCTCCTCAAGCCCTGCCACATCATTGAAGTTAATCTTGATATGCGTGTCCTTGTCAAAGATCTGCGCCTTAGACTTGCCTACGCTGAAGATGTTGCCGGCACCGCCGCCTGCACCGCCGCCTGCCATCCGCCTCATGAAGTATATCCAGAGGGCTGCGATGATCAGGAATGGCAGTATGACTCCCAGGAAGGTGGCGAGATAGTCTTTTCTCTTCTGGTATTCGAGATAAATGCGCTCATCCTCGGTGTAGCCCGCCTTCTCCTGGGCCTGTGTAAAAAACTCCTCAAAGAGCTCTACCGTGCCGAAGGTATGATAGTAATGGGGCTTGGGAGGCTGGAGTCCGAAGCTTCTCTTCTCTGCAAAATCAGGGTATCGCCCGCTCTTCAGCGAGTCAGCATAAAGGTAAATCTCAGCCTGCTCCTCATTGATCACGATCACCTGCTCGATGTCGCGGTTCATCACCATCTCCTCAATCTGCCGCTGGTCAGCCTTCTGGGTATATTTCCCGGAGAAAAATATATTTACTACGATGAATGACAATATCAGAATGGCAAAAAACCAGCTCGAGCTGAGCCAGGATTTGCTGTTCTTCTTGTCATCCTTGTTGGGCCCGGTGGGGGGCTTGTTCTCTGCCATCAGTTACTTTTGTTTTCTGAACTGTCCTCCAGTAAGGTCATGTGACCATCGGCCCACAATGATTCGAGGTCATAAAACTCCCTGTAGGGCTGCTGAAAAATATGCACCAGTATATCACCGTAATCGAGAAGAACCCAGATAGAGTTCTCTCTTCCCTCGATATGAAAGGGCTTGATGCCTGTCTCCTTCCTCACCTCATCCTCAACTGACCAGGCAAGTGCGTCCACCTGCCTTGCGGAGGTGGCATGAGTGATCACAAACCAGTCACAAACCCTGTTTTCAATTTTTCTCAGATCGATAAGCGCCACCTTCTCTCCCTTCTTTTCGAACAATCCCTTCACAATGCTTTCAGTGACCCGGGTGGCCTCTTTTCTGGTTTTTCCCATCAATAATCTTTTCAGTAATAAACAGTTCCTTTTAACTGGCGCAAAATTACGAACATTTATCCGTATTTTCGTGCAGCATAACCTCTTTTTACAATTGTAGTGCCAATTTGTTCAGCCTGCGGCGCAACCAGCAGTTGTCGCTGAAGAGAGGAGCAGAAATAGCTGATCATCATGACAATAGGATCGACAGTCATCCATCATGACAGAGTGTCATCAACAAACAGCGTGGCCTCGGCAATGATGAGGGAGGAGAAGCCGGAGGAGGGTACCGTCATAACAGCCTCATACCAGGAGAGCGGGCGGGGCCAGGCGGGCAACCGCTGGGAGAGTGAGCCCGGCAAGAACCTGCTGATGAGCGTAATACTCTATCCTGAGATGGTGAAGCCGGAAGAGCAGTTTGTGATACTGCAGGCCGTCTCCCTGGCTGTCCGTGACCTTGTCAGCATATATGCTTCCGACGTGGCTGTCAAGTGGCCCAATGACATTTATGCCGGGAAAGACAAAATTGCAGGTATCCTCATTGAGCACAGCATCATCGGTCACAGGCTGGCTGGCAGTGTGGCAGGCATAGGACTGAACGTCAACCAGCGGGTCTTCACGGGCGGTGCCCCCAACCCGGTCTCACTTGCTATGCTGACAGGCATCAGTCACGACCTGGCGCGCATCACCCGCGAGCTCACCGCACTGCTCGACAGCCGGTACCGCATGGTCACCGGTGGCGAGTGGTCAGGGCTTGCAGAGGAGTATCACAGGGCTCTCTTCAGAAGGGGTGGTTGGCACAGTTATACCGACAGCAGAGGTCTCTTCAGGGGCATGATAGAATCGGTCAGGAACGACGGCATGCTGATGATGCGCCGTGACGATGGCACTGTCAGTGAATACGCCTTCAAAGAGGTCGACTACATCCTCTGATCTTGTCGTAGCCACCGTAGCCCTCAATGGCATCAATGAGTTTTTCCAGGTAGGCACCGGCTGAGTCACCCAGCAGCATGCGCATCAGTGGGTTCATGTTCAGGCCGGCGGTGACATAGAACGATGATCTGTTCCTTGAGAGAGGTTCTATCACCACCTGTACCGCTATCCTGCCAGTAAAAAAGGTCTCGGCATTGTAGGTGATCATGGAATGGGGCAGTGCCTCGGTGAGTGATGCAGACACCTTCCCGGCCTTGTCTGCCCTGAAACTGCACTGGTCTTCCGTGGCCTGCCATTCATCCAAAAAACCGTTGGGAATGACCGATTTGAAGTTGCGCATGTCGGTCAGGAAAGCATAGAGGTCGTCATCGCCCACCGGCACCTCTCCCTTCCTGCTGCTGTATGATGTCATTGCACTCATCCTTCCCTCCCCCACTCTGACGGCTCTTTTCTCCACTCCCGGAGGGTCTCCGCATCTTCCCGTGAGATGTATCCCGAGTCCAGGGCCATATCCACCAGGACAGAGTAGTTACCCAGGGTGTCGAGCCTGCACCTCTCTGCGGCGAAAGCCTCCTCCGCCTTTCTGAAGCCATAGGTGAAGATGGCAATCATGCCCTCGACAGTGCATCCTGCCTCGCGCAGTGCCCTGACGGCTCCCAGGCTGCTCCCTCCCGTGGAGATGAGGTCCTCGATCACCACTACCCTCTGGCCCTCCTCGTAATAGCCCTCTATCTGGTTGCCGAGGCCATGATCCTTGGCGCCCGACCTGACATAGATGAACGGAAGGCCCAGGGCGTCGGCCACCAGGGCACCGTGTGCTATCGCACCGGTGGCAACCCCTGCTATCACCCCGGCGTCAGGATAGAGCTGCCGGACCTTTGACACAAAGGCATCCCTGATGAAACTGCGAACCACGGGGAATGAGAGGGTCTTGCGGTTGTCACAGTAGATGGGTGACCTCCACCCTGAAGCCCAGGTAAAGGGTTTTGCCGGTTGTAATTTAATTGCTTTAATTTGCAGAAGGTATTCTGCGGTTAGCTTTGCAGTTTCGTCCATATGCTGAGATATAAGGTTTACTTCGACAACAGGGTCATCACCCTCTCCCCCGAGCCCGACCGGGTGCAAAAATACACCCTTTTCCATAAATTCGGTGCCAGGGAGGAGCTGTTTGCCCAAATATCAGAGTTTGCCGTCAATAACGAGATACCATCGCTCAATATTTATTCAACCAATATCAACAACCTCTGGAAGGTCTTCTCCTCGTGGTTCACCGTCATCGAGGCTGCCGGCGGCCTGGTGGGGCATCCCTCGGGAAAATATCTTTTCATCATGCGTTATGGCAGGTGGGACCTCCCGAAAGGCCATATCGAAGAGGGTGAGACCCCGGAGCAGTGTGCGCTCAGGGAGGTGACAGAAGAGTGCAATATCCGGGGACACACCATCATGGGAACACTGCCCCCGAGCTACCATACCTATCTCTTCGACGGCAGGCCCTATATGAAGAAGACATGGTGGTTTCGCATGAGCTACAGCGGGGAGATGATAACCGAGCCGCAGGCCGAGGAGGGCATCACCCATGCCGAGTGGCTTGAACCCAGGGATATCGCCCGCATCAAGGACAACACCTTTCAGTCGTTGCTGGATCTTCTGAACTACACCCTGAGAATCAGGTGATCATCTTCCGAGATAGTCGGACAGATTAATGGAGGAGGGGACAAACATCGAAGCATCGCCCCCGTTCTTGATGATATCGCGCACAATGGTCGAGTTGACGGGAGTATGCTCTGTGCTTGTAAGCAGGAAAACAGTATCTATCTCGGGGGCCATCTTCCAGTTCATATGGCCCATGGCGCGCTCATACTCGAAATCGGCCGCGGTACGCAGTCCTCTCAGGATATACCTTGCGTTGTGACTGCGGCAGAATTCGACCGTCAGTCCGCTGAAGCGGGTGATCACCACCCTCTCTTCACCCTCAAAGACCTTTGCTATCATTTTGAGCCTCATCTCAATGCTGAAAAGGTTGTTTTTCTCAGCATTCTCACCGACAGCAATAATGACCCTGTCAAATAGCGGAAGTGCTCTTCTGACAAGCGCTTCGTGACCTACGGTAAAAGGGTCGAACGAGCCCGGGAAAACAGCTGTTTTGTTCATGATTGCATTTTAACGGTTAATCGAAATCAATAGTCCTGGCATCAGCCACCTTCTGCCTTAGCAACACATGTTCAAGCACGTCCATGATTGTGTCAACGTACCTGAACTTCAGTCCGCGGACGTACTTCACCTTTATCTCTTCCACATCCTTGCGGTTCAGTTCCGAAAGAACTATCTCCCTTATCCCGGCACGCTTGGCTGCCAGAATCTTTTCCTTTATGCCTCCCACCGGGAGCACCTTGCCGCGCAGTGTGATCTCGCCGGTCATTGCCACATACTTCTTCACCTTACGCTGGGTAAAGGCGGAGGCAATGGATGCTGCCATGGTGATGCCTGCCGACGGGCCATCCTTGGGGATAGCGCCCTCAGGCACGTGGACATGTATGTTCCACTTTTCGGCGAAGGTGTCGGGCAGTGACAGCATGGAGGCGTGGGCCTTCAGGTATTCCAGGGCTATCACCGCCGATTCCTTCATTACATCGCCCAGGTTTCCGGTGAGGGTGAGGTTGCCCTTGCCCCTGCTCAGTGAGGTCTCCACAAAGAGTATCTCGCCGCCGGTGGCTGTCCATGCCAGCCCGGTGACCACGCCGGCCTGGTCATTGCCGTCATAGATATCCCTGAGATATTTGGGAGGACCAAGTATTTCAGCCACCTTCTCAGAGGTTACCGCAGCATCGGGCTTATCCCCGAAGGCTATCTCCCTGGCCCTGTACCTCACCAGCTTGGCTATACGCTTGTCGAGCTCCCTGACACCCGACTCTCGGGTGTAACGCTGTATCAACTCCTCAATGACATCACCGGGGAGCAGGAACTGATCGTTCATGACGCCATGGGCTTCCAGCTGTTTGGGTATGAGATGCCTGACGGCTATCTCCCTCTTCTCCTCCACCAGGTAACCTGTCAGGGGAATCAGCTCCATCCTGTCGCGCAGGGCGGGACTGATGGTTGAGAGGGTATTGGCAGTTGCAATGAAGAGCACCTTTGAGAGGTCATACTCAAGTTCAAGGAAGTTATCGTAAAAATGTGTATTCTGCTCAGGGTCAAGCACCTCCAGAAGGGCGGACGAGGGGTCGCCCCTGAAATCCTGTCCCACCTTGTCTATCTCATCGAGGATGAAGACCGGGTTGGATGATCCGGCACGGCGTATGTTCTGCACCACCCTTCCCGGCATGGCGCCTATGTATGTCTTGCGGTGTCCGCGGATCTCGGCCTCATCATGCAGTCCGCCCAGCGACATGCGGGCATACTTGCGGTCCAGGGCCCTGGCAACCGACCTGCCCAGGGAGGTCTTACCCACCCCCGGAGGTCCGTGAAGGCACAGTATGGGCGACTTGAGATCGCCCTTGAGCTTGAGCACCGCGAGATGTTCAAGTATCCTCTCCTTCACCTCCTCGAGCCCGTAGTGATCTTCATCAAGCACCCGCTGAGCATTGACGAGGTCGAGATTATCGACTGTATACTCGTTCCACGGCAGCTCCAGGAGAGTCTGGATATAGTTGACCTGCACAGAGTATTCTGCGGCGGCAGGGTTAAGCCGCGCCAATTTGTCGAGCTCACGGGTGAAGACCTTTGCCACATCCTCATTCCACTTCTTAGCTTTGCCCCTGGCACGGAAATCCTCCACCTCCTTGTCAACAGGATTGCCTCCCAGCTCGTTCTGTATGGTCTTCATCTGCTGGTGCAGCAGGAACTCACGCTGCTGCTGGTCTATCTCGTACTTGACCTTCGACTGCAGTTCGTTCTTCAGCTCAAGAAGCTGTATCTCGCGCACGAGATGCTCAAGCAGCCTCAGCCCGCGGTCACGGAGAGTAGCCGCCTCGAGAAGCCTCTGCTTGTCATTTACGTTTATCTCGGTGTTGGCACAGATATAATTGATGAGGTAGGTGCTGTTCTCAATGTTCCTGACGGCAAATGAGGCTTCGGAATTGATGTTTGGGTTGAGCTTGACGATCTTCACCGAGAGGTCCTTGAGCGATCCGATGATCACCTCGAAATCCTTCTCATCCTCCCCGCCCCTGGCCTCGGGAATAGCCTGTAACTGCACCGTCATGTAGGGTTCGGTACTGACAACGTTCACCACCGAGACGCGTCTGCGTCCCTGTATGATGGCCGTGGTGGTACCGTCAGGCATCTCCAGCAGCTTGACAACCTGTCCCAGGGTGCCCACGACGTTGAGGTCCTTTATCTGCGGGTCCTCCACCTCTGCATCGAGCTGTGCCACAGCTGCAACGAGCTTGTTGCCCCTGTATGCCTCACGCACCAGCTGCACCGACTTTGAGCGGCCAACGGCTATGGGTATCACCACGCCGGGGAAGAGGACCGTGTTTCGCAGCGGAAGCAGCGGAACAGTACCGGGTATCTCCACATCCTCAAGCTCATGGTCATCACCATCGGAAAGAATTGGAATTATCTCCCTCCCTTCATCAATCAGCTCGTGAAAGCCTACACCACTCCATTTCCCAAAAGCCTTTTTCTCCATAGTCATTGTAAACGATACAAATTTAGTTAAATTATATCACTCCTGTGCCTGCCACCTTAGGTGCCATGTGATGAGTGTCACCATTGCAACAAAAAAAAGGCCGCCTTGTTTAAGGCAGCCTCCCTGATGTATGAATATCATCTACTTCGACTTCTTGCCCAGATGGTTCTTGTAACGGTTCATGTACTTGTCAACCCTTCCTGCAGTGTCAACAAGCTTCATCTTGCCGGTATAGAACGGATGAGAGGTATTTGAAATCTCAAGTTTGATGAGCGGATACTCATTGCCGTCCTCCCACTTGATGGTATCACGTGACGAAGCTGTTGAACGGGTCATAAAGGAAAACCCGTTTGACATATCCTGAAATACAACCATCCTGTAATTCTTCGGGTGTATACCTTCTTTCATCTTATGCTATAGTTTGTTACTGTAAAAAATCCCTTTAAAAGCGGAGTGCAAAGATAATGAACAATAACCAAATTGCAAACAGAGAGTCAAAAAATTTTTTACTCCTTCGCCCTCGCCTGCCGCTGATCCTGGTTCTCCTTCATCTCATCCTTGTACATGATGAACGGAAGGGATTGATCAATCATGTATCTCATTGTAAGGTGGGTCTTTGCCCTTGCGGCACCGAGGGCCTCATAGATGGATATCATCTTTGGATTGAAATCGCCCACCCATGACAGTTCCAGCTCCCTGTAGAACCGTTTGCGGCGAAAGACGTGAAACAGCTCAAGGAAGATCGGAGACTCGATGCCGCTGTTCTGGTATGACGGATGGACACCGGCAACCAGGGCCCTGACGCGGGTCATCTCGTGGGTCATCTTGTACCAGAGGAACCTGATCATGTTCCACAGGTTCAGCCTGCCGTTAAAATGCCTGAGGATCTGGTTGAGGTCGGGGAAGATAATAAAGAAGGCGACGGGCTTTTCATTGTGATAGGCAAACCATATCAGCTCAGGATCGATGAAAGCTTTGGCCTGCTGCAGGGTGTTGCGAAGCCGAGCCGGGTCAAGCGGGGTGAAATCCTCCTTGAAAACCTTCCAGGTCTCATTGTAGATCTCCACCATGTCGGCAATGAATTTATCATGTTTACCGTATTCAAAATGGCGGTAGCTGTACCCGGGCTTCTTTGCTATCCATTCCGCAATCTTCATGAACCGTTCCGGGAAGACCTCCACGGATGCCACATCCTTGTGATAGCTGTACTGCTCGAAATAGGTTTTAAATCCGTACTCTTCAAAGTAGCTCCTGTAATATTCCTTGTTGTATGGCATGCCAAAGCCCGGCTGCATGAAGCCATCTGTGAGCAGTCCCCAGTGGTTGTCATTGTCGCCGAAGTTTATCGGACCGTCCATTGCCTTTATGCCTTTGTCAGCCAGCCATTGCCGTGCTGTGTCAAAGAGCATGAAGGCCGCCTCGCGTGATTCGATGACCTCGAAGAAACCGAGGCCTCCCGTAGGCTGCCTGTTGGCTTTCGAGCGTACCTCGTCGATGAAGGCCGCCACCCTGCCCAGGGTGTTGCCTTCATCATCGAGCAGCAGCCAGCGTGTGGCGACGCCGTGGCTGAAGGCGTAGTTCTTCTCAGGGTCAAAGACAGCCTCTATCTCGCTGTCAAGAGGGCATATCCAGTTGGGGTCATCCCTGTAGAGTCTTTTGGGAAAGTTGATGAACTCTCTCTTCTGTGCCTTACTGGCTACTTCCGCTATTTTCATCTCTTTCAGTAGTTTAGTTTAAACCACGACCTGACCGTCTCCCGCCCTGCGCCATTGTCGTCACGGTGCCTGAACTCGTTTGTCCGTCTGTTGTAAATGTAGTCTCTGCTCCACTCCGTTCCGTTCTCCCTGATCTCTTCCAGGGCTGCGACAGCCCATTCCAGCTCCCCGGAGGTCATTGTGGGATGGAGTGACAGCCGTACCCATCCGGGCTTCTCCGACAGGTCTCCCCTGTTGATCATCTCGGTGATTCGGTGGCTGTGGTCATAGGTCACGTCGAGCAGGAAGTGTCCGTAGGTACCGGCGCAGGCACATCCGCCCCTGACCTGTATGCCGTACCTGTCGCTCAGCAGCTTTACAACCAGGTTATAATGCAGGTCATCCATGTAGAATGATATGGACCCCAGGCGGTGTCTCACCTGCGGCGCCAGTATGTGAAGTCCGGGTATCCCCGAGAGTCCCTCCATGGCCCGTGCCACCAGTTCATCCTCCCTGGCTCCGATGTTTGTGGTGCCCATCATCTCCTTCAGCTCCACGGCCAGAGAGGCCCTGATCATCTGCAGAAACCCCGGTGTGCCTCCATCCTCCCTTGACTCTATGCTGTCAACATACTTGTATTCACCCCACGGGTTGGTCCACTCCACGGTGCCTCCTCCGGGCTGGTCAGGGGCAGATGACCGGTAGAGCGACTTGTCGAAGATCATTATGCCCGACGAGCCCGGACCGCCCAGAAACTTATGGGGAGATAAGAAGATGGCATCGAGCTTCTCCATGGGGTCATCAGGGTGCATGTTGATGTCGACGTAAGGCGCTGAGGCCGCGAAGTCAATGAAGCAGAGTCCGCCGTTCTCATGCATGATACGGGCAAGAGTGTGATAGGGAGTGTAGATCCCCGTAACATTGGAGCAGGCTGAGAAAGAGCCTATCTTGAATTTCCGGTTTTTGTACTTGTCGAGTGCCTTCTGCAGGCTGGCAGGGTCAACGGTGAGATTTTCTCCCGGCTCTATCATAACCACATCGGCCATTGTCTCATACCAGGATGTCTGGTTGCTGTGATGCTCTATATGTGTAATGAAAACGACGGGACACTCGCTCTCCCTGATACACCGTTCCGGCCTGGGATAGTTGCATCCCTTCAGCCCCAGGATCCTCTGGAACTTGTTGATCACAGCCGTCATGCCCGCCCCTGCGCCTATGAGCACATCATCAGGACCGGCATTGACGTGCTTCTTGATTATCTCCTGGGCGTGGTGATAGGCCCAGGTCATCACTGAGCCCGTCTCGGAGGTCTCTGTATGGGTATTGGCAACAAATGGCCCGAAGGCATCCGACATCTGTCTCTCTATCGGCCTGTAGAGACGTCCGCTGGCAATCCAGTCGCAATAGACGATCTTCTTCATGCCGTAAGGCGTGGCATACTCCTGGTCTATGCCTATGATGTTCCTCCTGAACTCGCTGAAATATTTCTCTAACCGGCTGGTATTGTCGTGCATCTGAACCAACATCATTTATATGGCTCAAATATAATTCTTTTTGATATCACTCTTTGGGAGCAGTGTCAGACCTTAATGAAGATCGATTATCCGGTGGTCGATGAGCACGAAGATAAGAATCAGGATCGCCGAGTGTATCAGCCAGCTGACGATGGGGATATATTCCCCCGGAGGAATCTTCATCTTCTTCCAGACATACCATATGAGGAACAGCTTCTCCAGCGAGTAGACTATGAATGTTGCCAGCGCCACGCCAACGACGCCGTAGGGTCTTATAAGCATGAGGCTCAGCGGTATGTTTACTGCCAGCTCCACGGCCGCCGCGATAAGCGTGACCCGTGTCTTCCGGCGTCCGATGACTATTGTCTGCGGAAAAACCAGTCGGGGTATGATCAGCAGCAGGTAGATCATGAAGACGTCGGCACTGCGTGTGAACTCCGGGGTAAAGAGGCGGGGGTAGACCCAGCGTGCCACCAGCATTGTAACTATTACAAGAGGAAAGAGGTATTTTATGAGCCTGTCAGACCTGGCGCGGAGTGTCACCAGTGCCGCCCTCATCCCCTCCCTGGTGCTGAACTGCGGCAGGAGGGCGTTGCTGAGGCCGTTGGCCAGCAGCAGCACCAGCGGAAACTCCTTGGCGCCGTAGCGATACATGGCGAAGACGCCGGGATCGGCATAGCGTATCGAGATGATTATGCCGTCAACATACTGTGCCGAGCCGCTTATCAGAAAAGCCAGTATCAGCGGCATGCCCACCTTCATGTGCTCCTTCATGAAGTCGAACGATATTTCCGGCAGCGTATACCTTCGCAACAGTATCACCAGCCACACCCATCTGATGCCCGTGATGATGAAGAGACCCCAGACGGCGCTCTGCTCGTCGAACCCGGCCAGTACCGGCGCAAGCACCAGCAGCAGCTGTAATGAATAGGTATAGATACCATACTGCAGTATACGGTGAGGCCTCTTGTTGAGAAGGTATATGTATTCTATCAGTGTGACGGGATTGCTAAACAGGATGTAGAGAAGGAGCATATTCGCGTAGGGTATCTCCGGAGACCTCCCCGGAACGGCCAGGGCGAATTTCATGGGTATGCCCAGTGCGAAGACCAGGATGCTGAAAAACAGGATCAGCAGGAAGGCGTTGAAGATCTCGGGCGACTTGCGGCCCTCGGTCTCACCGTCTGTTCTGTAGGTCCGGTTGCGGCTGTAGAGGGTGAGCAACGACTGTATTATGCCTGTGACCCAGAAAAAGCTGAGAAGGCTGGAGATAAAGAGGAACAGCTCCCAGTTGCCTATCTGGGCACGCGAGAGGTGACTCTTGGTAAATACTATGCTTATTATGAGGAAGGTGACAAATCTCAGCAGCTGAACAGCCTGCAATCCTGATATGTTGTCTATGACTTTGAGCCTGGCCAAACTTTCCCTGGTGTTGAAGCAGATTGGGGAAATAGCGGCAAAAAGTGTACCGCATCATTTTCGGGGTTCTAAGATACTATTTGCCTGGCACGATAACAAAATTAATACAACTATTTGCGGAATGCATTTTTTGATGTTTCTTTGCACTCCGTAAACGGTGGTTGTAGCTCAGTCGGTTAGAGCGCCAGATTGTGGATCTGGAGGTCGCCGGTTCGACCCCGGTCTTCCACCCATTTCATGAAAGACCGCTCATGGCATGAAGCCATGGGCGGTTTTCTTTTTTTTGAGGCATGAAGCCTGTTTCAGGGTGTACACGGTAACAAATCCGGCATATGATCGTTTAAAAGTATACCGGCTATAGAGAAATGGGGTTGTCAAATCAGATTTATCATACTTTTGAACTATATGACCCGTTAATTCTCTATAGACATAAACAAATAGTTTTGGCAGATTGTACTGACCAGGCTCCTGCCTCTGACTGACAATAGGAAAATAAACCGTGAAGACATGAAAAACAGAGCATTGTTATTGACAGCATTCACCCTTATGCTTACAGCATTCTTCTCCTGTACGCCGGAAGCAGAAGAGGATCCGGTAGAATTCAGCCTAAATGGCCCCATTGAGGTTTTTCAGACGGAAACCGCTGATTACACTGTGATTCCGGCAGCAGAACAGCCAGGAACAAGATGGGAGTGGTTCGTGGAAGGTGCGAGCCTGAGCGGTGTAAGTGCAGACACAAGGACTGCGACTGTAAGCTTCCCCAACATGCCTCCCGAAGACAGTGTCTTCATAGCTGCCACTGCCATTACTTCAGGAGGATCCGTCTCATCTCCAAAGGTGTTAGGGGTGTATGTTGAACCATTCTGCGTACTGGACCTTAATGCTTACATCGGTTTATTCTCATGCGACGAGGCAGGCTATGACATCTACCCTGTGACCTTCACCAAACATCCGACGATGGCCAATACCATTGTGAACGATAACTTCTGGGACTTTGCTGCCGAAGGAGCAGTCGTCTATTATACCCTGTCAGGTGACTTCCTCGAGGAGGTGACTGTCCCCAGGCAGGATTTCGAGTTTGGCGACGGGTATGTAGGCTGGGTCGAGGGAAGCGGCACATATGACGGGTGCAACAATACTATGTCAATTGAAAATAAAGTATTCTATGAAGGGGCAGAATACACTATCTATCACAGCTTTGCCCCCGCAACAAAAGGCACAGTATACAATATCACCATAAAAAAGAGCAAGGAATATTTTAACAGGTACAGGTAGCAGGGGCAATGGCTCCTCTACCCGTATAGAGGTCAGGCAGTATCTGTTCTTCCTGTCCGCTTCAGGCCCGGCCACAGGTCAGGCGACATCAGTTCTTCCCTTCTGCTCCAGACCTTGAGAGAGGTCCTGCAGTCAGCTGATAAAAGGTTTATTTCCGCTCTGCTGAGATCTGACCGTACCTGTACCGTGCTGCAACAGCTACCGCTACAAGTACTCCCACAGCTATGTAAACAAAGACGGGCACAGGTACCGGGTCACCCCCGGCATAGGAATGGAGTCCCGACAGGTAATAGTTGACACCGAAATAGGTCATCAGCACCGAGGATAGTGCAAACAGCGACAGGAGGTTAAAGGTATAGGTCTCCTTCATGCCGGGTATCATGCGCGAGTGTGTCACCAGCGTATAGACAATGATGGTGATCAGTGACCATGTCTCCTTGGGATCCCAGCCCCAGTAGCGTCCCCACGACTCATTGGCCCAGACAGCCCCCAGGAAAGTGCCGACAGTCAGGAAATAGAGCCCGAGGGTCAGCGACCTGTAGTTGATGACCGTTATCTCATCAATTACGGAGCTTATCCGTTCGCGGTTGCTGCTGTTGACAAACAACATCATTATCAGCACTATCAGTCCCAGTATGGCTCCCAGCCCCAGGAACCCGTAGCTGCCTGTTATGACCGATACATGGAGTGTCAGCCAGTACGACTTCAGCACCGGTACCAGGTTGGTGATCTCCGGATCCATGAAACTGAGATGCGCCACCATCAGTGTCAGTCCTGCCAGCACCGCCGTTGCCGCCAGCGTCAGCAGCGACCTCCGGCTGAAGATCAGACCGGCAAGCAGTGTTACCCACGATATGAACAGCATCGACTCATATCCGTTGCTCATCGGTGAGTGACCCGAGATGTACCACCTGATGCCAAGCCCCAGCGTGTGAAAAATAAATCCGCCGGCGATAAGTGCAGCCGGTATCTTCAGCAATACCCCCGACTGTTCTCTTCCCCTGATGATGAAGGTGATGATGACGGTTATCATTATCAGGCCAACGGTGGCATACCACGGGAAGAGCTTCTCAAATATCTTCGCCCTGTAATAGAACAGCTCCGCCTTCACCTTACCTGATGAAGGAAGCTCATAGCCGGCATGAACCCGCTGGTACTGCTTCAATGCCGAGAGAAAATCGTCAGGGTCAGCCGTGCCTTTTACGACGCTAGTGACCGACTGCACCCACATGGGTACCACGCTTATCACAAAGAGTGAGTCTTCCATGCCTATCTCATGCCTGGCGGCATCCTGAGCCATCCCCCAGTGATCAGTACCGTCTCTCAGTGGGAATATGCGCATGAACTCACCCTTTGACATCATATAGCAAATGTTCACCCGCTCGTCCACCTTTATCACCTCCTTGTCGAACCTGCTGCGCTCACTCTCAGCCTTTGCATAGGCCTTCTCAACGTAGGCTGACAACCTGTAACCGCCCCCCTCACCGAAGGTGACGATATCGGAAAATGCAGCGCGCTCTCCGCTAAGTCCCAGCATCTGACGGAGCTCCTCATTTGACACCCTGATCAGAGGCACCTGCTGCCAGTGGTAGAAATCCAGAGAACAGCCAATGAAGACCTGCATTGGTGAGAGGCCGTCAAGGGTGTTCTCCCGTGCCACCTTGCGCAGTATGTCACTGCTCACAGTATAGAGAGGTTTCGTACGTCCCTTCTGATCCTGCACCAGCACCCCGCCAAAGCTGTCTGCAGCATCTTTGTCCAGCACCAGCTTCTGAGCGCTGACCGGCATCAGGGAGGCAGCAAGTGCCAGAATTATCACTGCTGCCGGCTTGCGGTATCTGCTGTTCCAGTAGCCGGGCCTCACTGTCCGGAAGAACGACCGCCTGTTCAGCAGGGTAAGGACGATGAACAGGAACAGTAGTCCGTAGCCGGCATATGTCGTAAGCATGCCTGCCGGGTCATGGTTCACCGACAGCACCGTGCCCATTTCGTCAGGGTCGTAAGACGACTGATAGAAGCGAAATCCCCGGTATTTAAGAATATGATTCATGTAAATGTCATACTGAAATCGGGTCTCATTTTCAGCATCAGCCAGGGTCACCCTGCTTTTGAATCCTGACGGACTGTTTGAGCCGGGATAGCGATCAATCATAAAATCATCAAGGATAAGGCTGAAAGGGAGTTGCTTCATGATGCTGCCGTAACTTACCTTCACCTTCACGCTGCCCTCATCACCCTGCCATACCGATCCCCCTTGAGCCTCGTCGGTCCACAGGTATATCTTCCGTTCATAACCTGCTCCTGACAGTGTGCATTCAATGGCTCCCTCGGGACTTTCGCTGACCCTGTCAGGTGCCGGCACCACGGTGCCGTTCATGATAAGTTGCTGAGGCATTATGCGATAGCCTCCCACGGTGTAGACGGTTCCCTTTGACAGTGGTATCAGCGTGTCGGGAGCAAATATCATGGTTTGCATGTCCTGCATGCTGGTTGAACGGATCTCCATGACGGACCTGATAAAGAATGCCGGGCTGTCACTGATCACGCTGATAACGGCATCAGTGTCCAGTCCGATTGACATCTCTCCTATCATGCCTGTCTCGCCCTGTTGAAGCACAATCATCTGACTGCTGACCATATCAGGGGTGGCAAGGAATGCTGCCACAGGTACTCCGTCGGGCGACTCCTCCACCTCTTTCACAGCACCCGGAATGAATCTCTCCATCCTTAGGGTTATCTCTTCATCCCCTGCCTTGAGCATCTTTTTAAAGCGGCCGGCGCGCACCCCTGTCATGTCTACGGGTGCAGAGTGGCTGGACAGTACCCTTCCGTCAGGGTCACTCACCTCGAATCTCACTTCATCGCCTGATGACCAGGTCAGAGAGGTGGTCTCTCCCTCCCTGATGTGCATCATGCCGTCATAGCCTGTATATCTTGTTATTGCTGCCCCGATGACCATCACAATGAAGGCGGCATGGAACAGCATAACCGTCAGTTTTTCCTTGCGGTAGAGCCTGAATGTTACGATCTGGCCTGCGAGGTTTACAACCAGGAGCAGGAAAAGCAGCTCAAACCAGCGGGCATTGTAGATCAGCGCCCTGGCACTGTCGGCACCAAAGTCATTTTCAATGAATGTGGCAACAGCCATCGCAATGGCAAGCACAATGAAAAGTATGCCCATCAATGCGGGCGTAAACAAAAACCTGATTGTCTTCATGAAACTGATTTGTGTGCAAAACTAGCCCTTTTCTGAGATAACGCGCAACTTGTCCTTGTCAAGGATCTTGACTGAGCGAGGCATGGCCCTGATGATCTTTTCATTCTCCAGCTCGCCCAGGATCCTGACAACGCTTTCCTTGGCCATATTTGTCATCTCTCCGATCTCCTGACGTGTCAGGAGCATCTCATAATCATCCGAGTGGAAAACCTCATCCGCAAAGTAAAGAAGTGCTTCAGCCAGTCTGCCATGCATCTTTTTCTGGGTAAGGTTTAAAATCTTCTGATGCATCCGGAATGCCTTCTCACTCAGATCTTCTATGAACCCAAGGGCAAATCCCGGGTTTCCGGCAATTATCGTACGGATCACGTCAAAACTGATGAAACAGGCCTGTACATGAGTTATTGCAGCTACTGAATAGCAGTAGCGCGAATTCACATGGACACCCGGGCCGGCCAGTAATGTAGAGTGCTCGGCAAGATTGATCAGCAGGTTTCTGCCGGAATAACCCTCCATGTAGACTTTTGCCAGCCCGGAGGTGAGGAAAATGGCATTTGATGACGGGGATCCCTGCTTGATTATTATTTCCGAAGGATTAAAACTGGCCTCGTAACGGTTCCTGTTTACCAGTTCAAGCTCCTCCGCTGACAGACCCTTAAAATTGGCCCAGCATCTGTTGCAGACCTCACAGCCTGAAATAACATTTTCGCTATACATCAGGATACATATTAAATTTCAAAGCTAATTACGAACATCATTATTGAGCCATAAATATAACAAATATCATATTTCCCCTTGACTTATATCAATCCATTGCCTCGTACTTATCAATCTGTTGTGATTGAAATATCAATGGCAAACAGTAAGCACCGATCGAGGGTCTTGCTAACTTTCAGAACAGAAATTATGAGAGGGACACGCCCTGACCTTAATGTACCGGATAACATAAACAGAATGGCAAAATCCGGGGGTGTCATCATTCATGAAAATAAAAATATCCATATGAAAAGAAATCTTAACCTTATCGCGATCCTGATTGCTGCAGTCATGGTAATGTCTTCCTGTGAGGGTCCCATGGGTCCGATCGGTGAGGATGGGGAAAAAGGCGACCAGGGAGAACCGGGGACGACGCTTGCCTGTGCCGATTGCCATAACAGCAACAGTCAGATGACAGCCTTCTCTGCCCAGTGGGCAGAATCGACGCATGCCACAGGAGGGAATGCCGCCTACGCGAACAGAGACGGATGCGTACAGTGTCACACAAGCCAGGGCTTTCTCGAGTATGTAGCCGAAGGCTCGGTGGCAGACATCTCCGTACCACAGAATCCGATGCAGATCAACTGCTTCACCTGCCACAAGATCCATGAGACATACTCTTCGGATGACTGGGCTCTCACCAAGCCCGGGGCTCAGACACTCGATGTCAAGTATGCAGGTGCCGATGTCGTATGGGATAAAGGTTCGAGCAATCAGTGCGTCTTCTGCCATCAGTCGCGCAATGTTTCACCTGCTCCTGCAGTTAACGGTACCGACTTTGAAATAACGAACAACCGTATGGGTCCGCACCACGGTCCCAACGCCAACCTGATACTTGGAAAAACACCGTTTGAACTGCCAGGAGCCCAGGCTCCGGCAAACAATCCTCACTCCACGGCAAACGGATGTGTTACATGCCACATGTCAGCCCCATACGGATACCAGGCCGGGGGGCATAACATGGGTGTCTGGTATGACAACCACGGTAGCGAGACAATGCTGAAGACAGGCTGCACGACATGTCACTCCAACTCAACCACACTTACAGCAATGATAAACTCATTGACTGATGATATCAGCGACAGGATGGAGGATCTGGAGGCTCAGCTCGTTGCCGCAGGTGTATACAATACCACAACAGAGCTGGCCAATAAGGGAACATTTGCAGCAAATGCGGTACTGGCTTACCTGAACTACAACACTGTAAAGGAAGACCGCAGCAACGGACTCCACAATCCCGAATACATCAGGGTACTGCTCGACAATTCGATCGCTGCCATGACAGCCCTGGGATACCCTGCTCCTTAAGAATAATAACAGAGAAAGCACAAAAAAAGCTGTTCGCCGATTGGCGGACAGCTTTTTTTTATGTCTTACAGGAACTATTTTTTCAGTGATCTCATGTAGTTGACCATATTCCAGATATCAGTATCAGGAATCTTTTTGTCGTAAGCAGGCATCTCACCTCTCCCGAATTTGGTCTGGTAGAAAATTTCGCCATCGGTATAGCCCTGGAAAGCGGCACCCGAGAAATCACCGGGGAATGTTTTGCACATTCTTCCCTTTGGTCCGTCACCGAGGCCTGTCTTTCCGTGACAGGAAGCACAGTTCCTGGCGTATGCCATCTGGCCGGCTTTGACTGAGGCGGCGTCTGCTGCAACAGGATTGGCCATCTTCTTGTATTCGGCAGGAATTTCCCAGGGTTCTCCCTTTTTCTGCTGTGCATTTGCAGTGACTGACATGAAGCCAAATGAAGCTGCCAGGAACATTACTGAAATAATTTTAATTGATCTTTTCATAAAACGATATTTTAAATTAAACTCTATTAGTGACTCTCCTGCCAGCCGGTAATAATACTCCTGAAATTGCTCAGGGGAGTCTTACCCATTGTACTGACATAGAGATGAATGAACAGGAATATAACCACCAGGAATCCAAGAATGACATGGAACTGGTCCGTGAGAAAAATCCCGCTGAATCCCAGGAATTTCTTCAGTATGAATTCAGGGAACATCAGCGCCCACCCGGTGATGAAAAGCATGGGTAGGGCGAAATACATCACACCGACGTATGACACCTGCTGCAGTGGGTTGAATTTGCGTTCGCTGCTGACAGGGAATGGCGCCTCTTCACCTTTGAAGTAGCCGTATGCATAATAGCGTCCCTGTTTCCAGAGCCGCTTCCCCAGGCCCTTCATGCCCAGGAGGTAGTGTTTGCCGTTGGAGGTGAAGAGATTTCCAAAGAGAAACAGTGTATAGCTTATCGTAAGAAGCACACCGCACACATTATGTATCGAGACCGCCCTCTGGAAATTAACAACAAGTGCGTTATCCGGGTCTGAATAGAGCATGCTGAACCCCGTCACAATCAGGAAGAGGCACAGGACTGCATTGGTAAGGTGCCAGAGCCGGACCCAGGCGGGATAGTGGTAAAAATTCTTACTCATGAACTTGCTCCTTAGGTTTAATAACTATCCTGAAGATGGTGTGCACCAGGGCAAATGCAAGAGTCATGCCAATAATCAGCAGCCCTGCAAAGGATATCAGCTTACTGCGGTTTGCACCTATCACGTATGAGTCATTCCTGAGCATTACCCCATTGACAAATCCCTTCTCATCGCGACTCTCCTTTGCGGCATATTTGTACAGTGTCCCCATCAGTATTGAGTTCTGGCTGTGGCAGTCAGTACATCCCCTGACGGCGCTGTCTGCCGGCATGACCTCATGAGCCACCAGAACGCTGTCATTCATGCGGGTATGGCAGTCAATACATCTCACCGCTTCCAGGTGACGCTCAACATCCGGCAGCCACTCATGCTTGGGAAGCACTATCTCAACATTTTCATCGGTGATCAGTCCCATGACATCAGCATTGCTGTGACAACGTAGACACATCTCATTTGACCGGATTATGTATTCCCTGCCTCCCTGTGTCTGCCGGGCAAGAGGATTATAATAATGCGGGTCATGACACTTCCAGCATGTAATCAGGCCGTCTGTTGCAGTATAGTGAACACTCTTCTGATACTCCTCGTCGATCTTCTCAAACCCGTACTGTTCATAGTTCGGATCATAACCGTGACAGTCAATACATCCCCACGATGTTTCAAACCGGGCCTCTATCGAATGAGGAAAGATTTTGAAATCCTCTGAATGACAGTCGAGACAACTGAAACTCCAGTGAACTGAGTTATAGAACATCCCCGGTATGACCAGGTTTTGCTCCGACATCAGCTGCTTCCGTGTCATCCCCATCAATGTATCAGTAAGGGTGTAAATTAGCTTCCCGTGACACACAAGGCAATTGGTCTCGTTATCTTCGGCATAGAGGCTCAGTTCAGCTCCCCTTGTAACATGGAGGCT
Source organism: Bacteroidales bacterium (assembly GCA_034004025.1). Lineage (GTDB taxonomy): Bacteria > Bacteroidota > Bacteroidia > Bacteroidales > VadinHA17 > SR-FBR-E99. The sequence continues at coordinate 86,319 of JAVEXM010000002.1, forward strand.
GTCCTGATATTCCGCCCGGGCAATTGCCTGGTGCGAGAAGACGAAGAATATAACTGTCAGACAAACAGAATATCTAGTTAAGATCATTTTTTGCCTGGTTGGATCAGAACCTTACGGTGACGTTAAGACCTATCAGGAAGTTACCGTCACTGATGCTGTTCTGATTGTATACAAAATTATACTGTCCAAGTATATCCTTATAGTTGGCGAAGAATATCTGGAATGCATGGGTGGGTGTACCGATCTCCCATCCGAGAGCAAGCTGAGGCTTCGGATTGAAATCCTCGTTCTCCTGCTTGTTGAACAGCTGATCGTACTCGGCGATAATACTGTGTGAGCCGGCTACATTGTACCTTGCTCCTGCCGAGATCCCGTAGTGGGCATTTTTGTACCCGATCTCAACGGCATTGAACCATATGAATGTAGGTGCAAGCTGAAGCGAAAACTTCTCACCGAACTGACGTGCAACCAGTATCTGGCTGAAGTAGGAAAGACGGTGTATCTCCCTCCAGTCGTGTGCCGGCCCGAAAGTATTCTGATTCAGAAGGTTCAAACCAACATCTCCGTAAAAAGCCAGTGACACCGGAACCGACCCCGAACTGGTCTGCTGCAACAGGGCATACTTCACTGCCACATCCTGGGCCTTGTAGTTTTTTGCAGTACCGGCACCGATAACCAGCCTGTCTGTGATGGCGTAATTGAGTCCCAGTCTTATGTTGGCCGGAGCCCACAGGCCAAACAGATCATCAAGAGCATTGTTTACCGTCCCGAACCTGTGATGTATCTCAAACTCGAGCATCCCCTTGAATGGAGTTGTAACCGTCTGGTTATCTATTAATATGCTTGTTTCGAACAGCCTTACCGGGTAATCTTCGCTCACCTGGCTGAATAGAGGCAGAAAGAGCAGGACGAGAATTACTGATGATAATATCTTTCTCATGTTTATCTTGGTTTAGGTTCTTAAGGTTAGTCCTTTTCGGCTCCCTGGGATGCCCATATTTTTATTACGTCAGGTGCCGGTAACAACAGGGTGTCGACCTGCAGCATCTGTGACCCGAACGCAGTTATCGATGAATGAATCGAAAGAACCCTGCTGGAGGCCGGGGTGACGGTATCGACATTTGCGATCAGCTTGTCATATGTCCGGTCAACACTCCATGCTCCGTGACAGCTCTGGCAGAACGGAAAGATGTTCTCCGAGTAGCTGACAACAAGATCCTGAGGTACCTCCGGCTTTGCCCATGCATACTTCTCACATGAAGACAGGACCACCAGGCAGGTCATTAGCATTGCTGGCAGCAATAACTTTATAATCCTCTTACTACGCTCCATCTTTCTGATATTGTTATTACAATCACAAATATATCGTAATAAGGGGTCTCTTTGTGGGCGACCACAATATATTTGTCTGATATATAGCTGTTTCTTATCAACTGGACAGTTGACATTTATCACCGGTCGGACTGCTAAATATTATCCTTCGACCAGGCTTGTCAGGGTGAAAACTGCCGGGAGGTCAGTTTACCTTGAAAAGACCGAGCTCTTTCTCTTCAAATCCGTTGATATATCCTGATCTCATGCTGTTCTCAGAGATGGCCATGGAGACAAAGAGTTCTGCCGAAGAGGCGCGGACGGCATCGCGCTGTGCATCTTTCAGCAGCAGGTATCCCATTATGATATTGGCAGCCATCTCCACCATGCGCCGTGCATGGAAATCGGTCAGTTCATTGTTGCCGGCAGCCACTACTTCCGCAACTCTCTTCTCATAATCGCCTGTCAGGGTGATGAGCATCCTGCGCAGGTGTTCCAGCTCAGGCCTCAGTTCCGTTTTCTCGTACTCCCTCATCTGTGCAAGATATCCGCCGGTGGTCACGCCCCTGACGGCTGCGACTACCTGCAGCTGGGATGTCCCCTCATAGATGGATGTTATGCGGGCATCGCGGTAGAGTCGTTCCACGGGGAAGTCCTTTATGAATCCTGCCCCGCCGTGTATCTGAACGGCATCATAGGCAATGCTATTGCACCACTCGCTGCTGATGAGCTTGACCATGGGTGTGTAAATATCCGCCAGCCGGGTGTTGGCCTTAAGGTCATCACGTTCCTCCTTCTCCAGCTTGCGCTCTTCGCTGATGAACGACCATGCCTTGTAGATGTCTACAAACCTTGCTGTCTCATAGAGCAGTGACCTCATTGCCTCTATGCGGACCCTCATGACGGTGAGCATCTCATACACAGGAGGAAACTGGTCTATGGTTTTACCAAACTGCTTTCTCTCCGAGGCATATTTCCTTGCCTCCTCATATGCCGCCTGTGCTATGCCCACTGCCTGAGCCCCCACGCCCAGGCGGGCTCCGTTCATCAGTGACATGACATACTTTATCAGCCCCATGCGCCTCTCGCCTATCAGCCTTGCAGGAGCATTTCGGAACACCAGTTCGCAGGTAGGCGAACCCTTGATCCCCATCTTGTTTTCAATCCTCCGCACCGTCACGGCACCCTCAGCCTTGTCATAGACGAACAGCGACAGTCCGCGTCCGTCAGTGGTGCCCTCTTCCGAGCGGGCCAGCACCAGTGATATCTCTGCGTCGCCGTTGGTGATGAAGCGCTTGACGCCGTTGAGCATCCATGTGCCCCTGGCTTCATCATAGTGCGCTTTCAGCTGCACCGCCTGGAGGTCAGACCCTGCATCAGGCTCCGTCAGATCCATGGCTGCCGTCGCCCCCCTGTTGAAGCGGGGCAGGAACTCATCTTTAAGCTCGTCAGAGGCAAATTCCAGTATGGTCTCGCCGCAATCCTGCAACCCCCATATGTTGGCGAACCCGGCATCAGCCCGGGAGACCAGCTCTGCGGCCATGACATATGGCACCATCGGGAAGTTGAGCCCGTCATACCTGCGCGGAAAGTTCATCCCTATGACACCGGCTTTCGTCAGAGCCTCATGGTTCTCCTGCGTTCCGCGTGCATAACGCACCCGTCCGTCAACAACCTCAGGTCCTTCATGGTCAACATCTTCAGCATTGGGGGCAATTACATCGGCACAGATGGCCCCTATTATCTCCAGCACCCTCTCATAATTGTCCATGGCATCCTCATAATCGTGAGGGGCATAGTCGTAGTGATCCCTGTCACTGTAATCCATCTCCTTCAGCCTGACGATCTTGCGCATCACCGGATGGTTGAGATGGAAACGCAGGTCTCTGTTGTCTGTATAAAAATTTGCCATCGGAATATCCTTTTGTTACTGTCAGAAAACTCTTTTACCTGGCATTTGCCTTATAGTGCTTAATGAGCTTCGGGATTATCTCTGCCACATCTCCGTTTATCACGTAGTCGGCCATGCTGTTAATGGGCGCCATTGCATCATTGTTGATGGCAATGATCTTTCCGCTCTGGCTCATGCCCGCCGTGTGCTGTATCTGTCCTGAGATGCCGCATGCGATGTAGAGCTTCGGCCGCACCGTCACCCCTGTCTGCCCCACCTGCCGCTCGTGGCCGGCAAATCCTGCATCCACGGCTGCCCTGGAGGCAGCCACCTCACCCCCGAGGACGGAGGCCAGCTCGTACAACATGTTGAAATTCTCCCTTGAGCCCATGCCGTAACCGCCGGAGACGATTATCTGTGCCGACTTGATGTCAACCCTCCGGGCCTCCATATGCCGTTCGATTATCTCCACGGCGAGGTCCTCAGGCCTTATGAAGTCAGATACATTTATTCTCTTCAGTTCACCGCGGTAGTTCCTGTTCATGATCTCCTTCTTCATCACCCCCTCACGCACCGTGGCCATCTGGGGACGGTGATCGGGATTGATGATTGTGGCAATGATGTTACCCCCGAAGGCGGGTCTGATCTGGTAGAGAAGGTTTTTGTAGGTGGTGTCTGTCTTTTTGACGTAGTGATCACCTATCTCGAGGCCTGTGCAGTCTGCCGTCAGGCCGCTGTGCAGTGCCGAGGAGACCCTCGGGCCCAGGTCGCGCCCGGTGGTTGTGGCTCCCATAAGGGCTATCTGCGGCTGCTCCTGCCTGAAGAGGCCGACGATGACAGAGGTATAGGGCATGGTACGGTAATGTTCCAGCACCGGGTCATCGGCCAGGTGCACCACATCGGTGCCGTAAGGGAATAGCTCCTTCTCAATGCCCTCAATGCCGCTGCCAAGCACCACTGCCTCGAGCCTGCAGCCGAGCGTGTTGGCCAGCGACCGGCCTTTGGTCAGCAGTTCGAGACTCACATCGACAGGCTTGCCCTCATCAAGCTCACAAAAGACGAATAGACTGTTCACTTTGCGGATATTTTTTCTGTTGATCAACCAATTGTATGACTCTCAAGCAACTCCTTAACGAGGGCTTCAATGTCCCTGTCGGATGAGGTGAGCTGTTTTGTCTCTTTCGACTGAAGTATGACGTTGTCTATCTCCTTCACCTTGGTGGGTGAACCCGACAGACCCAGCTGCTCCGTGTCAGCACCGACAGCCTCTGTCCCCCACTCGGTAATACGCACATTGGGTCTGCTGCCGGCTATGTAGTCGGCGTTCTCAGCCTGCAACTCAGTGTCAGTGCGGGCATATTTGTACTTCATCACAAGGCGGGCGTTGCGGTAGCGGCATGCGGGGGCGGTACCGTTGACGGTCACCACCAGCGGCAGCGGGGCGGAGAGGGTCTCAACGCCGCGCTCAAGCCTTCTGCGTACCACCAGTCGCTCATTCTCAAAGTGCATCTCCTCGGCATAGGTCACCTGCGGCCATCCCAGCTTCTCCGCTATCTGCGGCCCCACCTGTGCAGTGTCACCGTCGATGGCCTGACGCCCCCCGAGGACCAGGTCAGGCGCCAGCCTGCGGATGGCCAGCGTCAGGGCATAGGATGTGGCAAGCGTGTCAGAGCCTGCAAAAGCCCTGTCGGTCAGCAGTACCCCGTCATCGGCACCGCGGTAGAGACCCTCGCGGATGATCTCGGCTGCACGCCCCGGCCCCATGGTAAGAACCGTCACCGTCGTGCCCTCATATTGCTCTTTGATACGCAGAGCCTGCTCCAGCGCATTCAGATCCTCCGGGTTGAAGATGGCGGGCAGGACACTCCTGTTGACGGTGCCGTCAGCTTTCATGGCGTCAGGCCCCACATTGCGTGTGTCAGGTACCTGCTTCGCCAGGACAACGATCTTGATTCCTTTCATATCTCGTCTCACTGTTGAAGGGGCAAATATAACAATAAAACCATGCCTGCAAACACCAGCTTGCAGTTTTTGAGAGTCCGTTCGAAAGAGTTAAGCCTTTTATATGACTGTTATACTGTGCATTATAGAGTTGACCGCGGACTCAGTCCAGGACTGGTCGAACTTGCATGGCCCGTGGTGCAGCCTGATGCTGAAGGATATAATTTTACATGAGCATGATTTAAATTATTGAATTAACTTCGCCCGCCGGATAATTGTCCGCATCACCTTCAAAATGAAAGGCAGACCCTACGCAGCCCTGGTATTGTCAATGATCTTCTGGTCATTCTCATTTGTCTGGTTCAAGATAGCCAACAGGCATTATGACCCGATAACCATTGTATTCATTCGGTTATGCATTGCCTCACTCTTTCTTTCGGGTTATCTCTGGATAACACAAGGCTTCACGGGTGTCAGGAAGGCCGACCGCAAGTACTTTCTGCTGCTGGCGTTCTTCGAGCCTTTCCTCTATTTCCTTGGGGAGAGCTTCGGGCTTACCTATGTCTCATCAACAGTGGGCTCGGTGATAATATCCACAATCCCGGTCTTTGCTGTCATCTTTGCATGGATCATCTACCGTGAGAAGCTCAGGCCCGTCAATTATCTGGGTGTGCTGATCTCTTTTGCCGGGGTGATGATCTTCATCACCAGCAGCGGAGGAGGTGTGGCAATGAGTATGAAGGGGCTGGCCCTGCTGTTTCTGGCTGTCATTGCGGCGGTGGGATACAATATGGTCCTCCACAGGCTGGCAACGCAGTACAATCCGGTCAGTATTGTCAATATCCAGAATACTATAGGCATCATACTGTTCCTGCCTCTCTTCCTGATATTTGATCTCAGGAAGCTGCTCTCCACCGGCATTGTTTCAGAAAGTTTCGGCTCCATTGTGTTGCTGGCGATATTTGCCTCAAGCGGTGCATTCGTTCTCTTTGCCTACTCGGTGAGGCACCTGGGCATATCGCGTGCCAATGTCTTCAGTAACCTCATACCCATATTTACTGCCCTCTTTGCGTTCCTCATCATCGGCGACAGGCTGACGCTCAGAAACGGTGTGGGTATGATAATAGTCATCGCGGGACTGTTCCTTTCACAGGCTCAGAAGAGGAAGAGCTCCGCCACCGGGGTCGACCTTGCCGGAAGGAGCGCATAAGGCAACCTGAATTAACAATCTGCGCACCGCCTTTCAATAAGAGTTTTATCCTCCCCCGGATAGTCAGGGCACTGGCCCTGCTTTCTGTCATACGATATAAAATAGGTTGATTTTATGTATGTTTGTTCTCAATCTGTCAGGAAATGAGGCTACAGGCTCTATCGCTCATTCTGCTAATCACCCTCCTGCCGCTCAGCGGACAGACAGGGGGTGACAACACCTATGAGTTCCTGAACCTCAGTCACTCAGCCTTTGCCACAGCCACAGGAGGCATCACCGTATCGCGCGACCGTGATGATCTGAGCCTCCCCTACTGGAACCCGGCCCTCCTTCGCGGGTCGATGCATAATGATGTTTCCCTCAGTTTCTCCACCTGGTTCGCGGGGATAACCTACGGCCACGCCTCCTGGGCCATGGATACGGAGACCAGGGGAACCTTTGCCGGAGGGGTGAGCTTCATCAGCTACGGACGTTTCACGGAGGCCGATGCTGCCGGGAACATCACCGGCACCTTTGCCGCTGCCGAATATGCTTTCAATGCATCGTGGTCGTTTCAGATAGACTCCTCATTCACGGTGGGCATTGCCCTCAAGCCGGTCTTCTCGCACCTTGAAAGATACTTCTCAGCAGGAGTGTGCACTGACATTGGTGCCACCTGGCACAATGACCGGCTGTTGCTTGAAGCCGGACTGGTGATAAGGAATGCCGGGTTTCAGATCAGAAGTTACACCGGCCGGGGCGGGGAGCCCCTCCCGCTGGAGATCATTGCCGGGGTGACAAAGAGGCTGGCACACGCCCCCTTCAGCTTCTCGCTGACGCTCAGGCACCTGGAGAAGCCAGACCTTACCTATGACTATGATCCTGAGGATGAAACCCCGGCCGGCGGATTCGGGGAGAACCTGCTCAGGCACGCAATACTGGGCGTGGAGATACTCCCCGCCGACTCCTTTTGGATAGGACTGGGGCTGAACTATGGCCGGAGGGCGGAAATGCGCCTGGAACAGAGAACAGGAATGTCAGGATTTACGGCAGGATTCGGTTTCCGAACCGGGAGTTTCGATCTGGCTTACGGACGTGAGGCTTTTCACCCTGCCGGTGGCACCAACCACCTGACCGTGACCCTGAGGCCCGGGCTGATCTTTAAAAAGTGATACCGGTGAACCTGAATGATCCTGTTTCGTTATAACTTTGCTGCCCGGATGAAAAAGAAGAAAAAGATCACCATAACCGTTGACGGCTATTCGTCGTGCGGCAAAAGTACCTTCGCCAAAGCCATAGCCTCTGAACTGGATTATCTTTACATTGACTCCGGCGCCATGTACCGGGCCGTGACCCTCTACTGCCTCCGCCGGGGGCAGGTCTCAGGGGGCGTGGCAGATGACGCCGGCGTCGTCAGCCTGCTTCCGGAGATAAGCATCACCTTCCGTCTTAACGAAGAGACAGGATTTAACGAGACCGTGCTTAACGGGGAGAATGTTGAGAGGGAGATACGTGACAGGGCCGTGTCTGACAACGTGAGCGCCGTCAGCACCATCCCTGAGGTGAGGACAAAGCTGGTGGAGCTGCAGCGTGAGATCGGGGCCGGCGGAGGAATAGTCATGGACGGGCGCGACATAGGCACCGTGGTATTCCCGGAAGCTGAACTGAAGATCTTCATGACCGCAACACCCGGGGTCAGGGCACAGCGCCGCTACCTGGAGCTGCAGGGGAAAGGGCTGCCGGCTGACTATGCTGCCGTTGAGAAAAATATTAATGAGCGTGACCGGATCGACTCATCACGCGAGGTGAGTCCCCTGCGCAAAGCTGATGATGCCGTGGTGCTTGATAACAGCGATATGACACCCGCGGAGCAGATGGTCTGGTTCAGGAAAATCTTTAAGCGGACAATCAATGAAAGTTGACATAGAAGCCGGGTCTGGCTTTTGCTTTGGCGTGGAGAACGCCGTGAAAATTGCCGAGGAGGCACTGAGGGAAGGAGAAGATGTATTCTGCCTCGGCGAGATAGTACACAATGATATTGAAGTTGACCGCCTCAAGAAGCTCGGGCTGGTCACCATCACATACGATCAGTTTGAGCAGCTGCGCAACTGCAAGGTGCTGGTCAGGGCGCACGGCGAGCCCCCCTCCACCTACGAGAAGGCGCGCGAGAACAATATTACCATCATCGATGCCACCTGCCCCATTGTGCACTCAATGCAGGAAAAGATAAAGAGGGTGCAGAAAGTATCAGGGGAAGAGGACGGGCAGATTGTAATCTTCGGCAAGGAGGGTCATGCCGAAGTGATTGGCCTGCTGGGAGCAGCGGGAGATAAGGGCATCCTCGTCACAGGGAGGCATGACATAGGGAAGATAGACTTTACACGGCCCGTTTGGCTCTTCGCACAGACAACGCGCAGCAAAACCGAGTATGAGGTTGTGGCAGAGATAATACGGCTGAAGCTGGAGAAGGAGAGAGAGAAACATCCGGACAACAACCTTAAGGTACACAACACTATATGCCGGCAGGTCTCTGATCGTGAGCCGCGCCTCAGGGAGTTTTCCCGGAAACATGATGTGATACTGTTCGTCAGCGGCAGGAAGAGCTCGAACGGACGTATGCTTTACGATGTTTGCAGGAGGGAGAACCTGAAATCCTATTTTATCTCCTCGCCGGCGGAGATAAATCCTGAGTGGCTCAAAGATGCACATAGCGTGGGGATATGCGGTGCCACATCAACCCCCCGGTGGCTTATCCAGGATGTGGCTGGCATCGTTGAGAAGATGTGACATTGTTGTAACTCTAAATTGTCAATGCACAAAATATTAGTAATTTCGTATTGTATTAAATCATTTGTTCAATGGGGAAAATTAAGAAGATAGGCGTTCTCACATCAGGTGGTGACGCTCCGGGCATGAATGCAGCCATACGGGCTGTCACCCGCACTGCCATCTACAACGACATTGAGGTGATAGGCATAAGGCACGGTTATATGGGTATGGTCAACGCCAATTTCAAGCAGCTATATGCACATACTGTTTCGGACACCATACAACGGGGTGGCACCATACTCAAGACTGCACGCTGTGAGGCGTTCAGGACGCCGGAGGGAAGGCAGAAGGCCTATGAGAACCTCAGGGCAGCAGAGATAGACGGAGTGGTGGTTATTGGCGGTGACGGCTCATTCAAGGGAGCAAGCCTCTTCAATGAAGAGCACAACATACCTTTTGTAGGTGTCCCGGGAACAATTGACAATGACATCTTCGGTACAGATTATACCATTGGCTATGATACGGCGCTCAACACCGTTGTTGAGGCTGTTGACAAGATCCGTGATACTGCCAGCTCCATGAGCCGCATGTTCTTTGTGGAGGTTATGGGAGCCGAGGCCGGCCATATTGCTCTGTACAGCGGCATTGCCAGCGGGGCCGAGGCCATCATCATGCCTGAGATAAAGGGCGAAGCACGTAACATTGCCAGGATGATCGAGACAGGCAACAAGAGAAAGAAATCAAGCAACATCATCATCGTTGCCGAGGGAGATGAAGAGGGAGGCGCCCTGGCTATCGCCGAGAGACTCAAACCTGAACTCGAAGGTTATGAGGTGAGGGTTGTCATCCTGGGACACCTTCAGAGGGGAGGATCTCCCTCAGCCCTTGACCGTGTCAATGCCAGCAGGCTGGGCAATGCTGCCGTGGAGGCGCTGCTCGACGGACAGCAGAGCGTGATGGTCGGGCTGCAGAGCGATGAGATAGTGCTCATTCCGTTCAGGAAAGCGGTGAAACAGCACAAGGGACTCAAACAGCATCTCGTTGACATAATCGACATACTTAACGTCTGACCAGTGACCGGCAGCAGAGAGATGCAACCATCACGGGTATACTTTACCGATATGCGAAGTACGCCTTCGCTCAACCTTCTGAAAAAGCTTGAGAAGCTGGTGAAGGCGGCAGGGATCGATGAGATCGATTTCAACCGCAAGATGACCGCCATCAAGATCCATTTCGGCGAGCCGGGCAACCTGGCATACCTCAGGCCCAACTTCGCTGCCGTCATAGTTAAGATGGTAAAGGCCAGGGGAGGCAAGCCCTTCCTGACCGACTGCAACACACTGTACCACGGTGAGCGTGCCAACGCACCCGACCATATCGAGGCGGCATATGTCAACGGTTATAACCCTCTCTCTACAGGGTGTCACGTGATTATCGGCGACGGCATCAAGGGCACTGACCACCGGGAGATAGAGGTGAACCTCGATTATACCCGCAGGGCAATGATAGGCACAGCCATAGCTGATGCTGACATTATCATCTCCATGAATCACTTCAAGGGGCATGAGCAGACAGGCTTTGGCGGTGCGCTGAAGAACCTGGGTATGGGCTGTGCCTCCGTGGGCGGAAAGCTCTTCCTCCACTCCGGCAATCCCCCAATCATCTATAAAAAGAACTGTACCGGATGCAACATATGCGTCATCAACTGCGCCCATGATGCCGTCCATCTGGGGGCTGACAGGAAGGCTCACATAGACAATGATAAGTGCACCGGTTGCGGTCAGTGTGTAGCCGTATGCCAGTATGATGCCGCCAGGGTGGTATGGGGTTCAGAGGGAGACATTCTGAGCAAGAAGATTGCAGAATATACGCTGGCAGTGATAAAGGACAAGCCGTCGCTGCATATCAGTTTCATCATGGATGTCTCGCCCGACTGCGACTGCTGGGGGCATAATGACAGGCCGCTGATTGATGACATAGGGATAGCCGCCTCAACAGACCCCGTTGCACTTGACAGGGCATGTGCAGACCTGGTAATGGCTGCACCTGCGGCACGGCATTTGTGGGACGAGAAAACCGGAGATGACCAGAGCGGCGTCGACAAGTTCCGGATGGCACACGGCAACACCGACTGGAACACTGCTCTCGTTCATGCTGAAAAGATAAAAGCCGGCTCTTTATCATATAAACTGATACGGATATGAAAGAACCATCACCGTCGCAACGAATGTCCATCCTGATCGTGGAAGACGACCCGCACAGTCAGCTTTACTTCACCAAGCTGCTCTCGGGCATGTATGACACCTATGTGGCAGCCTCGGCCAGGGAGGCCTGGGATCTGCTGCACAGCAAGAGCTTCGGTTTTGTGCTTATGGATATATCCCTGAAGGGTGATGAGGACGGCCTTTCGCTCACCCGTCGTCTGCGAAATGAGGAGGCTTTTGAGAAGCTGCCGATAGTGGCGGTCACGGCCTATGCTTTCCCCGATGACAAGCGACGGGCCCTTGAGGCCGGTTGTACCGATTATCTGCCCAAGCCTGTCAGCAGCAACGACCTGCATCGTAAGATAGCAGAGCTGGCTCTTTAACATTAAAAAAGTTACGTCAGGATAAAAAAATTATTAATTTTGCGCACCTGAATTATTTCAGGTAAACCTCCTTCGCACCCTGCTTCGCTGAAGCCAGGAAGGTCGAAGAAAGCTACGGAGGTTAAATCGGGGTGTAGCGCAGTTGGTAGCGTACTACGTTCGGGACGTAGGGGCCGGAAGTTCGAGTCTTCTCACCCCGACAAGAGAAAAATGACCATCCCCGGGAAACCGGGGGTGGTTTTTTTATTGGCCTGAAGCGTCAACAGCTTGCTGTTGATAGCGAAGGGACAATAAAAAAGAAGCTTTGAGTGAAACGAAAAGGTCATTTTTCTCTTCCGACCGGCCTTATGGAAGTCCGCGAGCCGCCAACTGGCGGAGAGCAATCTTCTCACCTCTTTCAGTCACCCCAATGGAAGTCCGCCCTGACCTCGCGAAGGGAGCGTCAGGGCAATCTTCTCACTCCCGGGAAAGCGAGCATTCTTCTCACCCTCTTTCCAGTTTTGTGCGGCTTTCCGGTCCCTGAAACTATAACTATCTGATATATAGAGAATAGAGTGATTCTGAGTTGTAAATATGGGTGTCTCAGCCTATATTTACTGGTTGTTTGTACGGCAGAAAACCAACAGGAGCGGCAGTGTAAGTGTACAGATCGTTCAAAAGAATACAAGTACCACCCAATCAATTGGGATTAAAAATCATCATGGTAGGGAAACATCGTCTTTGTATTAAAAATAGGGTATTGTATCTCCAGTTAAAGCGAAAAGTGTATTATGTTTTCTCGATAAGATTTTGTTTGACATAATCATAAGCTTCATAGATCTGAAACTCTTCCTCTGGCCGAAGCAAGAACATAGTATCATTGATGAACTCTTCATCATTGATTTTTTCCTCTAAGTTGATCAAGAATTGTTTCATGCTTGGACTTCTTCCCACAACAAATTTCATGTATTCGTGATAGCAGGTTATAATGCCAGAATGATCAGGCTTCAATTGTATCATTGCCTTGTGTAAATCAAATAGATCCCTTCCTTTTTTACGTTGATATAATGCTCGGAGTTTGGTTCCAAGAAGTTCTTCAATAAGATACGTCTGAATAATTGCTGAACCAGAATACCATTTGGAACTGACAGAAAATGGCATTTCCCGGTAACCAAAAACTGAGAAATGCTCCCGACAATTAATTTCTACTTTCAATCGAAGTGGAACCGGAGAAATGCCTTCCGAGGTAAATCTGAAAAGGAGTGTGTTGTTATTTGCTTTTTGCTTCACCACCGGCTTGCTGATGAACGCCAGCTTATTCTGAATTCGGGTTATTATTTCCTTGATTGGCCCGCCTTCTTTTTGTACAAGATCAATATCTTCTGAATATCTGGATTGAGGCTGAAGAAACAGTTTATGGATGGCAGTACCTCCTCTGAATGCAAGTTGACTGGACAGATAGTCATCACTAAAAATTTCGATCAGGGAACGACATATTACCAAATCTTGTTCTATCTGCTCATCATTCACCCAGGGTACAATATTGCTCCAGGCGCGAATATCATTAATCGGGATCATTCGTCAATATCTATAGAGGTGTTAATAATGATCTTCCATTTATCATCGACTTCAAATCCCTTCTTTTCTCCACCTGCTTTAAATGGCTGTAAATAGAATCTCCTTTTTTTACTCTGAGACACTTCAAGCAGTTTCTGAGCAAGATCTGGCCGGTTTACATACTTTTCGAAGATAATCCCAAGTCTCTGTATGGTCGCAGTAGAAATACTTTCAACTAAATCCTTATTGATTTTCTTCGGACTGATTGATTCAACAAGTTCATTAATTACAGTACATACCCTGTTAAGGCCACCAATGCGGTTGTGATAGGAAACCAAATCAGCTGCCGTTAATTCAGCTGAAGATACATTGACATAACCAGACTCCGTTTTTCTTTTTTCCACAAGAATCTCAGGAATAGTCCCCTTGGTAAAATAATTGATCTTAATCCCCTTTTTTCGTGTTGTTAGTTGTTTGGTGGTGGTAACAACAAAAAACTCCTGGGGTTGTTGGTGAGCTGCTCCATGAACTGCGGCAGCACTTAGCAATCCAACATAATACGGTTTGCCAATAAAAGACATTAAATCATCAATGAATGTTATTGGGGGAAGTATTCCTCTGGCAGCATATTCCGGTGGCACAATTAAATAGAAACCTTTATAGATAGATACAATGCGATTTTTTCTTGTCAATCGGAAGACTGCAAATGTTATTGCCTCTTCCGACTGACCCGGAAATTCCTTCTTTACCTGCTCCAGACTGAATACATACTTTCCATGGGATTGTTGTTTCTCAATCCAGCTTAGAAGATAGTTCTTGTTTAACGACTGGTCCATGGTAAATTTTTCATAAAATTAGCACAAAATGATAATAATATGAAAAATTTACTACTCTTTTTTTACACCTAATTGTTTATCAATCAATTTCATAATTTGATTTTTATGAACAACATTGAATAGTAATTTCTTCAAGCAGGCATGCAAAGAATTGTTACCTATTATTCATTTGAATAGAACCTTATTAAAAATTTGTCTGAATAGGTAGCATACATTGGAGCGTCAGGGCAATCTCCGCCCCCTTTGAGCCGCCCCATGGAACTCCGTGGTGCATCAGGAATCAGATTTCATCACCCGGTTTCAGATAAAATCCGATTGCATTAAGAGAATCACTCTTACGGTAATACTCAGGGTCAGTCAGTTCTGTATTTTCCAGACGGCTGACTTTTATCATTACACTGCCATCCTTCGGCTTCATAACCTGAACTCCTTTTGTTGCCCTGCTTTCCACCGCATTGATCAGGGAGGTGTTGAACAGAACAACCTTTTTAATGCTGCTCATGGCGACCAGGTCAATATCTTTTTCAATGAGCTCAATGAAGACCAAGCGTGATTCGCTGTTGAAGACATTTCTGAGTTTTTTCCTTGTGTACTCGGTTTTATAACTTTCCATGGAGATTTTTCCGACTTTGCCATTTTCAAATGCCACAATCAGAAAACCTTTGTATCTCTTTTCTCCGGTAAGATAGATTGCTCTTTCCTCTGGCTCAGTGTCAATCTTTTGCAGCGCCTGGAACTTATCCATAAGTTCCTTCTTCTGAACCTTATAAACATTGCTGAGGGAAGTAAAGACAAGAATCTCACTTGAGTTTGAATCATCCCCCACCTTTATTGTTGCTGTTCCGGAAGGAGTCGCTCTTGTCACAGGATTCCTTTCCTCCATCTCTATTTTCCTTCGTAAACTTTCAGGGCTTCGCATTGTAAAAAAGTTTTAATCAGAACCCAAATGTGGCAATTATTTATTTTCGCACTTCAGATTTTATTGATTTCTTCGAATTTACTGTTCCTAAAGTCCCGGAAAACTGCAAAACTGATCCTGACTCTCTGGCCCATGGCAGTTCATAACCCGGCAACCGGGCAAGAGCAATCTTCGCTCCTCTTTCCACCGGGTACATTGAAATCCCCGAGCCCAGGTCAGCCGGGCAGGAGCAATCTCGCTCCTCTTTCCTCAGGGAACATTGAAGTCCGCGAGTCCTGGTCAGCCGGGGTGGGCAATAGTCTCTCCTCTTCAGGTCACCCCCATATAATTACGCGAGCCCCTGAGACCTGATCGGTATACTTCTGAAAACGAATGATCGATGGATAATAATGAACTTAAAGAGATACATTTGTTAAACCACTTACTGCCATGGGCAAGATTACGCTGTGAGACCAGCTCTGATGTGCCAGGGATTGCCTTCAGGAGTGTGACAGGGTTATCCGGCCGGAGCAAAAACAATAATTCATGTACCAAATCAGAATATCACGAGATCAATGAAGATAATCAAGGCTGAAGAGATAAAACAGCATTATTCAATGAATCAGGCAATTGATGCCATGGCACAGGCATTCTCATCCTTGTCGTCAGGCGAATGCTTCATCCCAATGCGGGTTGTAACCAGGCTCCCGTCCAATGATTTACTGATGCTTTTTAAGCCGGCTTTTGTTGAAAAGGATAAACAGGTTACCGTTAAATTCATTACACAGCGCGAGAATAGCTCTATCCCGGGAGTCCCGGCAATTCAGGGTATTGTTTTGGTGATAGATTCGGTTACCGGGGAAATCCTGTCAATAATGGATGGCGGTTACATTACTGCACTCCGGACGGGAGCGGCAAGCGGACTGGCTGTAACTGAGACAGCGTTGAAGATTAAAAACAAGATGAAGAACTTATGATTTTCGCTCTTCACGTTAAACAAAGTTAATTCAGTAAGCAAAGAAGTCGCATCCTGACTATCCGTATGGTATATTTACATGCACT
>JAVEXM010000030.1:0-10802 GCA_034004025.1 Bacteroidales bacterium
AATGTGTTTGATAGTTTTTTCTATCTTTGTTAAACGATGCCAACGGTATTATTAATAAAAGGTTACAGGTTATTCTTTTTCAGTAATGAAGGAAATGAGCCGGTGCATATACATATTGAAAAGGCGGAGAAGTATGCAAAATTTTGGCTTGACCCTCTTTGCGTAGTGATCAATTATGGATTCACCGGGAAAGAACTAAGAGAGATAAGTGAGATTATTGAGAGAAACGAATTAATTATAAGGGAGAGATGGAATGAATACTTTAGCAGATAAATCGACAAATGTTCTTGCCACCAAAGTATGGTTTACCAATGATATGCTCTATGTGCTCCTTCAGGATGGCAGGGAGGTTGGCGTTCCGCTTTTATGGTTTCCGAAACTGAGGAAGGCTACCAGAGAACAGCTTGGGAACTGGCGACTTATTGGCAATGGAATTGGAATTCACTGGGAGAGTATCGACGAGGATATCTCGGTTTCAGCCCTGCTTTAGCTCGCCCCTGAATAGTAGTCATGAAGTAAATAATAGAAAATGGAATTGCTTACAAAAGAATTGGTTCAGGAGCTTCTGACAGCAGATCAGGCGCCCTGTCTTTCCTTATATATGCCAACGCACCGGCAGCATCCCGAAAATCTTAAGGATAAGATTCTATTTAAAAATCTTGTCCGGCAATTGAAAGAATCATTGCTGCAAAAGTATTCAGCCGGTGAGGTACAGGAGTATATCGAATCTTTGGAAACTCTTGCTGATGACAACGAGACCTGGAATCACACATATGACGGTCTGGCCGTTTTTAGTGCACCCGGTTTGTTTAAGGTTGTCGGTGTACATAAATCGTTTGAGGAACTGGCATTAGTGGCTGAAAGTTTCCATACCAAGCCGCTGCGGCAATATTTGCAGTCTCTTGACCACTTCCACGTTTTGGGTTTGACACTTCATGATATCCGGCTTTTTGAAGGCACCCGTCACTCACTAACTGAAGTTGACCTCACTGCTGATACTCCAAAAACCATAGCTGAAGCGCTTGGTGATGAATTGACTGACAAGCATACGACTGTTGCAGCTTATGGTGGTTCCGGGGGAGAAAGTTCGCCCATGCGCCACGGTCATGGCGGCAGAAAAGACGAAATCGACAATGACACTGAACGGTTTTTTCGCGTAGTAGCAAATAGTATTTACGAACTATATTCGAAGCCTTCAGGATGGCCACTTATACTTGCCGCTTTGACCGAACACCAAAGCCTTTTTCAAAAGGTTAACAAAAATCCCTTACTGCTGACCAAAGGCATTGCAATTAACCCTTCATCAGTGTCACCGGAAAAACTGGCAGATATGGCCTGGGGACTAATGGAACCCGAATATAACCTGAAACTTGAAAGTCTGGTTGCCGGTTTTGAGCAGGCGAGGACAAATGGGAAAGGTAGTGATGATTACAAGGAAGTCGCTGTGGCGGCAGTTGAGGGACGGGTTGATACGCTTATTGTTGAAGCCGACCGGATAATTCCTGTCAGGATTACAAACCTTGTAACGGGTAATACACAGAAAAAAGACATGACAAATCCCAAAGTAGATGACCTGCTTGACGATATGGGTGAACTGGTCATGAAGATGGGTGGCCAGGTGGTGGTTCTTCCAGCCGGTAAGATGCCTTCTGACACAGGGCTGGCAGCAATATTTCGTTATTAATTAAAAGGGAAAACATGCAAATACAATTTAATACAGATAAGAATGTAACAGTGAGCGAAGGTCTTATAGCTTCGTCGACATCTTTAATATCCGAAAAACTAAAAAGGTACAGTCAACAGATAACAAGGGTAGAAGTTCATTTCTCAGATGAAGATGGCAGGAAAGAAGGGTTCAACGATAAACGCTGTGTGGTGGAAGCCAGACTTGCAGGTATGAAACCAGTTGCAGTTACCAGCCATGCAAATAGCCATGAACAGGCACTTTCTGGTGCTATTGAAAAACTGAAAACTTCTCTGGAAAGAATAATAGGACGTTTTGATTAAGTGTTTCTCCTGCAGCTTTGATTGCAATTGTCGTTTCATCTTCCCGGATTTTAGGCGAGGATGTCATGATTTCAATTACCTTAAGAACAGCCATGAAGTGAGGAGGAGGCAAGAGGATAAAAAAAACCGGACGCCGCCCCACAAAAAGCACCTGATACAATCCGTGAACCACATAAATCTTATTTTTGTCAACTGCGCATGCTGACCGGTGTGTTCTGATATGACAGGGAAAAGAGATCTGACAAGGGCACTGGGCCTGAGCTATGTGATTATCATAGTTATCTCGAATATGCTCGGATCGGGTGTCTTTAAGAAGATCGCTCCCATGGCTGCCGAGTTGCACTCATCAAACTGGATATTGCTGGTGTGGCTTGCAGCAGGGATAATAACCCTCTTCGGGGCATTGAGCAACGGCGAAGTTGCCGGCCTGCTGGCCGACACAGGAGGAGAGTTCGTTTATCTCCGTACCATTTACGGCCGCTTTTTCTCATTTCTCTATGGGTGGTCTCTCTTCACGGTGATCCAGACAGCCGCAATATCTGGCGTGGCCTACGTCTTCACACAGTCGCTCAACAGTATTGTTCCCATCCCTGAAATGCTTCCCTCATTACAGCAATTCACCATTGGAGGAGTGTTTTATCCGTTCCAGGATTTCGGGATAAAGCTGACTACCATCCTGCTTATTCTGTTCCTTACCTTCTTGAATATGTCGGGACTCAAGAGCGGGGCATGGGTGAACAAGGCTGTGCTGATCCTTGTGGGGGCAGGACTCCTGGCCATTGTCATTGCCGGGCTTACCAGCGACCAGAGTTCTTCTTCTGCGGCCATGGCCGCCAGTGATACGGCAGTTGCCAATACTGTGACCCTCTCTTCGTTTTACACAGCCATGCTAGCCGCCTTCTGGGCCTACCAGGGGTGGGTGTCGGTCGGTTTCATAGGTGGGGAGGTGAAAGACCCTCACAGGAACATCCCCAGGGGAATCATAGCCGGTGTAGGTATAGTCATTATCGTCTACCTTGTGGTTAACTATACTTTTCTTAAGCTTCTTTCCATCCCTCAGCTTGAACAGATCAACAACTCCGGGAACCAGATAGCAGGCATAGAGGCTGTCAGGGGAATATGGGGCAACGGAGGAGTGCTGTTCATATCGCTTCTCATACTCATTTCCACGCTGGGCTGTACCAATGCCAGCATACTGACCGGAGCCCGCCCTTACTATGCCATGGCCAGGCAGGGGCTCTTCTTCCGTGGTACGGGTAAACTTAACAGTCGGAATGTGCCCTCTGCGTCACTACTCTGGCAGGGGATATGGGCGTCGATACTGGTTCTCTCGGGCACGTTTGACCAGCTGACAGACATGCTGATCTTTGCCGTCTACATCTTCTACGGTGCCACCACCCTGGGAGTCTTCATCCTGAGACGCCGCATGCCCGATGCACACAGACCTTACAAAACCTGGGGATACCCCGTGGTTCCGGCGCTGTTTGTGCTCTTCTGCGTGGGGCTCTTCTTCAATACTATCATCACAAGGCCCCGCGAGGCGGGAATAGGCCTCTCCCTCATCCTGCTGGGAATACCTGTCTATTTCCTCCTCCGGAGAAAAGGGTCCGCAAAAGATGCTCCCGGTAAGTAAAAAAAAGGTCCCGGGACAAATTCTTACTGAAAGTGAAAAAAAGGTTCAGGGACAGATTCATACGGGAATTGAAAAAAAGGCTCCGGTACAGATTCTTACGGGAATTGAAAAAAAGCTTCCGGGACAGATTATTGCGGGAAGTGAAAATCAACCACCGATCACGGGGAGGATACTGATTTATAAAATTCTAACCGGTTTTTCAGAACCGTATCTTCATTGAGAGTCCGCCATACCAGATACGCAGGTTCAGGCTCGTGAGATCCCTGATCGGCATCTGCACAAAGGGTTCAAACAGTAACTGGCTGGTACCGGAAAACGGGAAAGAGTACCCGGCGGAGAAGTTGGCAAGACCCAGCAGGTCGACACGGTTTAAAGTTTCCTGCTCGCTTTCTATCTCAACGGAGGTGGTCATTGACTCGTACGATACGTTACCGGTATAGTTGTCGATTACTGACCTTGTATAGGTATTGTAAAAACTGCCGGACAGGTTCTGACTCAGATAGATCACCGTCGATGCGCCTGTGGTGACAAAAAGGTTTGAGCGGGCACGTTTTCGCAGTGAGAAGACGAAATTAACCGGCACCTCCATTGAGACTACATCCATATCCGCATCATAGATGGTTGCCGTGGCTGCCATGCCATTCAGTTCGGGTGCGGCATAGGCCATGTTCAGGCTTCCTCCAGACATGCTCTCCACACTGTAATTATGCCTGGCCATCGCCAGTCCTGGACGAACCGAGATCCTGCGGGTAAGCTGCTGCTCAACATAAAAGCCTATTGATACACCCTGGGAGGCTGATGTTGCATTGCCAACAGTGGCCATCATACCCGATAATCCAGTCATGATTGTTGTCGTCAGCTTTTCACGGGGGATATCACCATATAGCTTAGGTGCCTCTCCGGGTTTCAGCTTTAGTCCCGCATCAGCCATGTCAGCTAGCCTGATTTTAACAGGACTAGCAGCAGAAGTCAAACCGTCAGAAATGCCGTGAGCTGATGCGGGCTGATCTGAAGGTGGTTCCTGAGCCCGGGCAGTAAGTTCCTGTGTTACAGTTTGGATTGACGGCTTGACTTCAGCGGTTTCAGAGGTTGCATCATGAATGGAGGAGGTTGCTCCTGTGGTTTCAGCTGTTGCAGAAATCTCAGGGTTTGCTGCAATGATCACAGGCTTTCCTGCAGAGATTCCGGGAACATATGATGCTGAATCCTCTTTATTCATTAAAGAATCTGCCTGCTCGATTCCGGTCTCCTGTGCAATCTGATTAACGGTTTCTCCGGCTTTGCGGTTGTTTAACCGTGCGGTTAAAAGCACGCCGGCAGTGACCAGAATAGCAATTGATGCGGCCCTGGCCCACAGCGGGATTAAAATAGCCCGGCTGCGTCTCCTGCCATATTTACCGCTAAAGGAGTTCCACCCCTTGTCTGCGAGGTGGTCGGCATTATAGTTGTCAAATGCCTCCTTTGCCTTGCGGCTGAATATGTCATCAAACTTATTCATGACTCTTCCTTACCGAAATAATGTGCCTCTTATAAAGTTCGCGCAGCATCTTCTTTGCCCTGGTAAGATTGGCCCTCGATGTAGAAGCTGTCACACCCATCATCCGGCCGATCTCCTCGTGTGAATACCCCTCCATCTCGAAGAGGTTGAATGTAATCTTATAATTTGCGGGGAGGTAGCTGTATAGTTTCAGAATATCTTTAACGGAAAGTTCCGTTTCTATCTCAGGATCGCTCTCCCCGGGTTCATCTATTGTGTCTATTGAAACGTATTCATTGTTTTTCAGGTTCTTTCTGTAGTTGTCAATGGCGGTATTGACCAGAATCTTGCCATACCAGCTTTTAAACGGCCTGGAGTGGTCGTAGTCTGAGAGTCTGTCAAGGACTTTCATATAACTGTCATTCACTATCTCCATGGCTTCGCTTTCATCTCTGGCATACCTGATGCAAACTGACATGGCAAAGGAGAAGTATCGCCGGTAAAGCAATTCCAGCGAGCGGCTGTCGCCACCGGCACATCTTCTGACAAGATCCGAATCAGAGTATTCATGACCATGCAAGGTTCCTTTCCCCATTATACCGCCAGGAATCAAGTTTTTCCGAAATAACTCAATTCGTACGATATAATGGTTGACAATTTCATATTTCTTGTTTTACATGAAGACAAAACCCAGGTGGAATTCCAGCCTGTAATACTGGGTTACGGTATGTCTGACTGTATTTCTGCCGTACCACCAGTAGATATCCTCGTTCAGTGTCACCTTCTGGTACCTGTAACCGATACCCACGTTTACTGCAGTTCTCCTGAATGAGAATACGGAGACACCCACCCCGGTATTGAACAGGAATCCGCCGTCATGGTTATTGTCTTCTGATGCGTCATTTTCATAGCTGACAGCACGGTCGGTGATGGCAAAGCCGTGCCCGGCCTTAAGCCAGACATAAGGCGACAGTCCCGAGTTCAGCGGCGTGAATCTCAGATCAGCATAGAGAGGCACCAGAGGCACTCCCAGCTCTTCCATTCCCGAGCCTATTCCCACTGCAAAGCCGTTCCTGAACTGGTAACCGTTTGAAAGGTGAAAGCTCAGGCTCGACTGGTTTCCGCTTTCGTTTTTACCCGCGAGAAAGCCGATAGACAACCTTGCATAGTAACCGGATGTATTCATGCTCCTTTTTACCGGATACTTAACGGCCTCAACCGATGTCACCTGTGACCTGCCCAATCTGATGACCTGGGGCGACGTAATCTTAAGATCGAGGTAATCCGTGGAATCGCCAACGATGGTCCCCCGTATGCGGGAACCATCGTTAAGCACAACAGTATATTTCCGGTGCTGGCCTGTTGCAGAGAGTGAAAGCAGAACACAGACTGCAACTGCAGTAAGTCTGAACATATATCTATTCTTCCGTTATTGTAATGTGGCTTATCTGTACTATGTTCTCCGGGTCGCTGTAGTCATACTGGTAAATACCCCCTTTGCCCACCAGCATAAGAATCCCGTTCATCGGGATAACATCATAGGTGTCAAAGTCGGGGTAGTGTGCCACCTGGCTTGTTATAATGGCCATTGGGTTGGTTTTATTATAGATCTTGAGTCCTGCGGCACCGTCACATACAAAGAGCAGGTCACCGTCGGTTCCCAGTCCGTGGGGATTGAACATCGGGTATGATTTAACCAGGTAGGGATTCTTTACCGATGATATATCGACGACTTCCAGCAGGTTACTTCCATTATTGCACATGTTGCCAGTCCGTAGTGTGACATATGCATACTGACCGTCAACGACCACCGGGTCGCAGGCAGTGATATGATCATAGGATGAAACATAAGAGGGCTTTTGAGGATCAGTCAGGTCGAAAATCAGCAACCCTGTTGTGGTTCCCACGAAGAGGTTCTCCTCAAGGCGGAAGAGCGTCTCCATGTTGCGGGGCATATCGACACTGTCTATCACAGCCATCTCTGATGCGGTGGTGACATCCACTGTTTTCAGCCTGGTGGGAACAGCAATAACGTAGAGGTACTCTTCATTCAGCATGAAGCGGGCCATGGAGCCTCCGGTACCGCTGCCACCAGTCCAGTTGACGGCTGCATCAGCACTCAGCATAAAGTTCATCTCACCCCGAAACATCACACCGCCATATTGATAATCCTCCATCTTCTCAGTAATCTTTTTTACCTCCCAGTCAACGATTACACCCTTCGACTTATCGACCATTGCATACGGATACCAGAAATCTCCCTCAGGGACGATCTCCGGGAAGACATTTTCAATACGGTCAATCTCGACAGGGTTATTAATATCTGCAATGTCAATTGCCAGCAGGTCTATATAGCTGTCGGCAAAGAGGATATTGCCCCTTATGGCCATATCGACGTTGCCCGGGATCTCGTAAAAGGCCACTTTCTCAGGGCTGGCAGGATTTGAGTTGTCAATCACGTGGATGCCTTTGCCATACTCATTGACAAAGAGATACCCATCCTTGAAATACATTTTCCCGGGATGGTAAATCTCGGCCGGAGCACTCTTATTGAAGCTTGCACGGAATTCATCATATGCCATGTAAACCGGCACATTTGCCTCATAGGTGATAAATTGTGTGGTTCTGTCGTTACAGGCTGTCAGGGCAGCCATCATAACTATCAGAAGTGTTGAGGATTTAAGCAGGTTTTTCATCAGTATATGATTGTTATTTTAATGGTCTTGTAGCTTGTCCCGATTTGTCGGGAGAACCCACATGTCTGGAAATTATATACATGTAAGTTTGTGTATGCAATACATGTGAGTTTCATATTGTGGTTTATTTAAGGATGATGTAAGCTGATAAGTCCTCCCGGCCGGTTAAATGAACATTTTATATCACGGATTTACCACCTGCCCGATGAAGAGGAGGGTATTGGTGGTCCGTTCCCTGATCGCAAACACAAACGGTTTGTCGATCACAAACTCCCGTGGTTGCGGAGGCATGCTGGTCAGTTCAATGCCGATGATTGTCACGGCAGCTGCTTCGGTTCCTTCCTCGTCAACCTCAACAAAGGTGTTCTGCTTCACGAAGCTGACGAAGATGGAGGCATCGGAAATTCCTGAAAGATCTGCCAGAACGGGGATGAATGCATCAACCATTCCCATGCTTTTCAGCTGGTCGTTAAGGTACTTCTCATATGAGAATTTATACTTTGGCATGTACACCGTTACTTCGCCATATTCATCCGCCTGGTCAAATGCAGATGTAATTTCGTTCCATTTCTCTGCGTCAAATGATGCATTGAAATCGGACAGAGTTCCTTCCGGGACAATCACCGCCATGGTGAAATTTGTGCAGCCGTAGGGCAGTTCGATTGCACTGTAATTGCTGCCATAGGTCACCTTTGAACCGATATCTCCCTTCATGGTATTGACATTTACTGAGTTTGTGCCGTCGGTATAGAACGGTCTCTCAGAAGTCAGTGACTTGTCGAACTGATAGCTCCAGTCGCCCTTGAAGTAAAGGGCATTCATGATGAACATGACCGCATTACCTGATATTTCATTGAGCACCTTCGGGACCTTGCCGTTGGTATTATCGCCGGCCCATTTGTTAATGGTTGCAAGCGCGGAGGGCAGCGAAAAATCGAGTCCGGCAATCTCCGCATCAAAATCACTCTCCATTGTACTCAGGAACGGATTCTTCACGGTGAACCCCTGTCTGTAGAAAATGGCGTTTGCCAGGGCCAGCTTAACCTTCGGGTCAACATCCAGCAACTGGGCTACCAGGCTTTTGTAGACCTCGTTTATTTCACTGATGGTCATGCTCTCAGGATACTTCAGCGTTGCCTTCAGCTGATCATAGGTATCTCCGTTACAGCCATTCAGCAGCATGGTGAGTGCGGCACTGGCACTGAGTGGCGAGAGCATAAGATTTTTATTCTCCTCCAGGGCAACTTTTGTAAAGAGCTCGACACCGAAGTCATTGCCAAAGGCAATGACTTCAGCAGATTTGGCGGTAAGTTCAATTGTTTTTGGTGTCAGATCGGGTTCTTCTCCGTTGTTTTCCTTGGAGCATGATGTCAGTCCGGCTGCAGTCAGCAGACTCAGAAGTATCAATACTGTAGTTTTCATACTGGTCGTTTTTGTTATGGTCTACGAAAATCAAGTCTTATATAACCTGTTACGAAATGAATTGCGGAAACGCTGCAACAGGAGGGGAAGTTCTGACACCGGTGAGCCCTGACGCCAAAAAATTTGTTGTGGGAATTAAACCAGTTTTACTCAGTCCCTCTGTGTGTTGCAAATATTTCAGACATGTAAAATAAAATTGCGATTAAGGTACTTCAAGCTTAAAAAATTCAATTTTATTGTTAGATTTACGTTTACTTCTACAACCGAATAACCCCTTCATGAGTAGAAAAGGCCGTTTTAACCTCGTCCTCTTATTTCTTATTGCAGTAAACAGTCATGCCTTTACCCAGGATCTCTCCTCTCTTTCGGAGCAGGATCCTTTCAAAATCAGTGGCTCCCTCACTGCAAAACTGCAACTCTACAACACCGACAGGGACAATCCCTCCAGATCGCCTTTTATGTGGTACCTGCAGGGTAGTCCAGTGATCACGGTGTACGGCATCGTACTGCCGTTCTCCTTCCGGCTGAGTGAACAACAGAGAGACTTCAGGCAGCCCTTCAACCAGTTTGGTGTCAGCCCTTATTATAAGTGGGCAAAACTCCACCTTGGCTACCGTTCACACAGCTGGTCAACCTATGCGCTGGCCGGCCACTCCATCACGGGAGTGGGGCTGGAGCTGACGCCGGGAAAGTTCCAGGTGGGCTTCGCTACGGGAAGACTGCTGAAGCCTGTCAGGTACCTGGATAATCCGGAGAATATCAACGTGCAGACTCCTGCCTACAAGAGGACCGGCATGGCACTCAGGCTTGGCTACGGCAGTGCAACCAACAATTTAAGCCTCGTGGTACTCAAGGCGAAGGATGACTCGACCTCGCTGGGGACGGTTCCTACGGAGTACAGGCTCACGCCCGACGAGAACCTTGTCGTCTCTTTTCAGACGAAGCAGACAATTGCCAAAAAATTTCTCTTTGAGGCGGAGGTTGCCCAGAGCCTATACACAAAGGATTCTCGCACTGCCCTCTCCGATTCAACGGGTGACGTGATGACGAAAATCTTCTCGTCGCTGATGGCAAATCACGAGTCCACCACTTCCAGCAATGCCGTAAGGGCCTCCGCAGGTTACCAGTCGGACATCTTCAGCCTGATGATGAGGTACCAGCGTGTTGAGCCTGATTTCCGCTCCATGGGTGCCTACTACTTTGCCACTGACCTGAGTAATATTACAATAGAGCCATCGCTGAAACTTATGCAGAAGAAGCTGACCCTGTCAGGCAGTGTGGGAACACAGGTTGATAATCTCAAAAACGACAAAAACCTTCGCACACGGAGGACCATCACCTCGGCCCGCATAAATTTCGTACCTGTTCCCCAGTATAACCTGAGCGCCTTTTATTCAAACTACGGTCTGGCACAGGAATCGGGGCTTCTCTCAATCGATACCCTCCGCCAGAGCGAGGTGGCGCAGGCGACAAGCCAGATCGGGGTGACGCAGTCGCTGAACCTTACCGGAGAGAAGCTGGCACATAACCTGATGGCGAATTTCAATTACCAGAAGCTTAACGACCG
>JAVEXM010000030.1:10902-26177 GCA_034004025.1 Bacteroidales bacterium
ACGGTCAATGTCATGGTCAGACCGCCTTACGGGACGCAGCTTGATCTTTACCCCGAGCTGACCACGGTGACAATCACCTTTCCCTACTCGGCGAGCGGGATACTGTTCTTTCACATCAAGGGCAACAACGGTGTGGACCTGATAACATCTCCCGATTATTTTGGCACCGGCGTCAACATAAATGCCAATGAGATCAACCAGTTCACCGGCAATGATATTTCGGGATACTTTGAATATCAGAACCTGATCAGCAGGGGTATTCCCATGCAGGTGCTGATTGAAAACGGACTTCCCGAGGGGAGCTACCAGATCTGCGTCAGGGTGATGGGTCCTGACGGGGCATGGATTTCGCCTGATGAACCGATGGGCTGCAGCAACTTCTTCAACATCCGCTACGGGGAGCCTCCCATGACTGTCAACCCGCAATGCGGCGCTACCATAACCCAGCCTTCAGTGCAAAATATTGTCTTCAGCTGGACCCCTGCCACCAATGCTCCGGCATGGACGAACTACACGCTCAAGATTGTGGAACTGATCGATTCGACCCAGAATCCTGATGCGGCCATGCTGTCGGCGACCGAGCCGGCCTTCTTCGAGACGGAACTGCAGGGCAGGTTCTCATTTTACTACGGACCGGCACAGCCCACCCTGGAGAAGGGGAGGGTTTATGCCTGGCAGGTTATTGCCGAGGAGGGGGAGACACGGGCGAAATTTTCAAACAACGGCCGCAGTCCTGTCTGCTGGTTCAAATGGGATCCCTTTGAACCGCCTTCCATAATGATGGATGCTCCCGCGGAAAAGATAGTTACCGGCGGGGCAAAACTGGAGTCCGTAACAGGCCCCGGTCAGATCCCGATCTCCGTAGTTTCGGGGAAACTCAATTATAAATTCAAGGGGACACTCTCATCATCCTCTGTACCGCAGACCACATCTCAGGTCAGCACCTCGCAGGCCACATCCCAGTTCGGAACCTCGCAGGCCGGTAATCAGGTTTCCACGTCACAGTCCACGGCCCAGTTCAGCCAATCGCAGTCTGCCATCCAGTTAGCCAACGAAGGCCTGCAGTACAATGTCAGTGATGTCACGCCGGAAAATTCAAGACCACTGTCCAATGTCAAGGTCAGCCTGATTGTGTCATACGTTCTGAAAGGAACAATTAACAACCAGACATACGACGGTATGCCGGTTGATATGAACAATATGAAGGATGACCAGAAGTTCCTGGAGGTTTTTCCCGATCATGGGAAAGTAATGGCCACGGCAACCACAGCATCCGACGGCAGTTTCTCATTTACCTTCATTAATTCAACGCAGGATCTTGGCCTGCTGGATGATGAAGCATACTGGAAATCGGCCGGGGGTGACTTCTTCGACATGATGACCGGCAAGGTCTACAAGGTGTACAGGCTGCTTGTGGAGAATAAATATTACTGCAGTCCTGATATCAATATCAAGCTGGAGCCGTGGCAGGCTCTCGACCTTGGTACGCTGGTATCATATGTCAAAAGCTATAACCTGAAGGTCAGTGCTGAATGGGGCACCGCCAGGTTCTGGAATTATGTGGGAGGAATGGGCAAACCGCTTGGCAAGGTAAAGACGGTAATTGTGAGAAAGACACAGGTGCCGGGCATACCCCGTGACGAAGTGGTCTACCCTGTCTCAGGCAACCTGCAATCGTTCAATGTCTATCCCAAAAACATACACTCTGAGCGAAGTGGAGATGACGGCACTGTTACCTTCATGAACCTTGTACAGCACGATCCGGACAACCGTCAGGACAGGTATTCTGTAGTCTGTGAGCCTGACAAGAATGACGGGCTTTATATTTTCGACAGGAAGGAGAAGCTTTATTATCCCATATACGATAAGGACAAAAAGGATTTCCCCTTCAATTCGATGAGGTATCTCGATACCGATCCCGGGATGCCGGCAACACAGTACGAGGCTTACGGTGAAGAGATTACATGGAACAGCCAGCTGCAGATTAAAACTTACTCGCTCAGGATGCCTCTTCTGCCCGGCAGGCCCCGGATTGCCGGGAAGGTCGAAACCGTCCAGGTTGGGACCAAACCGCTCAGCAATGTGATGCTCAGTCTGTTAAGCAAATACAAGGAATATTCAAGCTATAATGTACCTCTACGCACGGCGAAGACTGATGCAAAAGGGTATTATGAGTTTGACAACCTTGACCTGGAACTTGGCGATAGCAGCACTACGTCTTATGTTGAGGTTATCGGTCCTGAGAGGGCGATGTTCTGTAACCCTCCGGGATTTAAGCCTAAGGCGTTTCCCTACGGAGTAATGCTCTGGGGCCAACAGATAATAGAAAATATCCTGCTTGAACCTGACGGATTGCTGACGGGATATGTTACTGATGAGACAGGGCTTGCCGTTGCAGCCGATATACGGGTTGATGACCTTGCCTTCACCTCAACCACCCCACAATTTGAGTATGGCCAGCCTGCGGGCGGCGGCACCTTGCCGTCAGGTCTTCCTGGTTCCGGCGGCGGCACCCTGCCTTCGGGCCTCCCGGCATCTGGCGGTGGCCAGCCGGCAGGCAACAATGCTTCCGGCGGCGTTACCCAGTCTATGAATATTCAGGCCGCGGGTGGCGGCATCCAGCAAGCAGGGGGCCAGAATGCCGGCAGTTTACAGCAAACGGGCTTTCAGGGTACAGCCCAGTCGATGATGCCCACCGATGTAAGGCAGGTCTTCTCCATCAAGTCACCCTCGGGAGAAGAGCGCACGTTAACCATCATACCTAAGAATTCCGGCTATTCACCGGAGACATACACCGTGGATGTGCCAAAAGCCACAACGACCTCAACTGGTCAGGAGCAGAAACAGTATATTGTCTACAAGATGAAAAAGAGGGTGCGGTTCATGGTGGCCGAGAAACCCTCTGGTAATGTTTTCATGGCATCGAACCTGAAGGCTGTACCCAATGCGGAGGTAACCCTCAACATTCCTGGTGCTCCGATAACTCAGACCACTGATCCAAGGGGGACCGTCGTCTTTGAATTCGATAACAACGGCACCTCATTCACATTCGATATCATACCTCCGGAGGATTCTGACCTGGAGAGTGCCTCCTATACAATCAACGACGTCAAAGACACCAAAACGGAGGTTAATTACCCCGCAGCCCTGCTCAAAAAGGCCACCCGGATCACGGGCAAGGTCTCCATCAGTAATGATCAGCTTGCAGGTCCTCTTGAAGGTGCCACGGTATACATCGATATGGGTAACGGCAACCGCATGGAAACCAAAACAGACAAGAGTGGTAACTACACTCTTAAAAGGGTTCCGAAACAGCCTGCTCTGATAACGGTATGGGCATCGAAACCAAATTCCGTTCCCAATGTCATTAGCAAGTCGAAGATGATACTGTTGCAGGACAACAACGTGCTCGATTTTGTGCTTGCATACGATAAGGAGATTGCCATCGAAAACATTTTCGGCTTCGAGGCAGACATAAAGATTAAGGAGAAGCAGGCTGACGGCACTTACCTTGTCAGCGGTGCCCTTATCAACCTGCCGGCCAATCCCAACTTTGCACTTACAGAGAGCAGCCAGACTATTCCGTTCAACAAACTGAAAATAAAAAAGAGCGGTACCAGCACCTCCGGCGTTCCTCTGGGTGTTCCGGCCGTAACAGAATTCAATACCGATGTCAAGGAGCTGCAGCTGCTGCTGAACGGGGCATTCGGAGTATTGCAAACCCCGGCTTCCGGCACAGTGATGAAGGTAAGTTCCGAGAACAGCAAGGGACGGATAATGGGTAAGGCCGGAATAATGAAAACATCATTCCAGTATTCCGGTAATTACATTACGTTCCAGGATAACATTCCGATTTACCTGACCGGTCAGCCAGGCAGCACCCAGTTATCGGTCGTCACGCTGACAGTGGCCGATTACCCGGCAAAAAAATGGGGCATCGCCGGTGCCGGTGGGACAGATATTCAGTTTAAGCTCCTCGATTTCAATGCAAAGGCTGACAGGAAGACCTCATGGATTGAAGGTGACAGGATAGGCCTGACCACTGTGATAAGCACGAATGAGATCACCGGCATGGTTCCCTCAAAGCTCAGCATAACGCTTGGCGACCTGGTACTGCGACCTTCTATGATAGAGACGGTGACAGGCACAAAGCCATTGTCGTTTAAGCTTGAGAAGTGGGACTTCCAGAGTACGGGCTGGTCGGTGAATCAGAATCTGAAAGGGGTATTTATTCCTCAGGGGACAATCAAAACAGGGCTTGTTGACGTTCCGGTAAAAAGTGTCCTGATCACCCCTGACAAATTTAACGTGGGATCATTTGAAATGGCGGATCTGACCTTTTCCGGGGTGACTCCGCTTAACATTCTCACGCAGAACAATTCATTCGGGTATAATCCGAGCACCGGTTCCGACCTGAGAGGGCACTGGGAGCTCAGGATAGTGGGCACGGATGGAGCTCCGGGGGTATCCATAACAGGGTTGCCCGGCATGGAGGCAGGTGCTGCGCTGAAGTTCCAGGCGTTCTCACTGCTGAGCAACGGCGAGCAAAAGATAAACATGGGAGGCATGCAGCAGGAGCTGATCTTCCACAAGATATTCAAGGTCAGGCCTATCTCCTTTTCCGGCGGAGATAAGTACTTCGAGATGGCCGGCATTATCGATCTGAGTATCCCGCGCATAGAAGCCGCAAGCGGCATAATCAAGTTCTCAAAGCCAGCTTCGGATATCATATTCAAGGTCTTCCCGCTCAATGTCGGCTTTGAGGGGCCCGGGGGAGTGAGGTTTGTTGCCGGCAACGGACAGGATGACCAGGATCTGGATGCCGCGGGATTTACAGCTTTGGGCATGATCCGCGACAAGGAGGGTATCAACCTGAAGGGCAAGCTGCACCGTACAACAGGCGGTGCATGGCTTGAGGTGGATCCCAAGGGACAGAAGATGCCACTGGGGACGGGAGCCACCTCACTGAATGATATTGAAGGGCGGATGGAGGTGCAGCCAAATATCAACGACTGGTCGAAGTTCACCTTCAGTGGCAATATGACCGGCTTTAACGGTATGCAGTCGAACCTGACAAAGACCTTCACGGTTCACGGCAGCATTACTGCGGATAATGAGAGCCTGGGGGTTAAAAACATCCCGGGCGATTTCGGAGGTATGAACCTGACCTACGATATCAAGAATGCCCGCCTCACAGCAGACATGAATATAAACAGGCAACTTGGAGCCGTACGAATTAATGGGGCTACCAATTTCGTTGTCGACGCCGGGGGATGGTATTTTCTTATAGGCGGTCAGCTGACGGCGCCGGGATTTGGCGATATGGCTGCCGGCATGCTGATAGGCGACTACCGTGCAATGGCCCCTGATGTTGTGGGTAAACTGATGCAGTTCGCCTATGACAAGAGAGTTCCTACAGCCTTCAGGACAGGAATCTCGGGATTCTTCTGCACCGGCAGGAAGGATGTGCCCATAATAAACATTCCTGATTTTGAGATTAACCTCGGTGTTCTGAATGCCAGCCTCGGGCTGACCGCGGGGCTCGACGGACGCCTCTGGATGGGCTTCGATGGCAGCGGTAACGAATACGGAATAGGAGCCATGGCCTTTGTCCATGCCTGGTTCAAAGCCTCCTCCATAGCTTGCACAACACTCAGAGCTGAAGCCAGGGCCGAGCTGGGAGCAACAGGCGTATACCAGAGCAGCACCGGAGCTTTCACGGCAGCAGGTTGCGGCAGCTTCACCATCGGCGGTTCTGTCAGTCAATGCGTGTTTGTACCCTGCTGGGATGGCCTCTGCTGTGAAGGCTGCATAGGAGGGGGAGTAAGCAAGAGTGTTAAGCTTGATCTCCTGTTCGATTCGAATGGCAACACAAGCCTCGATTTCAGCTTCGGCAACTGTAGCGGACAGGCTAACCTGACAGGCAACTGATGAATAATGATTTGTAAAAGGAAGACTATGCATAAGAGACCAAATATCAGACTCCTGTTCATCATCACTGTGATGTTGACGGTTTCCGGCCATGCCCGGGCACAGGAGAACCAGCCAACTGCTGTCGCTACTGAGAAGGGGATGTGGATCTACCTTGGAAATGAGATCCCTTCAGGATTTGAATACCAGGTGCTGAAGAGTGAGGGTAACGGTGATTTTGTTCCCCTGGGAACAGCGGCATACCGGGAAGACCCGGGAACAATGAAAAGTGCGGTGGAAAAGTACTATCCGTTTTTCAGCAACCTCGACAAACCTGCCGACAGCGAGCTGTCATTGCTGCGCGATTATGCTTCCCGGAGCAGAACGACCGACTCCATCTACATTTCAAACTTTCCGCTGATGCACCTTCTACTGGGTACCGCGTACTTTGACCCTGATGTAACTACCGGGAAGACTTACCGCTACAGGGTGGCGAAGATTGCCGGCAGGGACCGCCAGTGGGAGAAGACCAGCAACAGGGTGAGCTACTCTGCCGAAACAGATCTTTCCAGACCCCGGTTCAGCAGGAAACAGGAGTTCTCTTCCCAGGTCGTGGTGTGGTGGTATGTAACCGGGAAAAGCAGTCTGAACTCCTTCCTCGTTTACAGGAGGGTATTCGGCAAGGGCGAATACCAGAGACTGGATATTGAACGTGGATTCAATAACTCCCAGGACACGGTTTATCTTATTGCCGCTGACAATACAGTGCAGAATCCGGCGCTGTATGAATATTACCTCAGACCTCTGGATATCTACGGTAACAGCGGTCCTGAGTCAGAGGTGGCAACTGCAGGGACACTGGGCAGTGTCAGTTACCCGGTGCCGGATTATTTCAACGCCAGGGGCGGGGAGAAAGATCACCGGGTGGAGCTTTCATGGAAATTCAGTGAGACAGAATACCTGCGCAGTATAGAACTGTACAGGAGCAAGTCGTATGACGACGGATATTTGCGGATTGCCCGGCTCACTCCAACTGACACCTCCTTTACGGACATAGTGCCGGTAGCCAATGAAAACTTCTGGTATTACCTTATAACCGGCGGACCAAACGGCAACAGCCTGCCCTCGGCAAAGGTATCTGCCATGTTCAGAAACAGCGGGGAGAAGCCCCTGCCTCCGGACGAGACAGGCGCAGAGAGCATCAACAATGGAGTTATGGTGTACTGGAGCTGTCAGGAACCGTATGCCAAAGGATTTTATGTCTACCGGTATATTTATGAGACTGCTGAATTCGAGCAGGTTTCCGGATTGATACCGGCCGGCGGGGAGATATACAGTTTTGCCGATACGGCAAAATACCTGCAGGGTAATGAGGTATACCGCTACGCTGTCAGGACGTTGAACGATGTTGACCAGCTAAGCGATTTCTCCGAAACTGCCAGCGCCAGCCCGGGCAAGAAGGCTGCCGTGGGCAGCCCGATGAACCTGCGCATAACCGTCAGAGAGAATGGGATATTGCTGATATGGGATGATATGCGTACGACAGAACCGGTACTGCTGGGTTACAAGGTTTTCAGAATGGAGGATCCGGACGGCCGTTACGAACTGTTACCGGGTGATACTCTTAAAAACGAGCTGAACTTCTACAGGGATACCACCCTGACGCCAGGTAAGAGATACCGGTACGCTGTTACTGCCATCGACTTCTACGGTAATGAAAGTCCGCAAAGTGTTTCTGTGTCATTTGTTCCCGAAGTATCAACGGTTATTGCCCCGGAAATAATGAGGGCTGTCAACACCAAAGAGGGGATAGTGGTAAGCTGGGGGCAGGTCACGGATGAGAAGGCTGTCGCGGTCAAGGTATACCGGTCGAGGCCGGGAATGAATCCGCTGCCGGTTATCACTCTGCAGAAAACTAATGATGAGTACCTTGATAAGTCCGTCTCAGAGGGCGAGCTCTACACCTATGAGATATCAGTAATATCAGAAGGCGACAGGGAGTCTCTCCACAGCAGGGGGGTAACAGTCAGGCGGCAGTCGGAGAATTAAACTGCAGCACTCATTTGCGGACGGCAGATAAGAAATGACCCAGCGTTTTCTGCTTGCCGGAAATCGCAGGTTATTTTATCTCTCCTCCCACAACCGGTATGGTCACCTCCGTGCCGTCGAGGTCAATGGTCAACTCGGTGCCCGGCATAGGGTGAAGGGTAAACTCCTTGTCGCTTGAGAAGATCAGCAGCCCTATCCGTTTGCCGGCCGGGATGATCTGATCGTCAGGTTCAAGTTCAAAGGTCATCTCATAAAACCGGCCGGGGACCAGCGGCTCGCTCCCGGACAGAGAGCGGTGGTTTTGCAGGTCAGCCCATCCGCGGGTGATAATGTTATCTGTCATTCTGGGCTGACGCGGGGTGGTCCAGGGCAGTGCCACCAGCCACACCGACAAATTCACTGCCGGCTTGTTTGCTGCAGCTCTTACCTTTACGGTCGCCACTCCTGAGATATGAACAGGTTCGGTCAGCACGGGAGTCAGGTAAAGAAGACGGTGATCGGTGTATTCTGCCTGTGCAAGCATGGAGCCGGTGAAGGAGAAGTTGTCAACCAGTGTCTCCGTGCCCTGCGTTGCTGGTTTCTCAGTTACCAGGCTACCTGCTGCCGGGGCTCCGGGAGTGAGGAAGAGTGTCACAGGCATTGCATCGGGATGGGGATAGTCGGCATAGGGTGTGGGACTGAGCCGGTCGGCATCCTCACGTACGATAAAAGCTTTCGGGTCATTCTCCACTCCGTTCTCAACGCCAAAGAGGTAGCGGGTGAACCATCTGTTCATCATCTTAAAGGGAGGCTCACCGCCGTGGCCACCCTGATGGTAGTATACCTGCAAGGGAACTCCGATCTCTTTCAGCTCTTTGACAAAACGGTAACTGTGACTGGGAACAACATTCCAGTCGTTGAAGGCATGTGCCATCAGCACTGCTGCCCGGAAGTCATCCATGTAGTTCATCAGGTCACGTTTTCTCCAGAACTCGTTATAGTCGCCTGTTATCCTGTCAATACCATTGGCCATCTCAATGTCTCTCACCACGCTGTCACAGTATATGCAGTTGTCAGGGTTGGAGAAGATAAAATCATAGAGTACGTCGGCATCCTCACCGAGGTAACCTCCGGGACTTCTCACAAGGCCGTTGGAGCGATAATAATGATAGTATGAAGTATTTGGCGCTATGGGTATGATTGCCTCGAGGCCTTCCACCCCCGTTGTGGCAGCAGCAAAGGGTATCGTGCCGTTATATGATGTGCCTATCATCCCCACCTTGCCTGTGGTCCAGTAGGCTTTCACCTCTTCGTTGCCGTCAGGTGCAGTATATCCTTTGGCCCGTCCGTTCAGCCAGTCTATCACCGCTTTGGGAGCCAGTGCCTCTATCCTGGTGCCGATGGTCGGGCAACCCTGTGAGAGGCCTGTGCCCGGAGCTGAGGAGTGCACCACGGCAAAGCCGTAAGGCACCCATGCTTTAACCTGAGAGTTCGATATCACCGGCCGTTCACCCCTGCGGGTTATCTGCGGCGGGTAGACATGTTTCTGCGGAACCGTGTTGAGCTCATGCCTTACATCCCAGAAATACTCCCTGTTGTTACCGGCTGTTCCGGCGAAGTAGGGGCTGGACTCATAAATAACGGGGAGCTTAAGCCTTTCTGTATCTGTCTGCTTCGGGCGTGTGACATCGACATGCATCCTGTCGCGCCTGCCGTCACCGTCACTGTCAAACTCCGTCTCCACCCAGAGATCCTCACGGATCCAGTCGTCCGGGTTTTCGAAGGCAGGAATCTTCTGGGCTTCGCCGTTGACAATCACGGGTACCGTGGTAACTGACTGAACAGAAGTCGCTGTTTTGGTTTCGTTTTTCCGGGCCTGGATTTCAGACTGTCCGCATATTATAACTGACAGCAAAAGAGATAAAAGGATTCTCATTTTCATGGGTTGGGTTTACTGTTTAATGGTGGTGACAAATGAACAAAAAATTTCTCAGTTGGATTCAAGATATCTTATCAGCTGAACAAGGCTCTCCTGATCTTCGTATTCGACATCGCGGGTGCTAAGATATTCTTTGAACAGGTCTTTTTTATCCTTAAATAATTTTGTCAGCTGTTTCATGTTGACAAATCTCCTGAGTTCTCCGTCTCTCTTCAGCCAGTAGTTTGTATAGGGCTTAATGGTATATCCGTCAGGCAGTTTCAGTTCATACATAATGCCTCCGCTGTAGATTCCGGAATAGGTACTGACGGAGGTGGTCTCCGAAGTGCCTCCGTATGCAGCCGGCTTGCCCGGATATTTGACATTGCACCTGTACTCAGCGTACAGCTCAAAACCTGACCTGTATATCAGTTCAACGAATCTTTCGTTCAAAGTAAAGAACTTCCTGTTCATGATGTAAACAGTATCTACCCGCTCTTTTTCCTCTTTCCCGATTGCAAGTTTTTTGCCATTGTCATCGAAGATCATCTCCTCGGTAAATGAATTGTAGTTCAGCAAGGCCTTATATTCCTGTCCGGATTTCATCAGAACAGTACCCTGAATAAATTCAGGGAATATATAATGCGAAAGCTCAACACCTTTTGACTGCCCGTAGGCAGACGTGGTGGCTATGGTTAATATCAAGACCCGGATAAGGTGTTTCATGTTAAGGCTTTGTTAGTCAGGGATGTTTAAGAAATTACCGGGTGCATCAATAATCAGGTTCCTCTTCTGCTCATCATATTTTGAGAAACCGCGGTCGACAAAGACATATTCAACGGGTAACACTGCACTTTTCGTTACTGGCAAGGTTATGCCGGTTATATCTTCTACGGCCTTTTTCAGCAGCGGCTCCGTAAGATCTCCCAGGGGGAAGGCGGGCAGCAGCTCATCCTGAACACGAAAATCGGGAGCAAAGCCATCCTTGAAATTGGTAATGCCCTGAGCATTGGCATACCGAATTACAATAGGTTGCAGGCCCCAGTTTTTAAACTCTGAGTATTCGGCCTCGTTGTTGTACCACTCCTCTGGTTTAATTGTTATGGATGCTGTATATTTTCCGTAAGTGGTGTCACCAACAGTAACTACCTCCATATAAGGTTCAAGCCCGCAAATCGTCAGCTCCGATGCGCTGGCAGTCCCGTATCCGGTAAGAACATAGAGTTTGCTGAGACCCAGCATGACAGGCACAGCAGGGTCAAAGTTAACTCCAAGCTGACCCTGAATCCCGTTTGAGACCCAGTATGCCTGGTATTTGTTGTTCCATTGATAAGTAACGAGTACGCTGTTGTTGTTCACGATGTCCACAGGTGCAATTGAGCTGGTCAGGTATTGGGCTGCTGATATGCTGCCACCGGGATTGTACCTCAGGTCAAGGACCAGGTCGGTGATCTGGTTTTCCCTGAAATACTCAAGAGCCACGCGCAGGCTTGTGCTGTTAAAGTCGGGGATAAACTGCAGATAAACGAGATATCCTATCTTATGTCCTTCAGCTTCAATGATCTTGTACATGTGAACCGGGTCAAGCTGCAGTTCCTGGGCCAGCAGAACGATGGTCTCTCCGGGTGAAATGCCCTGGCTGGTCAGGACTCCCTTTGTGACGGAAACTGAAGTGCCATAAAGCAGATCTCTGTAATTATCTGCTGTAATGTTACCTCCGTTGAGCCTGATGATAAGGTCACCTCGTATAAAACCTGCCTCTGAGGCCGGGGTGTTCGGGTAGACATATTCCACAATTCCGAAGTAGTTGCCGGTCGGCTGACCCGCCCCATCAACAAACCTGCCGAATGTCAGCGAATAACCGTATGTTTTCTCAATTCCCTTCTGACTTCCTTCAAGGGCAGTCAGGTCATCTGTTATATAGGACCACCTGTCTTCTGTGTAGAGGAGTTTATCAAAATAGGCTTTGGGGTCAGTTTCATATCTTATGTCGATCACCGGCATTTTATCATACCAGAGATAGACGTCGCTCATCGCCTCTTTGATGAAGCCGTTTATTTTCTGGATCAGCGCAGAGGCCTGTACCGGACCCTGTTCTTCCTCCTCCTCCTCAGGTATAACTTTCTTCTCGCATCCTGCAAGAATGAATGCCGCAAGTAAAAACAGCGGCAGCCAGCGTATAATCTTCTTCATCATCATCAGGCCAATTATTTCCGATATAAAATTACTGAATTTATCAAGATGCGGAACATGCATTATTACTATGATAAGTAAGCCGTTTTTTGTAAGTTTGGTGAAAGAACGCAGGAACAGGAATGGTTTTTCGAAGAAAATACAGCCTGACGATCTTCATCTTTGTGGGTTTCTTTCTCGGTATATTTGCCGGGCTGGTTATCGGAGAACCTGCAATCCCATTTACCGAACCCCTTGCAGATATCTTCCTGAGGCTTCTCAGAATGGCCATAATACCCCTGGTTATCACCTCCATAATCAGTTCCGTGATACAGGTGGGTTCTGCACGCGGCCTGGGGAGGATTGGATTGCGGACTTTCATATATTACATCTGCACCAGTCTGCTGGCAATCATAACCGGACAACTGCTGGTAAATCTGTTTAAACCGGGTGTGGGAGCAGATATCGGCCTCGAAGCCAGTCCTGAAACCATCACGGCAGTTGAACGCGGACTGGGGGAGATTCTTCTGAATATCATTCCTGAAAACCCTGTTGCAGCCGCAGCCTCCGGTGATGTACTGCCTATAATTTTCTTTTCGATATTGTTCGGATATTTTGTGACAAGGATAGGAGCAGATCATAGAAAGCTGATGTCAGGTTTTTTTGAGGCGGCTTTTGAGGCAATGCTTAAGATGACAACTCTGATTATTTGGGCTGCTCCCCTGGGGGTCTTCGGAATCATAACCGGCATTGTTGCCAAAACAGGATTTGCCGCTTTCAAGCCTCTGGGCTTTTACTTCATAATTGTTCTTGCCGGCCTGGCGATACATATGTTCCTGACACTTCCGCTGCTCCTCTATTTTCTCGGAAGGATAAGTCCTGTTAAACATTTCAAAGGGATGGTGTCTGCACTGGTCACAGCATTTTCAACCTGCTCAACCATTGTCACCCTGCCGCTGACTATGAAGGCTGTGACAGAAGTATCGGGCGCATCAAAGAGGGCTGCCGGTTTTGTGCTTCCTATCGGTGCCACGATGAATATGGACGGAACGGCACTTTATGAATGCGTGGCTGCTATCTTTATTGCCCAGGTATATGGCTTCGACCTCACATTTGGCGCACAGATGACTATCGCAATCACAGCGGTGCTTGCTTCAATCGGGGCGGCCAGCATCCCCATGAGCGGACTGGTAATGATGTCCATCATTCTTGGAGCGGTTGGTTTGCCTCTCGAAGGTGTCGTTGTCATCCTTGCCGTTGACAGGATCCTGGACATGTTCCGCACAACGGTCAATGTCTTCAGTGACAGCTGTGGTGCCGTAATTATCTCAAGGATGGAGAACCTGAGTGAAGCAGGCAAACGGTAAATCAAAATCAGAATATTGATTGCTGTTTTGGGTGAGCCATGACTTACGGTTGTGCTCCGTAATTATGAGAGTGTCAGATAAAGTCTGACTGCAGAGAGTGACATCTCCATTCCGGAGTCACTTAGCTGATATTCTATTTAAAGAGGTAGTTAATAGATTTTGTGGAGTTCTGCAGGGTGAATTCAGTGCTGATCATCGACTGCGATCCGTCTCCCTTGCGGAGCAGCACTATCTGGCATGTGACCTTCCCGCTGGCTTTCATGAGGTCTATGATCTCCTTCTTGTGGTCTGCGCCGGCGTCACCGGCACTCTTGCGACCCTGCTTGTCACGAGTGTCTCCTATCCTCCAGGTCTTCCAGTCAGAGTCAATGATATATTTCCTGACATTGGCATCCCACTGCTGCTTTATCCCCTCCGGGTCGAGGATATACATCTTCGGACTGTCGTCAAATCTGAAGACCAGATTATAGACGTTGTAGTCTGTGCCTATATTCCTGTTCAGCAGAATCTGGCCGGAGATCTGATCATATGCGGTTGTCCCCTTCTCTCCGGGAACGGCACGCAGCAGTCGCAGTGTTTCGGTTCCGCTCCTGGAGGTGACAAATGCCATCCTGTAGGTCTGCTCGTATGTCTCTGCGCTTTGCGCCTTCCACTGTGCGCTGGCAGATACGGCCAGCAGGGTGAATGTAATGAGGGCGATTATCTTTTTCATTCTATTATTATTTTCTCATTGTTATCATGGAGCTTACATGAGGCAAACAATCAACTCTTTTCGCGAGCTATTTGTCATTTCAGTTTCACTCTGTCAATTATTTATTGATCAAATATGATTGAGGCATCTGTTCATTAAAGCTTCCTCTTTTCAGGGTTACTTATTTGCGCAGTTTCCCCGGCAGTATCGGGGAAGCCACATTCAGTAAAACGCTGATCTGTCTAGAAAGTTACATCAGCGCGGGACAGATTATCATACAACAGTACCCGTGCACGGATGAACTCAGGTTCAGGTTTTTTCTTACGGTTGCCGGCAATGGCGGCCCGATCACTCAACTTATTTCTTAAATTAGCGCATTCACCTGCAGAATGATGCCCGCCCATGAGTAATCCAAGAAGCCTTGCCAAGACACTAGGACTGGGATATGTTATCATTTTTGTCATCGCTAACATCATTGGCTCGGGGGTTTTCAAGAAAATTGCCCCGATGGCTGCCGAGCTCCAGTCATCCTCATGGATACTGCTGGTATGGGTTGTGGGAGGGATTATCACCCTCTTCGGCGCACTCAGCAACGCTGAGCTGGCTGGGATGCTTGCCGACACCGGGGGCGACTTCGTCTATCTCAGGAAAATATACAACCGCTTTTTTTCATTCCTCTACGGATGGTCACTCTTCGCCGTCATCCAGACAGCCACCATCTCATCACTGGCCTACGTCCTGACACAGTCACTCAACAGCATCATCTCCATTCCAGATATCCTGCCCGTCCTGAATGATGTCACCATAGGAGGGATCTTTTTCCCGTTCCGCGATTTTGGGATCAAGCTGACGGCCATACTGGTGATAATGTTGCTGACCCTTCTCAACATGTCAGGACTGAGGAGCGGGGCGTGGACAGGCAAGGCGATCTTCTTCATCGTCTGTGCAGGTCTGGCTGTTATCATCGTTGCAGGACTGACCACCGATGCACCCAGGCCTGAACATTTCATGGATGTGAGGGAGATGGGCAGCGGTGCCGTCACCCTCTCATCGTTTTACACGGCCATGCTTGCTGCCTTCTGGGCATACCAGGGATGGGTCTCCGTGGGATTTATAGGAGGGGAGATCAAGGATGCAAAGGCCAATATCCCCAAAGGGATAGCGATAGGTGTCTTTGTTGTGATAGTGG
>JAVEXM010000031.1:0-25636 GCA_034004025.1 Bacteroidales bacterium
GTGAACTTCTTCGATACAATCTTACCGCCCGCCTTAAGTCGCAGACCTACATCGGCATCGAGCGTCATGCCGTCGGTAGCCACCGTGCCCTCCATGCCGCCGTTGACATAGACATCGAGAGCGTTATATCCCTTGACCTTGAGGTTGGCAGTACACTGAAATCCTATGAAAGCCTTCATCTGCGAGGTTATCTCATAGCCAACTTCGCACCAGTAATCGAGTGTCGAGACATTGTGAATGCTTGTGGGTATGTACCAGAACGTGCCGCCCCGGGCTCCCATCGCCATCTCTATACCCTGGTGTATCTCCACGGCGAGGGTCACATGGCCCTCGAGTGTCCCGAGAATAAACAGTCCTATCTCGCACTTGCCCAGGTCTGACATCTCAATCTCTGTGCCCCATATCGGAGTCTTAACCTCCTCATGCAGCTTCATGCTGGTATATATCTTCATATCAACCTGCTCGGATGCCAGGAAGACCAGCCGGTAGCCGTTGTTCTTTGAATATTTGCCTTCTACCCGCGGGTTGGCAATCACTATCTGCCCGTCCAGGGTTACTGTCAGCGAATCATTATCGGTCTTGTCAATCAGGAAGGTCACACTGTCGAACTGAAGGTTCACCGCATACTTATTGTTAAGCTGCAGTGAGCTTTCCACCACACCTTTGGCAAGTGAAACCGTGTTTGCAAGTGTGATGGGCACCTCCTGCTCAGGCACCTCTATATCCTCAAAGACGGCCGACAGCGGAGGTCTGAGGGCTATCATCTGGTTGTCATCGACAGGCTCAGTCTGAAGGACGAGG
This sequence comes from Bacteroidales bacterium, assembly GCA_034004025.1. GTDB lineage: Bacteria > Bacteroidota > Bacteroidia > Bacteroidales > VadinHA17 > SR-FBR-E99. The sequence continues at coordinate 802 of JAVEXM010000031.1, forward strand.
TCGCTCTCCGGATCGATGTATACCGAGTCTGGATGGGGTCTGAAGGCACCACCTGTGAGATCCAGGATACCGTCCTGCTTCAGCCTGATGCCGCTCTTCTGTGCAGGGGTCAGCGCCCTGACATTGCCGGCGAATTTATACCTGACATCATTGAATGTGCCGGGTCTCTCACCGCGCGCCATGGCGCGGGCAGCAGCAGGGTGTACGGACGGCTGATCAGGCTGCAGGTCCTGCACCGTGATTACTCCGTCATACCTCACCGCCTCAGCTATCTTTAGCTGCTGTGATCTGACCTGCAATGACAGGACCAGAACGAGGAACAGGGAAATTGATAAACTCTTCTTCATATTCAGGGGGTATTATTGTGGCCTTTAAAACGTTTGCAGCCACATTTTTCGTATGCGACAGCAATAATTGGCGCTGATGACAAATGAAGAAAATAAGAGCTCTTTTACTAAATTTCTTAAATCTTAAATCTTAATTCTTAATTTTACATGAATGCTAATCAAACCGAATTATGATGAAAGTATCTGATTACCCCAGCTTTAACGAGAAATGGGACAAAGACGAAATCAAGAAGAAGACGAAGAAGATGCTGAAGGAGATTGGCGAGCTTCAGCACAAGATGTATGCCCAGGGCAAATACAGCATTATAGTGGTACTGCAGGGCACCGACGCCTCCGGAAAGGACGGCATCACCAAGAATCTGCTCAGATACTGCAATCCTGTCGGTGTTGAGGTGCACAGCTTCAAGAAGCCCACCGATCTCGAGTATTCGCATGATTTTCTCTGGAGGGTTCACCAGGTCTGCCCGGCACAGGGGGTGATGCAGGTATTCATCAGGTCGCACTATGAGGATATCCTGGTACCCACGGTGGGCAAATATATCCCTGAAGATACCATCGAAAAGCGTTATGAGACCATAAACTCTTTCGAGAAGATGCTTGAGGATAACGGAACGAAGGTGCTTAAGTTCTGGCTCAATGTCTCAAGGGAGACACAGAAGGAGCGGCTGATGGAGCGCATAGAGATGAAGGAGAAACACTGGAAGCACAAGGACGGCGACTGGGACACGAGGGAGCAATTCGACGAGTACCTCGAGGTATATGAGAAGGTCCTCAACCGCTGCAATGATATACCGTGGACTGTGGTCCCGGCCGACAAAAACTGGCAGAAATTATATGGCACAGCTACCGTGGTGCTGAAGACGCTGAAGGCGCTCGACCTTCAGTGGCCACCGCTGGTCACGGAACGGTTTAAAAAATAGTCGGCAGCCTCCAATCTTCAGTCTTCAGTCAAATAATGATTTATCGACTGCCGACTGCCGACTGCTTTTAGCCACCGTAACCCTGGCGAAGGTGGCCGACTGGCTACTGCCTACTTCAGAGCTACCGTCTTGCTGACGGTGCCGGCTTTGCGCGACTCAAATTTGACATCTATGTCGCCCCTGCCGCTTACCAGGAACTGGTACTCGACCTTGCCAAGTCCGGGCACCTGGCAGAGCTGCACCTGCGGCTTATGCTCCTTGTAGTCAACCTTGCCGGTATATATGTCGGTAAGCTGGCCTCCGCTGACCACCTTCGCATTACGCCCTGAAACGCTGAGCACATCTGGTGGATAGAGCTTATTCTTCAGTGTCTCGTAGGTCACTGAAGGCATCGCCCCCTCATTCACCAGCCTCACCCTGACGCTCCAGAGATCGCCGCTGATCTTCTTCACTTCGAACACATCCATGGTAATCTTCGGGGTGTTGCTCGCTGCAAATATCACCGCCGAAGCGTTTCTGTGGACAAGATCCTGAAGCATGAAGGGATGCGGCAGCCGTGAGCTCAGCTTCACCCATCCGCCCAGCTCTATATCGCCATAGAGAGGATGCTTAAAGGGCTTCCAGTCGCTGTAAAGTTCTCCCTGCGTCACCCTGTCGTTAAACTGCAGCCTCTGTCTCTCCGACTCTGATGCCTCGCCAAATCTTGATCTCTCCTGATCTTCCCTCCTGAAGGAGCCGTCAAAGGTCTCCGTCTCCGCCTGGAACAGCTCACCCACCATTGAGTATGATCCGACAAGGTTATTGGTGAAGTCGGTGAAGTCGCCGTATGTGGAGTAAAGGTCCTTCCAGCTTATGAGGTACTCATAACCCGGAACGATCTTCTCAATATTATTCCCGAGGTAGTCATAAACCGCGATGTCTCCCTGGGGCAGCTCGCCGGCCGACTTGAAGGATGGTCCGCGGAGATACATTCCTCCGTTGTTGTGGAAGGCGAAGACCATGATGATGTTCTGCCTGGCCAGCATCCACTCTGCAACGGCTTTGATGCCTGTGCCCTCAAAGGGATAGTTGCCTGCCCCGCGCTGCACATAGGCTGGCTGCCAGTTGAAACCCCAGTTGCGGTTGCCGTCGACATAACCCTCACCGTCCTCATTCACCTGTCCGTCACCGTCGTTGTCAATACCCTCCTGTCCGAGCCTGGTCCATTCACCCTTCTCTCCTGGCTTGACGGCTATCATCAGCCTGGGGTCCACCGGATCACTGCGGTATCTGCCGAGTGTATCCCTGATCCTCATCGTGGAAATGGTGCCGTCGCCGTCGAGATCATCGGGACCGTCCTCATCAAAGAGCCCGTCACGGTCGTCATCCACGGGTATCCTCAGTCCGCGGTTGGTGCTGGGGGTGTTGGCATCCTCAAAGAAATGGGCTCTGCCGTCAACGTTTACAACCGGAATAATGTAAAATGCATTACGGTCAACCACTTCGGTGATCTCCTTCAGCTTTCCGTAGTTTGTCAGCAGCCTGTTGGCAAGATAGAGGCAGACCTCCCCGGCCTGTATCTCGTTTCCGTGAATGTTGCCGTCGGCATACACTCCCGGCTTCGACATCGGTTCACCGGTCTTCGGATTGTTGATAGTCAGCGCCCAGATGGTCCTTCCCTCTTCGCTCTTACCCACCTGGTCGAGGGAGGTGAGCTCAGGATATGCCTTGTTGAGTGCCTTGAGAGCATCAACCACCTGTTCATAGCTGTAGTAAAAGTCAAACCGCAGGGGCACCTTCACCTCCTGGGCCTGTATCATCATCACGGCCAGGGCCGTGAGAATTATTGTTGTGAATGATCTTTTCCTTTCCATGACTAACCTCCGATATTAATCCGTTTTGTATCTCTCCCTGCCTGGCTCGACTCAAGCTTCAGCGTCACCGACGCTCTCTTCGGTGCAACGATCAGCCAGGTAAATTTCTCCGACTTCATACCGCCGACGGCGTTCACCGGCGTTCTCTTGTATCCGGAGAGGATTTTGATATCCTCCCCCTCAAGGATGAGTATGGCGGGTGCGGGGGCTTTGTTCCTCTTACCCATAGCTGTGGGCCAGGGGAGGTAACAGTTGTTGGCCACCCATGCTTCGATCTCGTATACTCCGCCACCCTTGTCCGATGCCTTCACCTCTGCCAGTTGCAGCACAGGGAGGCGGCGGACAAGCTCGGAGAGATACGGCAGGTGCAGATCGAGCAGCGAGTCTGCCATTGCTGCCGGAGGGGTGTTGTCAGAGAAGGGCACAAACCCTCCTATCTCCACCTCTCCCAGCGTCGGATGGGTGAAAGGTTTCCATTCGACGAAACCCTGTCCGGGGTTGTGACTGTCGAAGAAGGCAAGGAGAGCTGTCTCCTTCGGGTCGCCCTTTCTGGCGTCACTCTTCGGTGCAGGCATCTGTTTGATCATCCCGGCCATCTGTGCCGGTGACACCTGACCGTTGCGGACCATCGTCATGGCCATCTTCGCATTATACTGATCAGGTGCACCCCTCTCCTTCAGGAAAGCGGTGATCTTCTCCTCTCCCAGATCCAGGAACTCGGAGGAGGACATCTTCTCCAGGGCCTCCACGGTTATTTCGCTGCCATCCTTCTTCTCCTCCTTTGGCTTCGGCACGCCCCACAGGTCCATTGTGAAGACGGGAAGCCCGAGATGGTAGTAGGCCCAGAGCTCAAACGAGCCGTCTGCCGGTTGCGCAGGGTCAAAACGCTCTGCCGTGACTCCCTTTTTCTTGAGGTACTCCTTGTAGTCGGAAGAGATCTCATTGTAGAAATCCAGATCCTCCTTCATGGGATTGACCACGGCGCCCAGCCCGAGGAAGCTGGCTATCATGCTCTCATCGGCTGTCATGCCGGGAGGCATCATGGGCTGGATCATCTCAATGATCTCGCTCATTTTGTACCTGCGTGAGACATCCAGTCCCATCTGCTTGCCTATCTCCTCGGGGATGCGTATGTTCTCGGCGTCATAGCTGCCCTGCCTGCCGCCCTGCGGTGGCGAGAGGAGGAAGTTGGTCTTGCCGAACGAAATAACCATAGCCAGCTCCGGATGCTTAAAGGCAAATTTGATGAGTGCGTCAGCCTCGGGCGTGGATCCGGGAAAAAGGCCGCTGCGCCTGCCGAAGCTCTTGAACAGGTGCGGGAAGTTTATGTTAACATCCGTCCCGCCGGGAGCATCCTCGTTGTATTTCCCGTCACCGTCATCGTCAATGCCCTCTGTATAAAGCTTGTATATGCCCTTCTCTCCCTTGACGGCATCAGCCTTGCGCATCAGCCGCGGCTCGCCCTCGACGGGAATCCATATGCCGTCATGAGCCTTCACCCTCATCTGCGTGATGATGCCGTCGCCGTTAAGATCGTTGTACCCGTCCTCATCGGTCAGCTCATCGGTATCATCATTGAACGGGGTGCCATTGGCGGCGTCAAGGTAGAGTGGCTTCTGAAAGTAACGTGCAAAGGCGTCAGGATTGCCCAGGGGCAGTATATACCAGGTATGCCCCTCCTGCATCTTCGGATCTGCCACGATGCGTGAGGCAAGCGAGAGGGCCGCCTCGGTGGCCAGGGGGGTGGTGCCGGACATATTGGCTGCGACAAGCACCGCCGGCATTGCACTGCCCGACTTGCCTATCTCGAGCATCAGCATCTCCCTGCCTCCCGGCGTGACAGCCATCTTATGCACCTTCACCAGGGCCGGGGAGCTCTGCCGTATCTGCTCAATTCTCTTGTTCACCGCTACCGGGTCACTGTACCTGTCAATCGCTGACACGGGGCCGTGACTGATCATCAGAAATGCTATGAGAATAAAAAAGCCTCTCACTGCTGGTCTTACTGTTTTTCTCATCTCAGGGTAACTTTATTTTACTTGAAATCCGAATAGTTCATTGTACGACTTAACAATATAGCTGTCAATCCACTGATAGAACTCTGTTATAGCCTCACTGCGCTGCCCTTTTCGTTCGGGCAGCGAGGAGGTCAGAGCCGCGGCTCTGGTAAAAATCTCCTCCTCCACAGGAGCTAGCTTCTGTATAAAGCCTGTTTTCTCCCTGTTATGAAGCAGTGCCACATTCATATATTTACCGCCCGAGCCCCTTTTAATGGGGAAGAGCTCGCGCTTGAGCGTCATGGCGGCGTCGCATAGCGGTGAGTGCATATCCTCCGTCATACTCAGCACGCGCGGCAGGTTTTTGTCGGCGGTAATCCATACAGGTACTGCAACTGAGGTAAGGGGAAACCCCATCAGTGTCCACATCATTGCCTGTGATGGGTCTTCGCCTCTGGCTGCTCCCACCACCATGATTGCAGCGGCTGTTGAGGTTCGTGGGATAAAGTCGTCAAAGTTCACAAAAGCCTGGCTGTTGCCGTCGGCCGGCATCTCTGCCCTCAGGTTCACACCGGTGAGGCCATGGGTCAGATTGCGCGACAGGCTGTTGAGGAGATATTGCGGATCGAGCCTGTTCTGTGCCAGGGCCATGTTGAAGACGTCACTGGCAGCGGCATACCTGATATAGCCGCCTCCCTCGCCCACAGTACCGGTGAAGGAGTGGTTGGTGCGTATGATAAGTCCGTAGGGTGCCAGTGCCGCATCGTTGGCATCTATCTTTTTAAAACCGAAGTTGCCGGTCTCATAGTAGGCGGCACCGCCTTCAGCATCGATCACACCAAAGTTGGCATCCACGCCCAGCGGTTTAGGCATCTCCCTGAGCATCTGCTCGAAGTCGGCCAGAGTGGCGCAGGTGGCCAGCGCCATCTTCATCACCACCCCCTCGCGGTCGGCGAGTTTGGTGGTGTCACCCTCGTTGTTGTTATAGGCTGCCGAGTTCATGATGGCAAATCCTGAGGAGTTGAAGCCTCCCCATACCTCCTCCTTCCACGAGGCTTTGGAATCGACGAGTCCTATATATGGGTATTTGCCGTCGGTGAAGAATACCAGCGCATTGTCGAGGGTACCGGTATCGCGGTTCTTGTAGAGCAGCGGTCTGCCGTCAGGGGTATGTTTACCTGACATGATGAAGGTGGTGCAGGACCACAACTCGCCGGTAGTGCCGGCAAGCAGCAGCAGTATCGCAAACAGTGTCAGTTTCTTCATAACAGGGGTTAAAAAAAGTTTGGTTAAAGTTATGGTTTTTTTAACCCGTCACGGCCCGCAGCCATTTTCATTAAGGTTTTTTAACCTTGCTTAACGTAACACCGCTGGCCTCAGACTGTGGACTGTAGACTGCCGACTGTAGACTGAAAACTGCTCATGCCTCAAAATGTTTATGAACCGGCTGATTGAGAAAAGTATGCCTGAACCATAATTCAAAGGCCGGATCTACAAATTCAAAACCTTCCCTTTTTTCCTGTATTATATCATTATTGATGAGCATCGTTTTGTTTTTACTCACATTCCTGGGTGTTCCCAGTCGGTAAGTGGTCATTACTGATACTGAGGTGAGCTTGCTTTCTCCATTCAGTACAGCTATTAACAGGTTGAGTTGTGTTATGCTAAGCGTTTCAGTTTCCTTTTGATAGAAGGGACTGTTGGCATTTATCAGTTCGGAAAGAGCCTTTTCAATAATCTCTTTTGTTGCCCTGTCAGTTGTGAGGTTCCATGTGTAATGAGCCAGCTGCTGAACATACCATGAGTGGCATTGCATCAAATCCGCAATCAGTGCAGCATCATCACTGGCTATCTGTTTGTCTGTCCGTTTAAAGCTTCTGGTTATAAATCTGATCCATTCATCCCGTGCTATCTTTTCAAGGAGCATTATGTCGCCAAACCGGTAAAAAGGTTTGGATGGATTGTTAAAAATATCCTTCATCATATGCCTGCGGCTCCCATAGATGCAATATGTGACATCCTGCTGCCTTTGCCATATCGCTCTTAATTTTTTTTCAAACGACTCAAAATTGTTGAAATTTGCAATGTTCTGGAATTCATCGATACACACAATCATTTTTATCTTTTTCTGCTTTGTTATTGTCTCTGCCAGCCCGAGGATCTCATCTTCGTTTTTCCTTATTTCCTCCCAGTCAAAACTGATGCTGAAATCATTCACGGGATCAAGACCAATATGTATTTTAGGCAGCAGCATCTTAAAAAATGTGCGGGTATTCCTGGCCCATTCCTGCCATCTTGAAGAAGATGCCCTTATCAGCTCACGGGCAAATTTCTCCATAAACTGCTCTTCTGAACTGACAGTGAACAGGTCTATTTGCGCTATCCGTATATCCTTGTTGCTTTTGGTGATTCCGGCGACCGTTTTCTCGACCAATGAAGATTTTCCCCATCTTCTGGGAGAGATCAGTGTCGTATTGATTCCGCCAGTCAGATTGTCGGACAGTTTCCTGATTTCATCCTTTCTGTCGATGAAGGCATCATTAATGACCGTTGTTCCGTAAATGAAAGGAGAGTTTTTCATATCAAGATTTATTTATACCATTTCATATTATACTATATAGTATTATACACAAAGGTATAATAATTAATCAAATAATCCTACTCCCTGACTCATTGACTTAATAAATCAATGATTCCGGGTGCCATGACCCACAGCGACCTTGAGAAAATGACCGGCATATTGGAGAACAGTGCCGACCTGACTTACATTGCTGCCGGTATGATTTATGACTATGACAGGATGATGGAGCTCGCTGAGCAGAACTTACCTTACATCACAGGACAGAACTTTGAAACAAAATTTGAGAAGTACATAATTGTCAGCCCTGAATGTTTCATCTATACATGGCATGGGAGAAACAGCATAACCATGTCAACAGGTGATAGGATGACTATGGAGGATTACATGATGACCGTGGGTTTCAGAAAGCATGCAGAGGGCTGGAAGATCTTCTGCGGACATGAATCTGAAAAAGCCCCCATTCCGATAGATACCACGGCAGTACCGATTCAATTTTGATAAAGTAACAGACTAAGCAGCCTGCCAGCTTAATGGCAGATTAACCTTTATTATCATTTCCCCTCTGTTTTTTGTGCCGGATGAGATCGTGAACAACTCATCCTGCAGGATGTTTATTGTGTAAAATCATTCTTGCAGGATGCATACCTTTTTTGTAATCATACTCTTACTGGCAGGAGGCATATCTTCACTGACGGCACAGGAGATAACCAGAATAGGCGTCACAGAACTGGACGAACTCCTCGTTAATCCGACTGATGAGCTTCATGTTGTAAACTTCTGGGCCACATGGTGTCCGCCGTGCGTCACCGAGCTTCCTTACTTTGAGAAACTTTCGAAAGAGTATGAGGGCAAGGGAGTGAAATTTATTCTGATAAGTCTCGACTTCCCGAGCCAGATAGAGAGCAGGCTCATCCCATTCCTTGAAACCAATAAAATTACTGCTGATGTGAAGGTCATGACCAACATCGACTATAACAGCTGGATAGAAAAGATTGACCAGGGCTGGCAGGGAAATATTCCCGTGACCCTCTTCTTCAACAACGCAAAAGAGATAAGATACTTCCACCCGGAAGAACTGGAAGAAGACAAACTGAGAGAACTGATAATAAAATACTTACGGTAATTATACTTTAAAATTCAATAAGTCATGAAAAAATCCCTTTTCCTTTCGCTTGTCGGCCTGCTGATGGCCGCGCTTGCAACCGGCCAGTCGCAGTACAAGGCCGGCGACATAGCCTCCGATTTCAGCCTGAAAAACATTGAGGGCAAGATGATATCAATGTCGCAATACAGTGATGCCGACGGCTTCATCGTTTCCTTCTGGTGTAACACCTGCCCGGTGGTGAAGAAATATGACCAGCGGCTGCAGGATCTGCATGCAAAGTATGCTCCCAAGGGGTACCCTGTTATTGCAATAAACCCGAATGATCCGGCCGTGTCGCCCGGTGACTCATGGGAGAAGATGAAGGAGACCGCTGCGGCAAAAAACTATGCCTTCGAGTACCTGTTCGATGAGACTCAGGAGATAGCCCGGAAGTACGGTGCCACCAATACACCGCATATATATATCCTGGCATGGAAGGACGGGAAGCTGGTGGTGGAATATGTGGGTGCCATCGACAACAATGCCGATGATGCCTCAGCAGCGGATAAGAAATATGCAGAAGAGGCCCTCAACAGCCTGATCAGGGGTGAAGAGGTTGCCGTGGCAGGCACCAGGGCCATCGGATGTACCATCAAATGGAAAAAGGGATAGCAGCCCGCCGGTCCGCTCAAATTTTAACCTTTTCCGGTCACAAATGATTCAGTGATAACGCACTGATTCACTATTCGGTTGCAGGTACGGATAATAATGAGTACCTTTGCACCGATTTAAGCATAAAATAGATCTGTATAGTCAGCATATCTCCTTAAGGATCAGATCATGAGGAGTTCTTTCTACAATCACTAGTTTACGCTGAATAACATTTCGTAAGGAGAACATTACCACATTGAACAGATATTTGGTTAATGATTTTTCAGCGGCATTAACCAAATTAAACATTTAATGGGATATTACAGAGAACCCCGATGGAGGGGCAAAAAGAATCAAGGTCATAACGACACGATAAAAAGAACACACAACAGGAAGAAGATCAACACCGGCACGGTAAATACAAACAAATTCATAAAGAAGGCATCCCCGGCCTCCTTCGTGGCATACGTGCCAGAGAGGCTGATCGCGGAACTTCCTGTTGACAGTGCCATCATCCTCAATCTTCAGAAAAAAGGATACGAGAAACCCACAGAGATACAGGACAGGACCATTGAGGCCATCCTTAGCGGCCGTAACCTGATGGGTCTGGCACAGACAGGCACGGGCAAGACCGGGGCCTATCTCATACCGCTGATACATAACTTTCTTCGCAGGGATTCCAGCAGCAATGTGCTGGTCGTCTCTCCCACACGTGAGCTGGCACTGCAGATAGACAAGGAGTTCCGCAGCATCGCCTTCGGGCTTAAGCTCTTCAGCTCATGCCTTATAGGAGGCACCAGCGTCAGGGTTGACATTGAAAAGCTGCGTCGTCCGGGACAGATAGTCATCGGAACACCGGGAAGGATAGCCGATATGGTGCGCCAGGGCGCACTCAACCTCGACAGGTTCAGCATACTTGTACTTGATGAGTTCGACAGGCTGCTGGACATGGGCTTTGCTGAAGAGATCAGGAGGCTGGTCGACGGCATGAGCAACCGCAATCAAACCATCCTCTTTTCAGCTACCGAGGACAAGAGTCAGAAAGCGCTGATAAGCAGCCTCATGAACGATCCCTTTGAGGTCCGCGTGAGGAATGAGAACGTCAGCGCCGATAACATCGAACAGGACATAATAACCGTCAAGGACGGAGAGAAGAAAATAGATATCCTCCTCAACATGGTGAGGGACCAGTCGTTTGAAAAGGTGCTGATCTTTGCCGACACCAAGCGGGGAGTAAGTCGTATCTGCAGGGATCTGCGCCGGGCAGGCATCACAGCAGATGAGATCCACGGCGACAAGTCGCAGAACTACCGCATCAAGGCACTGGAATCATTCAGGAACCGTAAGATAAAGGTGCTGGTGGCAACTGACGTTGCGGCACGCGGACTGGATATTGCTGATGTCTCTCATGTGATCAATTTCCAGGCACCCAAGGATATGGAGAGTTATATTCACCGGATAGGCCGTACAGGCAGGGCAGGCGCCAGCGGCAAGGCGCTGACTTTCGTTAATTAACACAGAAAGCATATGGCAGGACCGAACAACAGTTACATCAAGAAGCAGAAGACCGAAAAGCGTCTCAAGAAGAGAAAAGAAAAGGAAAAGAAAAAGCAGTACCGTAAGGAAAACTCGCCGGGCGGGGGACTCGATAACATGATCGCCTACGTCGACAAGTTCGGAAATATCACCTCCGAACCACCGGAGGAACGGACGGAAAAAGAGAAGGAAGAGCAGCCGGAAGCAAAAGCGAACGACTAAGACGACGGGCGGGCGGCCATCAGTTCAGTGGCATCAATGCACCAGATCAGCTCTTTGATAAACCTCGCAGCGCGTTTATCCACTGCTGACCTGTCTGCAGGTTTCCCCTGCTCATCAAAAGCCTCGGTAACCCTGGGAACAGGGAACATTGCCGGTACAGTCCAGGCACCAATCTTCCACAGAGAAAACTGAATCGACGTAATGACCTGCGTTCCGCCAAAAGGACCGTCGGAGACGGTGGATATGGCAACAGGTTTCTTTCGCCACTCATCGTAGAGAAGGTCAACAACATTCTTCAGGCTGCCGGGATAGCCGCCGTTATACTCGGGAGTAACTATTATCACACCATCGGCATCCCTGATCCTCGCCGCAAACTCCAGTGCTCCGGGAGCAGGGTCTTTCTGCAGGCGCAGCCGTTCATCAAAGATCGGGAAATTATACTCCTCCAGATCAACAATATCAGGTTTCGCTATATTATTCTCCTCAAGATAGTTGCTGAAATAGAGCGTCACCCTGTGGCTGTTGCGGCCGCTACGGACGCTCGATGATATTATCGCTATGGTCTTCATGTCGGATAAATTTATTGCAAAGGTATGTCAGAGAAACTACGCAGCTACTGATTCTTCAATTTTCTTCATTATTTGTTCATCTTTCAATTGTATTTTTGTACCAGATTTTTGAGAAGAGAGATGCAAGTTTTCCGCCTGATATATTCCGGTCTGTTGCTCCTGCTCCTGCTGCTGCCGCTGAACGCAGTTGCGCAGGGTGACACCGCACAGGCCTCAACGGAGAAGGATATGCACTCCCTCTATACCGGTACGGGTTACGGCAGCAACATGATCTACCTCGGTTCAACCATCTCTCGCGACCTGCCTTTCGGGTACGGTGCACTTTCATATCTCATAGGTGGTGAGCTGAGCCTGACGGGATCGGCCTTCTATCTGCCGGGACTTGAGCAAATGGCTCCCTCCTTCTACAGCGCCTCCCTGGCCTACAGTCATGATTTCAATTCGTGGTTCGACATCTCTGCAGGTGTTTACAGGTATATGGTCAAACCTGAACTTACCGACACTCTCTTCAGCAATTTCAATTATGCCGACCTTACACTGGGCATCGACTGGAGGATACTCTACACAGAATTATCATACGGCGCTTTCGTGATGAGAGAACCGCCTGCCTACTTCCAGGTAAAAAACTCAAGGTATTTTGAGACACCCTCCTTCTTCAAGGGAAAGGCCACCTTCTCATTCGGGCCATATGCCAATCTTCTGTTCGGTGACCTGACAACAGCCAGTATCATGGAGGGGACGGAGCTTATAACCACCACGCAGACGCTTGTCACACCGGTCACTCTCCCTGGCACCCCGGGCTCCGGCATGGGACAGGGTCCCGGTCAGGGACAGGGTCAGGGATCAACCGGATCGGGCACAACCACCACAACTACCACAACTACTACTACCACCGAAGTCCCGACCACCACCACCGTATATTCAGATAAATTCGACCTGATAGAGATGGAGTTCGGTCTGCCGGTCTCGTTTAATCTGCCGTTCATGTCGCTGGAGGCGGATGTCAGCTATGTTTTTCCGATGTATTCTGACCCCCTCTACCCCGGACCGAAGGGTTTTGTATTCATGTTTTCGGCCTTCCTGAAGATTTTCTGAAAAACATTCACCTTTCCCCGGTTTCGTTACAATACTATAACGACTTCCGAGTCGTTGTTTATGAATGTATTAATATCAGCACACTACTGCCTGCTGCCTATTGCCTTTTGCCTTTCAAAGAATCTTTGGCATAATGTTTGAATTTCATTAACCGAAGAGACAGTTCTTCCAAAAAGTTTAAAGAGATGAAAAATTTAATCTACACATCGATCCTCGCAATCCTGATGGCCTCAGTGACGACAGTCACGGCACAGGACTATCCGGAGGAGTACCTGGGTCTCCCGGGTGACAACCTGAATCTCTACGCAGTGATGAAGCTTTTCCAGGAGTCTGAGACCCTCGAAGCATTCGAGAGGAACCTCAACGACGAGAACTCCCGGATCAACAACCTCGACCTTAACGGTGACAACATGGTTGATTACCTGACCGTCTCCGACTATGTCGACGGTAATGTTCACAACATCGTATTGCGTGCAGCACTCGACCGCAACGAATATCAGGATGTGGCGGTATTCACCGTGGAGAAGTTACGCAACGGGGCAGTGCAGATACAGCTCATCGGCGATCAGGCACTTTACGGAAGAAACTACATCGTCGAACCCATATATGCAGAAACACCTAATCCCGGCTACAAAGGCAGGACAGTCTACAGAGACAACGTCACAGTGGTAACTACCACATATTATGAAGTCGCTGCCTGGCCGGTGATCAGGTTCATATACAATCCCTACTACGTCAGCTGGCGCTCATCATGGTACTGGGGTTACTACCCGGTCTACTGGAGGCCCTGGAGACCATTCTACTGGCACTACTACTACGGATATCACTCACACTGGTACCCTCACTACTACGCGCACTACCGCTACTGGGACCGTCCGAGGTATCATCGCTACAACGACTACTACTACAAGAGTGTCAGGGCATACTCGCCTCAGGTTTCACGACGGATAACCGAAGGACACTATAAGAAGACCTACTCTCGTCCGGAGATGAGGCGCGACGGAGAGGCACTCTACGCAAGCACTCACGGCTCGCGAAGCAGCTCGGCCCGCCCGGCAGCATCGTCAGACAGCCAGAGGAGAAGTTCATCTGCCACAAGCTCCCGCACCTCCGCCAGCCAGTCAGCAGTGCAGAACGGCGAATCCCGCAGGTCATCCACGGCAGTACAGAGCAGGAGTACCACCAGGACAGGAGCAGCTCAGAGCAGCGACGCAAACCGCAGGTCATCAACGGCAGTGCAGAACAGAAGCACGTCCGGGTCGGCCGCCTCACAGAACGGAGATCTTAACCGCAGATCGTCATCCTCGGCAGCCAAAAGTGCTCCGGCAACCTCATCACAGAGATCTGGCACGACCTCCAGCTCAAGGAGCACAACCACACAGAGGTCACAGGCCCCGGTGAGCAGGTCACAGTCGACAGCCACAAGAACACAGAGTTCAGCACAGAGGTCGCAGTCATCGGTAAGCAGGTCGCAGTCGTCTGCCCCCAGGTCGCAGAGCTCGGTACAGAGGTCGCAGGCCCCGGTGAGCAGGTCACAGTCGACAGCCACAAGGTCACAGAGTTCATCTCAGAGGTCATCAGCCCCTGCCGCCAGGTCGCAGAGTCGCAGCAGTGTCTCATCAAAAGGCAGCAGCGTCTCATCACGCAGCAGCCAGGGAAGAAGCAGCGGGTCAGTCTCAAGGAGCAGTGGCAGCAGCAGTCGCAGCAGCGGATCAGTCTCAAGGAGCAGCGGCAGCAGTCGTAGCAGCGGATCAGTCTCAAGGAGCAGCGGCAGCAGTCGCAGCAGCGGAACCTCCTCAAAGAGCAGCAGCAGCAAGAGTTCAAAGAGCTCTGACAGCAACAGCCGCTCATCGAGAAGGTAAAGGCAAGGAGCTCAGGCCGCCTCTGCTCCGGAACACCGGGGCCAGGCAACAGGCAGAGCACAGACTATAAACTCAAAGCGCAGGGAACAACACCCTGCGCTTTCTTTTTGCTGTTTTAGCAATACCTTGCTGTTCTGACCAGACTTCAGCGTATCGTGGAAATATCAATGTAGCCAACAGGCACAAAGGCCTTCGGCAATAATCGGACAGTTAAGGCAATCGGAGAAAGGAACAGGGTGTGAAGCGTATCTACCTCTCGGTTCCCATCAGGGTGATGAGGATGACCCCGTTGGCACCCCTGGTGCCGTAGATGGAGGCATCGGAGCCCTTCAGGACAGTTATTGACTTTACGTCGCGAGGGTTTATGTGATCAATGGAGCCTACAACTATTCCGTCAACAACAAAAAGAGGGTCAGTACTGAGGGTAATGGAGCTGATGCCCCTGATGGTGATCTTCGTTCCGTTGACCTGCACTCCAGGCACCTTGCCCTGAATCATGTCATAGATATTTGTGTACGATACATTTGCATCATCCTGGGCGTCGATGTAACCAACATCCGTAGTCAGGTTCTTCCTCTTGACACTACCGTAACCTATCTGGACCCTCATCTCATCGTCAGAAACCTCCGGTTTGAAATTCAACAGTGCCTCTGTCCCGTCAAGCACGAAGTCGATTTTCGTCTGTCCCTCAAAAAGTGTCAAGGCAGATCCCAGGTTGGAGGTGTAGACCCCCACGCTCTCAACATCAGGTCTGATCTTAATTTTGAAGGTGCCGTTTTTGCGTGTCATGGCACCCGAATCCTGACCGTCAATAACAATAAGTGCACCGGAGACCGGAGACATTTCAACATCGGTGACCGTACCGGTGACTGTCATCCGTTTTCCCCTCTTCTGCCCTTCTGCCTGGCTTCCTGCCAGCAGAATCATCAGAACCAACAATATAGCCTGTGCCTTCATATCTTCTTCTATTAACCTTCGCAAGATACGAAAAAGCACAGTGCGTAACAATACGCAGCACCCTGAGCCGTAACATATCATACATATTATCAAAAACATGCTCAAACTCCCAACTTATGGGCATCTGAGGTAGTTTGGCACGCACTTTGCATTATTACAGTTGAAGAGCCAATTCTTCAGATAAATTAAAAGAAATGAAAAAGTTAATTATCACATCGATCCTCGCAGTCCTGGTAGCAGCAGGGGCGATAGTCCACGCACAGGACTGGCCTGAGGAGTACCTGGGTCTCCCGGGTGACAACCTGAACCTCTACGCCGTGATGAACCTCTTCCAGGAGTCGAAGACCCTTGAGGATTTCGAAAGGAACCTCAATGCCAGCGACTCCCGGGTGAACAACCTCGATCTCAATGGCGACAACTTCATCGACTACATAACGGTCACCGATTATGTGGACGGGAAGATACACACCATAGTATTAAGGGCAGTACTCGGAAGGAACGACTTCCAGGATGTGGCTGTCTTTATCGTCGAGCGCAAGAACAAAAACAAGGTACGGATACAGCTCATCGGCGACGAGATGCTCTACGGCCGTAACTACGTGATAGAGCCTAAGGGTAACAGACCCAATCCCGGCTACCAAGGAGATCCTCTCTACTATGACGATGTGATCTACGTCGGCAACGTATACTACTACGATCTCTCGTGGCCGGTACTTGACTGGATGTTCATGCCCAGCTACGTGGCATGGCACTCAGGATGGTACTGGGGATACTGGCCTGCCTACTGGGAGCCCTGGAGCCCCTGGTACTGGCACCACTACTACGGATACCACTACAACTGGTACCCTCACTACTACACCTGGTACCGTCACTGGAACCACCCCGTGCATCACTACTACAACGACTTCTACTACACCAGCGTGCGCCACTATTCAAAGAATGTGGAACACAGGAAGACAGAAGGTCACTACAAGCAGACTTACACGCGTCCTGAATCCAGGAGAGACGGTGAGGATCTCTACAGGAGGGTATATGCAAGCAGCGACAGCCGCACTGCAGTTACCTCCGGAGACAGCAGAAGGAGCGCCGCTGAGCAGTCAGCAAGGGTGCAGACGCAGTCGACTGTCAGCAGCGACCGCAGGAGTCCCGAAGCCGTCAGCAATGACCGCAGGAATCCGGATGCCGCCTCAAGGAGTCGTGAGGAAGTCAGCAATAGCCGCGAGGCCGTCAGCAGGAGTCGTGAGACCGTCACCGGTCAGGCTGCAGCAACCGACCGCAGGGATCCGGCTGAAGTGAAGAGCAGGGAAGCTGCCAGGCCTTCTGCACCGGATAAGGCAGAGGTGAGCCGCAGGGAAGCTGCAACGGCACCCGAAAGGAGCAGCTACAGTGCACCCGCAAGGAGTACCTCGAGCAGCGTCAGCAGTGCACCCGCAAGGAGCACCTCTGGCAGTGACACCAGGAGCAGCTACAGTGCACCCGCAAGGAGTACCTCGAGCAGCGTCAGCAGTGCACCCGCAAGGAGCACCTCTGGCAGTGACACCAGGAGCAGCTACAGTGCACCCGCAAGGAGTACCTCGAGCAGCGTCAGCAGTGCACCCGCAAGGAGTACCTCGAGCAGCGTCAGCAGCGCACCCGCAAGGAGCACCAGCAGTGTCAGCAGTGCACCGGCAAGGAGCACCAGCAGTGTCAGCAGTGCACCGGCAAGGAGCACCAGCAGTAGCAGCAACACCAGGAGCAGCTACAGCGCACCTGTCCAAAAGAGCAGCGTAAGCAGCGCACCCGCGAGAAGCAGCAGCAGCTCAGAGGCAGCAGCACCGGCCAAACGCAGATAAAGGCACATAGCTCACTGAGCACCATATATCTCCAGGAGCGCAGAGACATTAAACTCTGCGCTCCTCTTTATTTGTTAACCGCCTTCGGCTTTAATTGCCAATAAATTGTGTACTTTTGCCCCGCCAAACAAATCCGTCAGCTGACGGAGATAAAAGGCTACGTCAGCCGCTCACGTCACATGGGCGAAAAGGCTGACCCCGCCACCGGCAATAAACATAAAAGAGAGTTACATAAATGATATTTGAAGAGCTGGACCTGAACCCCGAACTTCTTGATTCGATAGATTACATGGGTTTCAGGGAGACCACCCCCATACAGGAGAAGGCCATACCGGTAATAATGGAGGGCAACGACCTGATAGCCTGTGCCCAGACAGGCACCGGCAAGACCGCAGCATACCTTCTGCCGGTGATGAATGAGATAGCCGACAGGCGCCCCTCACACACCCACACACTGATACTTGTCCCGACACGTGAGCTGGCCATGCAGATAGACCAGCATATACAGGGGCTGGCCTACACGCTGAACATAACCTCCCTGGCTGTCTACGGCGGCGGTGAGGGCAGCGCCTGGGACCAGGAGAGGGAGGCTCTTTCAAAGGGAGCCGACATCATCGTTGCCACCCCCGGCAGGCTGATATCACACCTCAACCTGGGCTATGTGAAGTTCAACGAGATAGAGGTGCTTGTGCTCGACGAGGCTGACCGTATGCTTGACATCGGCTTTTATGACGATATCATACGCATCATCTCATTCGTGCCAAAAAAGCGTCAGACACTCATGTTCAGCGCCACAATGCCTCCCCGGATACGGTCGCTCTCAAAACAGATCATGAAGAACCCGGTGGAGATAGCCCTGGAGATGTCAAAGCCGGCTGAAGGGGTACTGCAGGCGGTCTATCTGCTTGAGGAAAACCAGAAGCTGCCACTGCTGAACAGCCTGATAGCCGACAAGCCCGAATACCACAGCATACTCATATTCAGCTCCACCAAGAAGAAGGTTCACGAGATTGTACGCGGACTGCGGTCGCGCGACTTTGCCGTTGAAGGCATATCATCGGACCTCGAACAGAAACAGCGTGAGGAGACGCTGCTGCGGTTCCGCTCGAGGCGCACCCGCGTGCTGGTGGCTACCGACGTCCTGAGCCGCGGGATAGACATCAAGGATATCAACCTGGTGGTCAATTACGACGTGCCGTCAGACGCGGAGGATTACGTTCACCGCGTGGGCCGCACTGCCCGCGCAGAGACCACAGGCGTGGCCATCACCCTCGTCACAAATGCCGAGATGTACAAACTTCAACGAATAGAAAAACTGATCGGGTACCAGGTCTTCAGGGCTCCGCTGCCTGACTTCATTGCCAGCAGCCACGCAGACGCTTCCGCCCGTCGTCCCTCACGCCCGGGGGCAGGCAGGAGAAATTTCAGGCGCAGATAAGGTCTTCAGAGTTTTAATATTTCATGCGTCCAGGGACTCCCCTGTTCATTTGTTCGTTAACTTTGGTCCTGGCTTAACTCAAATCCAACATGGCTTCGGACGAAAAATCAATTGTAATAATCGGGGCAGGCTTCGCCGGTCTGGCTGCCGGCATATACGGTCGTCTCAACGGCTACAACACGCAGATTTACGAGATGCACAACCTGCCTGGCGGGCTCTGCACTGCCTGGAAGAGGAAGGGCTATACTTTCGATGCATGCATCCACTGGCTGGTGGGTTCATCACCTGACAGCTCCCAGCACAGCATCTGGAAGGAGACAGGTGTCGCACAGGGAAGGGAGTTTGTCTACCCTGATGAATACTGTCGCTGTGAAGGGGCCGACGGCCGTACCGTCATCTTCTATTCCGATGCCGGCAGGCTTGAAGAACATCTCCTTCAGTTGTCGCCCCGGGATGCGGAGACCATCCGGGATTTTATCAGGGGGGTGAGGATGTGCACCCGGTTCGACTTTCCGGGGGATGATGACCCTCCATTAGTCAGGTTGAAGAAGAGTGTGAAGATGTTCTTCACCTTCATGAAGCATGGCAGAGAATTCAAAAGATGGACCAATATCACGGGCGAGGAGTTTGCCGGCCGTTTCAGCGATCCTCTCCTGAAGGAGGCATTCAGGGAGATATGGATACCGGAATTCTCAATAGTCTTCATGCTCTTTACTTTTGCATGGCTTCACACCAGGAACGCCGGCTACCCCATAGGCGGCTCGATGCCCATGTCGAAGGCTCTCGAAGAACGGTACAGGGAACTTGGCGGGGTCCTCAACTACAACAGTAAGGTTGCACGGATAATCACCACCGACGGCAGGGCGACAGGCATCAGGCTGGTCGACGGTACTGAGATCCCCGCCGCCAGGGTCATCTCGGCAGCCGACGGCCATGCTACACTGTTCAATATGCTCGACGGCAAATACCTTGATGCAAAGACGCGCGAACAGTATGAAAAGTGGCCCCTGTTTCATTCGCTGCTGTTTGTATCACTGGGCATCAACCGCAAATTCGACGACCAGCCGGTCACGGTCTCAGGGATCAGCTTCCCGCTGAAGGAACCTGTAATGATAGCAGACAAAATGCGTGAGAGGCTTCCTGTACATATCTATAACCAGGATCCGACCATGGCTCCTGAAGGCAAGAGTGCCGTCACGGTGATGCTCGACTCCGATTACGACTACTGGAAGAAGCTTAATGAAGACCCGGCAGTCTATGTGCAGAAGAAGGACGAGATCGGCAGGAGTGTTGTAAGCCTCCTTGAGCAGCGTTTCCCGGGGATCACCCAACAGGTAGAGGTGATCGATGTGGCCACGCCTCTCACCTTTGAGCGCTATACCGGCAACTGGAAGGGATCGTTCGAGGGATGGATCATCACCCCTGAAAACGCATACACAATGACAAAACCGATGTCGCAGACGGTACCCGGACTGAAAAATTTCTACATGTGCGGACAGTGGGTAGAACCCGGCGGCGGCCTGCCAACTTCAATCATGTCGGCAAAGCGGTTGCTGAAGACCATCTGCAAAGAAGACCGCAGAAAATTCAGCAGCAAATAGCTGTAATCTGACCTTTCACTTAAGGGCACCAGAAGGGTCACTCCAGGATTACCGTCCCTGGGCCTGCGCCTGATTACCGCAACCTAAACCTCCAGGTTACTCATCTCCTTCGTCACGGTGAAACTGTACTCCGGGTATTCATATATTGGCACCCGCGGTTCTGTCTGGCCGATACTGTAGCCGAAGAGCCCCTCGTACTGCGCCGTATCCTCTCCCAGCTCCTCCAACTGCCGGAGGTACTCGTGTATCGATTTCGACTCAATTATGATCATCTTTCCCATCTTGTTGATGATAGGACTGTGTGTCCGGGTGATGTCATGGTCGAACTGAAGTATCCTCCTTCCGTACCTGGTAATGCCCACCACCCTGAATGTGAGACTCTTGCCTACGCCCGGCAGGTTAAGCACGTTACGGTCGGTACCCAGGAAGGGGAGGTCGGCAGAGCGGCGCAGGGCATCAATGTTTTCAACTATGTTCTCCGCATTGTCTGCAAACTGCCGTACGGTCTCGTAATGTTCGCTGTCTATCCTGCCGATGATCTTCTCCTCAAGCTGCTCCTGCACCACCCTGGCATTTGGTGCGAAATTGAAGTTGTTCTCCATGTAACCCTTGACCGTGAAGGTGTAGTAAGGCAGGATGCCGACATCATTCATCACCTTCCTCAGCTTGGCGGTATGACCCCTGCGTGAAGCAGCCGTGGTGAAGACCAGCTGGTTGGTGATGAGCCATCCGGCACCGGTGAGCATGTGCGCTGCCCTGCTCGACTCCGGGGTGACCTCCATGGGCGACTCCACATGGGTCTGTATGAGAAACTGCGTAATGCCTATCTCCCGGGCCTTCTTCTTGAAGTCACCCAGTATTTGCACCAGCTCGGGTGTTATCCGTTGCGGAAGATATGTCAGCATTCTCGTCCCGAGCCTTACCCTCTGTATCTCGGCATGCTTTTCACCGTCAGGCCTCTGCCTGTTCTTCTCGCGCTTGTTGCGAGCCATCTCGTAAACAGCATCAAGCAACATCTTCAGGCTCCTGTCGGAGCTCATCAGGGCATCACCGCCGGTAATGAGTATATCCCTCAGCTGGGTGTCATCCTCAAAGTATTGCAGCAGCTTCTTCTGTTTCTCCCACCAGCTCTCCGTAGGCTTCAGCTTTTCAAGGTCGAAGTTGAGGTGGCCGCTCTGGAAATCGTACATCCTCTGACAGGGGGAACAGAGTCCGCCGCATGCTCTCCCCATGGTGTCAGGGATGAGTATGGCCACCTCCGGATACCTCCTGTGGATGTTGTTGTGAGAAGGAAGAAGCCACCCTGCCGCATTGGGCTCACCGGGCACCACCTTGTCCTCCTTCTCCCAGGCGACGATATGCCCGAATTCATCCACCAGCTGGCGGCTGTAGACAATGTAATGCCTGATGGCCAGGTCGGCGCCGATGGCAAAATAGGGAACGCGTACATGCAGCAGAGAGAGATAATAGGGGTTCACGAAGAAGGGTATCCCAGCCTTCTCGGCATCATATAGTATCTTCATGGTGTCGGGGTCGAGCGAGTGACCCAGCATCTCATTGAGGAGGTCCGGCGACCGCACTGCAAAATGGAGATGGAACTTGTAGTTGTCCCACCACTCGCTCATCATTTGCAGTTTCTCATCGCGCGATATGCCTGCAGGAAATGAATATTTCCCATCTTTGATCTGGCCAGCATCAATCTTGTCTGTCAGCAGGTTGATGATCCTCTCCCTGTTCTCCTTGCGCAGCTCAACGATTCGTGGATCGACACCCGAAGGGTACATCTCCATCCACTTTTCAACCATGTCCCTGTCAGGGATCACCTGGTTGCTCTCGCCTCTGAGCTGCCTGAAGAGTTGTATCATGTCTATGAAGAACTCGGGTTTGGAGCCTCCTGTACCTTTGATCACCGCAAGCCATATGAACCTGATGGGATTGCTTACGGCGATCTCGCCGCGCAGGTTGGGGTCAGGATACTCTATGCCTGCATGATCAATGTAGTCCAGTATCCTGATGATGGCATAATCGTTCCACGAGAGCTTCTCGAAGTTCTCACGCCTGGTGACCTTGTCGGCCTGGAAGCGGAAGGCATCCTTGCGGCTGCTGTATTCCGACTGTATCCAGTTTTTGACCCCTATCTGTGCCTCGATCTCGTTCTTCGATTCCCTCATGATGGTCTCGAGCATGGGGTTTTCACGGAGCAGCACGCGCAACAGGCGGTGTGAACGAACGCTTATGGCTATCCTGTCAAGTTTCTCATTTTCTGTCATAACTCTTCTCTTTTTCGGTGGCGGGACGCTACAAGATAATAAAAATGAGCTATACCACCGCAAAAAATGTTACAGATTATTGCCGCGCCAGTGTGCCTCAGGGACACCCTGATAAACTTTTTCGCGGCCGCACTTTCATCATATCGTTAAGAGACTATTTTTGTAGAAGAGTAACAAATAGCCCTGTGAAGAAACTTCTTACCATGACAATGGCCGTGCGGAAGCTGGCGCTAGGCCTGCTGCTGGCATCGGCCATGGTTATAACCCTGCCGGCACAGGACACAGCCGCAGTCCGCTCCGACCTTATCCCGGAGATAGCTGGCATCCTGAAGACAAAAGTTGAGTTCGACCTTGACAACTCCCTGATGCGTTTCGAGGTGCGCAACGCCCGCTTCAGCGTCCGGGGCAAGATCAACAATTACATGACCTACAAGCTTGAGATCGATCTCTCTGACGAAGGCCAGATGAAGATGCTCGATGCCTATGTCCGGTTCTCTCCTGTCACCGACCTGAACTTCTACCTCGGGCAGCGCAAGATACCCTTCAGCAGCGACTACATGCGGAGCCCGGCGGACAATATCTTTGCCAACCGCTCCTTCCTGGCAAAATACATCAACGAGGGGATGCGCGACATAGGGTTCTACGCCGAGTATATTTTCCGCGGGCCGATACCCGTCTCCGTGGTGGCCGGGGCTGTGAACGGCACGGGCAACAACAACCCGCAGTGGATTAACAGGCCCAACTTTGCAGCACGCCTGTCTGCAGGAAAAGATAATGGTGTGAGAGCAGCAACCAATTTATACTATGGTGAGGGCGCCGTTGAGCATAACCTCTCAATGTTCGGAGCAGAACTGAGATACAACAACGGCCATTTCTTCATAGAATCGGAATATATTATGAGACAGTGGACCGACACCCTCTCGGCCGTGCAGAAAGATGACGGAATATATCTCCATTCATACTATAACTTCATGCCTGTAAACCGGATGGTGAAGATGGTCACTCCGGTAGCGAGGATAGACTTCATCGGAGACTCGGTCTTCAGCGGAGATATCGGGGCCAGCCGCTTCACCTGCGGCCTCAACCTCGGTTTTGAAGCCAAACAGTTCTATTCAGAGATAAGGCTGAACTATGAAAATTACTTCAAAAGCCTCCTCCCTATCCACACTGACAAGTTCACCCTGGAATTCATAGGCAGATTCTGACTACTGGCCTCTGAGCGGACTGCTTCGAACCAATATTCATCTGATTTTCAGCAATATTATTGCAAATCAATGCAATAATCACCCGGTTATCAGTGTTTTTTACCTGGTACCAAAAGATAATAAGATGAAGGTATTGAATATCAATCTGAAAGTACTTGCAGTGATGGGAGTCGCAATGTTTGCAATCACCGTGAGCTGCAAAAAGGAAGCCGAAGAGATCAGAGACGGTAGCGGCAACGTCTACACCACTGTTAAGATCGGATCACAGGTATGGTTGAGAGAGAACCTCAGGACCACAAAATACAACGACGGTACTGCCATCCCTAATGTTACAGGAGATGCCTGGGAACCGCTGTTAACTCCCGCTTACTGCTGGTTTGGCGATCTGGAGGCCAATGCAGGTATCTACGGCGGCCTGTACAATTACTTCGCGGTACAGACCGGAAAGCTCTGTCCGCAGGGTTTCCATGTACCCTCCAGGGGGGAGGTCCTGGTACTGACAGATTTCCTGGGTGCTGATGCGGGAGGAAAGATGAAAAGTGTTACATTATGGAATGCACCGAATGAGGGAGCCACCAACAGCAGCGGGTTCACAGCCCTGCCCGGAGGTATGCGGGTATCTGATTTCATTCACAACGGAATGCACGGATATTTCTGGACATCCACCGATTACAATACAAACTCCGGTTATTTCTTCGCCCTCTCCTATATTGACGCATTGGTGGAAGAGGATCATCGCTGGGGTTCCTCCGGACTCTCGGTGCGATGCATTAAGGATTAGTGCTGACCGGAATCTTCTTTTCCGGAGTTGTTTA
>JAVEXM010000032.1:0-2446 GCA_034004025.1 Bacteroidales bacterium
TCATTGCCGATCCGGCTGAGCCTGACTTCCGGCGAACTATTGAGGCGCTGGAGCGGACAGGCAACAGGCTGAACCAGATCACCGCATTGCTCTTCAACCTGAACAGTGCCGACACCTCTCCGGAGCTTCAGGCAGCGGCCATGGAGGTCTCACCCCTGCTGACCAACTTTGCCAATGATATCACACTGAACCCTGAACTCTTCCAAAAGGTGAAAAGTGTTTATGACAAAATGGATCAACTGGGTCTGAACGCTGAGCAGCGCATACTTGTGGACCGTAAGTACAAGGGTTTTGTAAGAGGCGGAGCGGCGCTCTCCGATATCGACAAGGATAAATTCCGTGCCATCACCGTAGAGCTCTCAACACTCTCACTGAAGTTTGAAGAAAATGTGCTGGCAGAGACGAACGATTTCACCCTTCATCTCACCTCGGAGGATGAGCAGGCAGGCCTGCCCTCCGGTATCCGCGAGGCAGCAGCAGCCCTGGCAAAAGAGAAAGGATTGGAGGGGTGGCTCTTCACCCTGCATGCTCCCAGTTTTGTGCCTTTCATGCAGTATGCCGACCGTCGAGACCTTAGGGAGAAGCTCTTCCGGGCCTTTTCCGTACGCGCCTTCCGCGGCAATAAGCACGACAACAGCTCCATCGTGAAACGGATAGTTGAACTGAGGCTGCAGCTGGCAAAGCTGCTCGGCTTCAGCGACTATGCATCATACGCCCTTGAAGATCGCATGGCGTCCTCTCCTGAAGAGGTAAACAGCTTCCTGCAGAAGCTTCTGGAGGCATCAACCCCCGCAGGTAAACGCGATCTTGAAGAAATGGAGCAGTATGCCCGCAGGCTGGGTCATGACGGAAAGGTTGAGCGATGGGACTGGGCCTATTTTTCAGAGAAGCTGCGCATGGAGCGGTTTAAGATCGATGATGAGGCCCTGCGGCCATTCATGCCGCTGGAAAAGGTAAGGGAGGCAGTGCCGGGACTGGCCACCACGCTCTACGGTCTGACCTTCAGGGAGAACAGGGATATACCGGTTTACAGTCAGGAGGTGACGGCCTATGAGGTTCATGACGGCGACAGGGGCATCATAGCCATCCTGATGCTCGACTTTCATCCGCGGCCGGGCAAGAGCGGCGGTGCATGGATGACAGGATACCGCGAACAGAGCCTGGAGCCGGGAGAAGAGGTTGACGGCCGTATACACGGTGAAGCAGGGAGGAGGGTAATCCCGGTGGTCTCACTGGTAATGAATTTCACACGTCCCACTCCTTCCAGGCCATCGCTGCTCTCTCACAGTGAGATGAACACCTTCCTGCATGAGTTCGGCCATGCGCTTCACGGCATGTTGTCAGACTGCACCTATGAGAGTCTGGCAGGCACCAACGTGAAGCGCGATTTCGTGGAGCTGCCGTCGCAGATAATGGAGAACTGGGCGTGGGAGAAAGAGTGGCTCGACACCTGGGCAGCACACTGGCAGACCGGAGAGAAGATCCCTGATGAGATACTGATGAAACTGAAGGAATCGCTGACCTATAACGAGGGATATGCATGCATGCGGCAGCTCAGCTTCGGCCTTCTCGACATGGCCTGGCACACTCTCAGGGAACCGTTTGACGGTGACATAGTGACGTTTGAGAGAGCAGCCATGGCTCCTGCCCTGCTGTTGCCGCACGCCGACGGCTCATGCATGAGCGTCTCCTTTGCCCACCTCTTCTCCGGGGGCTATGCAGCAGGATACTACGGCTACAAATGGGCTGAGGTGCTCGATGCCGATGCCTTCAGCCTGTTTAAAGAGAGAGGCATCTTTGACAGGGAGACAGCCCTGGCTTTCAGGAGAAATATCCTGGAAAAGGGAGGCAGCAGGGAGCCTGACGAACTATACCGTGCCTTCCGCGGCCGCGAGCCTTCACTGGAACCGTTGATTGAAAGAAGCGGATTCAAGCGACCATAAAAAACGTAGAGACAGGCTTCGGGCCTGTCTCTACTCATTTTATGCGGTTTGTTTAATTATTCTTTATCCCACCATACTGGATCACTCCAGATAGCATCCTTCATGGCTAACGGATTGGACAGCAAGAGCTGCTCATTGTTATAGTTGCTTTCATGGGTGCTGTGGTTGAACCTGCGGAACCAGTATGTCGGATCGGAAGGACTTGACCCGGTCATGATATTGGTTGCGGTGAACTCATAGGGTCTCTTGTAGTCCCTGTAAACCACTCCAAGACTCCCGATGTTCCCTGCACTGTAGTTGAAACGGCGCATGTCATTCCAGTTCTGCATGTTGAATCCCAGTGCAATAATTTTCTGCTGGATAATATCAGCCATCGTCAGGGCTGTAGCAGTCTGTACCACAGCTGCGCTTGCCAGATAGGCTGCAATTTCTCCCTCATCCATGGGCTTCTGATCCGGATTAACGGTGCCGGTCGCCTGCCATTCATTCAGCTTTCTCTGCAT
>JAVEXM010000032.1:2546-17716 GCA_034004025.1 Bacteroidales bacterium
GCATCACCTTCCACATTGTAATGCTTCATGATGATGTTCTCATCATTTGACTGGGGAGCATTCTGAAGAGCGGCCAGGACCGCAGCCGGATCATATGAGGCTTTCTTGGAAACCTGGAGCAGATATCGTGCCTTAAGGCCGTAGCATAACTTGATCCATTTGTCAACATCGCCGTTATTCCAGGAGTCTCCTTCTGCAAGAGCCGGGGCACCCGCCTCCTGTGCCATGCTGAAGTATTCAATGGCTTTGTCGAGGTCTGCCATGCATCCATTATAGATGACATCCCCCTGATCATAGACTGGGTTATACTTGCCGGTCATGGCTTCAGTGTAAGGCATCTCTCCGTAAATATCGAGCATCATCAGGAAACCCATGGCCTTGATACAGTACCCTGCTCCCATGTAGTGATAAGCGCCAGTTTCTTCGGCTCTTTCAATCATAGGTTTAAGGTTGACTGCCGCACCCAGGAACCAGTTCTGGTAGATGGTTGTACCACTTGCCTGGATCGGATTCCAGGCAGCAAGCCTGCTGTTGGAGTTTGCAGCAGAAAAGTTGTAGGTCATTATCCCGGCAATAAAACTTGACCGGGTATTGGCCGTTCCCCACGCGTACATGTAATAGTGCTGTATCCACGGAAGCCTTATTTCCGGGGTCGCGCTCTGATCATTTGGGTTATCAGGGTCAACATTGACATCCAGCCACTTCTCACAGGATGACGACCCTAAAAGGAAGATCAGACTTAATGTTATATACAATATCTTTTTCATAATCATGTATTGTTAAATCCGTTATTAAAATGTGACATTGAGACCGAACGTGACATTCCTTGTTGCCGGAACACCGCAATAGTCAATTCCCATTGAGCCGGAGCCGCCTGTTCCTGAACCGGAAACGCTGACCTCGGGATCCATTCCCTTGTAGTTGGTCCATAACCAGAGGTTATATCCTGCTACCGAAGCGGAGAGGCCTTTTATGAAACTTCTGTCTCCAATCAGTCCGATGAAATCGTATGAGAGGGACATCGAGCGAAGCCTCAGCCAGTTGGTATTGGTCATGAAATTGTAGGCATTATTGGCGTAGTTTAACCAATATTGCTGTATCATATACTCACCTGCATATGAGGCACCTCCGATATTGTAGGTCTGCCCGGCCTGATAGGTATAGGAAACAGGTTCATTGGTTGAAGAAGAGAGGCCTGTGACAGTGACAGATTCACGATCAAGAGTCCTCATGCTCAAGCCATTCACTGTAAGGAAGTACTCGGTGCCGTTGTAGATATCACCGCCTTTCCTGATATCAAACAGGAAAGAGAAGTTCAGGTTCTTGTAACGGAAATTGTTATTCAGTCCTCCGATGAAATCCGGTTCACGGTTCCCGATCACATTGGTGGTAACCTTGGTATTTTGATACAGTCCGGTAGCTTCGTCAACCAGGTACCTGCCGTCAGGTATCTCGTTTCCGTCACCGTCTTTTTCTCTCTCCCAGTAATCACCCGTCAGGCCAAGGAAGTATCCTCCGTTGGGGATCGAAGCAGCCTTCACACCTCCAATCTGAACATCGGTCACATAGAACAAACCTACACCCGGGAGAAATTCACCCAGGGTACCGCGGTTTCCGGAGAGGTTCAGCGTCAGATCCCATGTGAAATCCTGGCTCTTTACAGGAGTGGCGTTAATTGAAAGCTCCATTCCCTTGTTGTGTACCGAGCCGCTGTTCAGCGTGAGGAAGATATAGCCGGTCGACTGGGCGAGACGGGGACTTGCCAGCTGGTTTTTGGTTATGCTGCTGTAGTATGCGAAGTCTAACCCTAACCTGCCTTTAAGGAATTGCAATTCCGTACCGAACTCGGTAGATGTCTGGATCTCAGGAACAAGGTTCGGGCTTCCTCCTGTCCAGCTGTTGCCGACACCGACGAACTGAGCGCTGACCACCTGCGGTGCCCAGAGATAGGTGTTCGTGGAATAGGCATCGGCGTCCTTACCAACCTGTGCCCAGGAGGCGCGGAGCTTTCCGAATGAGAGTATGTCATTCTTCGGCAGCAGCTCGGTAAATACAAGGCTACCCGATACTGACGGATAAAAATAGGACCTGTTCTCTATGGGCAGCGTTGACGACCAGTCGTTTCGTCCTGTCACCGTCAGGTATGCAATACTCTTGTATGAGGCTCTGAATTCACCAAAGGCGCCCACCAGTCGTTTTGTCACATTCCTTTCCGTGAAGAACTTGGTCTCGTCAACAATGTTCCCAAAGCTTATCGTACCCGCGGTTGAAAAACCGTAACCCCAGTTTGTCCGCAACACCCTGTTGGTATTCTCGGCGGCATGCCCCAAAAGGAGGTTCAAATCGAAGTCTCCGACACTCTTGTTGAAATTGAGCATCAGGTTTGAAGTAATGAATTCGTAGTCCGAACTGCTCTTGCTCAACCGGCCATCCTGGTATCTCTCGAGCACAGACCCTCCGGGAGCGATATATGTATAAGCCCCACTCTTGTAAGTGTCGTAACCTACACGGTAGAGGATGTTGAACCATTCGGTCACGTCAATAGTGGCATTGATACCCCCGGTGAAACGGTTGACCTCATCGGTAAGTTTGTTTTTATTGATGATCCAGTAAGGATTCTCAACTTCATCTGCCAGCTCCAGAAGTCCTTCGAACCTCCTGAACTTGCTCCCGTCATCATTCAGGTAGCGCGACATATCATCACTGCGCGCCCATCCGTAGGTAGCAGTCATTGTACCGTTTCCACCGCCGTCATATAGTCCGGCTGAGGTCAGCGTTTTTGCCGTATTCGACATTGAATAGGCTGCATTCGCTCCTACTGTCAGCTTACCGTACTTCTGTTCGCCGTTAAAGCGGAACGTGGTCTTGTCATATCCGGTCAGCGGAACAACGCCTGTCTGATCAAAATTGGATACCGACAGGTAGAAGCTGTTGCTCTTGCTCCCCCCGGAAATGCTGAGGCTGTTATCAAATACATTGCCTCCCTGGAAGAAGTTGCCGACGTTATCATAGACTGTTCCGGTGATAGGATTGCCCCATGACTGGGTTGTAAAGTCACTGAAAGCACCGGCCTGGTTGTAAAAACCCCTGCCGTATACATCCTGCAATTCGGGAAGAATGCCAGTCCAGGAATATGAATATTTTGAGTTGAAGTCAACCTTAACCGGGCCTTCACTTCCTCTCTTTGTTGTGATTATTACCACACCGTCTGCTGCACGTGAACCGTACAGTGCAGAAGCAGCAGCACCCTTAAGGATCGACATGTTCTCAATATCATCCGGGTTGATGTCCATGACGCGGTTACCGAATGATGTTGCATTCCTTGTCACCCCGTCTGTTCCCGAGTTTCCGCTGTTCACCGTGGAGTTGTCATAAATGATGCCGTCAACCACGAACAACGGCTGGTTGTCACGTGATTCACTTGCCGAGTTACCTCCGCGGATGATTATGGTTGAACCGGACCCGGCTGAACCGCTTGACTGCGTGATATTGACCCCCGCAACCTTACCCGCAAGGGAGTTGATTATGTTGGTCTGCTTGTTCCTCATGATCTCATCACTCTTGAGATCCTGAACAGCATAGCCCAAAGCCTTTTTCTCCTTTTCGATGCCCAGGGCTGTTACAATAACCTCCTCAACCATCACGGAGGATTCAGCCATTGTAAGGTTTATAACTGACCTGTTGTTAACAGGGACTCTCTGATTCTCCATTCCGATAGCAGAGAAGAGAAGCACGCCGTTTGAGGGAACCTCAATCGAATATGTGCCGTCATAATCTGTTGCCACACCGGTGGTAGTACCTTCTATCAGTACCGTCACCCCCGGGATTGGCAGACCGGCATTGTCTGTAACCTTGCCGGTCACTCTTGTATTCTGGGCGATCAACGTCCCGGAAACAAGAAGCAGGGCAAACACCGACAGCATAATGCGCTTACACCATTCGGTCATTCTTTTTGACATTAGCATAAATCCATGTTTTAAGTTAGTATTTCGGGTTGTATAAAGTATATTTTGGTGATAAACACCAGAGATCTTTCAATCAGGAAAAATACAACATTTTTCAAAACTATACCCCACACGCGGGTAAAACACTTCTGACTATGTTATTGTTCGGTTAAAATTGATTATTTACTTACGGTAAGCAAGATATATGATTTCTCGATAAGATGTATGACAAGTTGTTATTTTTTTCAAAAAAATCCCGCCCACAGCCAGTTGGAAAACTCGACTCTGTCGCGAAATAGGATTGATCAATTGATTATATGACTATTTATCAGCGAGTTCCCTCCGGAGTCAGCACTAATACCCATATGGTATTATTGTAGCGTCGTGGAAACCGAACATAAGGTTTATGTCATACATCATGGCAAATATACGATTTGCGGGTAGTAATACGTAGGCAGATCAGGGTGGCAGGAGTGCTGCATCACTGCATAAAAGAGCAGAGACGCATACAAGCGCGTCTCTGCAATATTAACCAACCCAAATTCTACCCCATCGCGGGGCAATCAAATATCATCTACCAGCCGGTTGTCTGAGTGAGTGTGTAACCCTTTTCAAGGTACTGTGAAATCTGGTTCAATCCCACAGGTGCAAGATAAACCCTGTCAGTGAAGGCATCTCTTGCTGTGACGTTCTCAGGTATATAATACCCTACCATTTCTGCAGCATTGGTGCCATCATATGTTATCACAGTACCAACTGCGTTCTGGACCTTGAGCTTGCCAACCTTGGCAGCGATCAGCCACTCGGGAAACTCAGAAGGGAAGTCTACCCATAATCCAAGGTGCAAATCCGGGTTGACAGTAACATCCAGGTAGGAGAGCTTCTTCCACCGTTTGATATCCAGCAGCCTTGAATGTTCATAGACAAACTCCATCCTGCGCTCGCGCCGTATCTCCCATATCAACGGAGATACATCAGCATCACGGTCGGGATCATCGGGAAGGCTTGCCAACGACATTGCAGCGGTCTTCTGTATCCCTTTGTCTTCAGCAACTGCATCCAGGGGGCGGTCACGTATCGCGTTTATCGATGCGTCAATATCTGCCTGGGTAACAGCCGGGCCACCCATGGTGGCGAGCTCTGCCTTGGCTTCAATCCAGTTGAGAACCACCTCTCCCAGCCTCATCACAGGGGCATCATTGGTGTTGGTGTTCGAACCGTATTGAGGAGGGTACGTACCCCCGGCGTAGGTCGGGCCTATCCTGTCAATGAACTTGTCAGAGAGCAGTAGTGTGGCAGCCTCTTTCTTCGGAGTATCCCAGAAGGTGGCCTCAAAGCGCGGGTCGCGCGTTGCGATCATACTTGTAAAATCAAGCTTGTCAGCGTCTGCCAGCGTCGACGACTGATAGACCTGTCCGTCGGCACAGATGAATGACTTGGCAAGCCACAGGTTGGCTGAATTAGGCTGACTTTCTGTTGTATTGGCATAGGAGGCAATGTGGTGTGTGACACCCAGCGCTGCATCATAATGCCTGTACATGATCACCTCCTTGTTGCCTGCCAGATCCATTGATCCGAAAAGTGAACGGAAATCGCTGGTGAATGAAAACTTGCCTGACGCCATCACGAGATTCGCAGCGTCAACCGCCAGCTGCAGGTATTTCTCAGCTTTTTCCGTATTGTTCAGATGATATTTCTGCCAGGTGCCTTCAAAGAGCATGAACCTCGATATAAACCCGGCAGCGATATACCTGTTGAGATACTGTGCATTTCCGTCAGAGAGACGCATATTTGCCAAAACGTATACAAAATCATCATAGACCTTATCCATTACCATCGTCCGGTCGTCCCTGTCCTTATAGAGCAAGTCCATTTCCGTATCAAGAATCACCTTATCATAGTAGGGCACGTTACCGAATACACTGACAAGCCGGCTGTACTCATACCCCCTGAAGAAACGGGCAACGGCACTCCAGTGATTATAGGCTTCCTCTGTCAGGATTCCGCCTTTCATTGCATCAATTCGCTCCAGGAAGAGGTTTGACTTCCTGACATATGCAAAATTCCAGGTCGGACCGCAGTATGTGCTCAGCCAGTCAGGTGATTCACTTGTTGATGCTCTTGAAGCAGGAGGCTGGGTCTCAAAACCCCACTGTTTCCCGGTAGAGGTAAAGTCGTCGGAAAGGTAATATCCCCTCAGGGGAGTATAAACAGTACCCCAGGTATTGTTATAACCGACAAAATAGTTGAGGTAGAACCCGTGCGAGAAAAGGCGAAGGTTATTTTCAGATGTCCAGTAGTTCTGGTCATTCATGGTAGTCCGTGACGGCCTGTCGAGGAAATCTTCACATCCGCCGGCTATCAGAGCTACCACAGCTATGATTATGATCAATTTTCTTTTCATAATTCCTTATTTTTAGAAGTTTACCTGAACACCGACCGATGCGCTCTTGAATGTTGGCACACCAACACCTGTGCGACTCAGGTTGTAGTTGGAGCTATTCCACATCGAAAATCCCTGTATCTCTTCAGGATCAATGGGAATGGTCCCCAGATGATCAAATGTGAAGAAATTTTCGAGGGCTACGTAAACGCGCAACCTGCTGATCATTATCTTTTTCGTCAGGTTGGAAGGCAGGGTATAGCCAAGGGTTATGTTCTTCAGCCTTGTATATGCCATATTCAGGAGATATCTTGTCTGAACCTGCATATTAAGTGTAGTGCCGCTTCCGGCCTGGTTGTAGGGACGCGGATAGAAGGCATCGGTTCTGTCTTCTCTCCAGAAATCACCTGCAAAAGCCTGAGGCATG
This sequence comes from Bacteroidales bacterium, assembly GCA_034004025.1. GTDB lineage: Bacteria > Bacteroidota > Bacteroidia > Bacteroidales > VadinHA17 > SR-FBR-E99. The sequence continues at coordinate 9,301 of JAVEXM010000032.1, forward strand.
GCACCGTCTGCAGAGTTAAAGCCCGGGATAGCCAGGAAGCCGTTACCCCATACTTCACGTTTGCCGACACCCTGGATAAAGAATGAGAGATCCACTCCCTTGAAATCAAGGTCAGTACGGAACCCGTACATCCAGCGGGGAGTTGAATTGCCAATAATCTTCAGATCGCCGTGATCGGGATTGCCATCTGCATCTTCTATCAGCCTGTTACCTGGATTGATATACCCGTCACCGTTCTGATCAACGAATTTCACATCACCTGGCATGAACAGGAAGTTACCTGACTGAAGTCTCCCCTGTATTGCCACGTTGGCAGGATCAGCAAGCTGATATATGGTATAGTTGGCACTTCCTGTTTCATTGGGCACCGTAACCTTAATCAGGTTGCCATCGTCATAGGCAAAGTCATCTGCCTGGAAGAGCCTGTCAGTCTCATAACCCCAGATCTCACCGTAGGTTTTGCCCACATACCACGAATCTATACTCTTGGTTGAACCGTATTCGGTGATTTTTGTTACAGCATCGGCAAGTGTTGCGGTGAGGGTAATACCCAGTCCGTTTTCAAACCGGTGGTTGTAATCCACCTGTATTTCCATACCGTTTGTCCGCAGCGACCCGAAGTTGCTCTGGGGTGCGCCCGTGCCGAATGTTGTCGGAAGGCCCTCCTGAGGAACAATCATGTTACGTGTGTCACGCCTGAACCAGTCGAAGGTCAATCCGAGTTTGTTGCTCAGGAAACGTGCATCCAGTCCCAGGTTAAGTGTTGTGATATCCTGCCATGTAACAGAAGCAGAAACAGCTCCGGGAGTGGCAAACTGGTACAGTTTGGCTCCGCCGAGCAGCCAGTTGTTCTGTGAACCCGACATGGTTGGAATATAAAGAGAATTGGAAACCGTCTGGTCACCAATGGTACCCCATGAACCGCGTAACTTCAGAAGGCTTAGTGCCGGCCTTGCCCAGTCCATAAACGGCTCCTCCGTGGCAATCCAGCCAGCAGAGAATGAGGGGAACCAGCGCCACTTCAGATCAGTCGGGAATTTTGATGTTCCGTCGTACCTCAGGTTGGCCTCGAAGAGGTATTTTTCCCTGAAATTGTAGTTCACGCGTCCGTAGAAGCCCAGCTGTGACTCCCAGTATTCACCACCACTGGTGGTCTGCGTACCGTATGCAAGGTCAAACTGGGGGTTGTTGTAGTCTATAAGCTGGGTTGTCTGCGACCAGTTGTAGGCATATTCATATGCCACCCTGTTCATCCCGGTCATGAACCTGAACTGATGATCATCCATCAGTTTCCAGTCGTAAGTGGTGTACAGGTTTAAGGTATTCCTCTGGTCATTCTGCGAACGACGGTAAACATGATCAGGATTGGAGCCAACACCGGTATATGTCATCATATCCAGTTCATATGCCGGCATTGCTCCGGGAGAAGTCGGGGAAACGACCTGACCGGTATTATCAACATAAATCCTGTCACCGTTCTCATCGTTCTTTGGAAGGCCGGCCGACCAGCTGTTGCGTGCAGTGTACCGGGTACCCGGTCTTTTGTTGATATACTCCATGTTGGCATGAGTATAGTCGAAAGTTATATGCCAGTCCCTGACCGGGGTGATTACAAATCCTCCGTTTACGCTTGTATAGTTGTTCTCCTGGAAAGCGGTATTGGCAGCAGAAACCTCATATGCCGGGCTGCGGATCGGGTCACCGTCCTCGGTGGTCATCGGATAGGTCGGCCCCCAGCGGTAAAGATAGAGCCACGGGTCTGCTGTTGTTGAACTGGTAGCATAGGCATATCTCTTATTGCGCTTTGAATACATTGCGCCGGCTGTCACCCTGAGCCAGTCATTTACATCAGTACCTAACCTTATCGATCCGTTGTAACGTCTGAAATCATCAATCTTAGCCGGCTTATTGATACCCGACTGATCCAGGTAACCAAGACCTATATTGTAATCCGTATTACCTGCCTTGCCGCTCACTGAGAAGTTGTGCAGGTGCGTCGGGGTCCACTCCTCTATCATATAATAATAGGGATCGTAGGTTCTTAGTCCGATCTTGCGGTTGTTGGCATCAACATACCAGTCGCGGCCATAGAGCATCGGGTCGTCAGGTTTGACAACATCACCCCAGGTTTCCTTCCACTCAACAGCCTTCTCATAACCTTCGCGGGTAACCATCCAGAATGCACCGGCCACGGTACCGTTAACCCGTTCAAACGCCGCCAGGGTATATTCCAGTGCGTCAAGGCCTCCCATCTCCATCTTCTTCGAAATGTTCTGGAATGAAAGGTTTCCATTATAGGATACGTTGACTCCCTGATTTACGGCACCCTTCTTTGTGGTTATCAGTATCACGCCAAAGGCTGCCTTGGCCCCGTAGATCGAAGAGGATGCTGCATCCTTCAGTACTGAGATCGACTCAATATCAGAAGGGTTGAGCATCTGGATCGAGGGTATCTCAACGTTGTCTACCAGTATCAGAGGTGATGATCCACCCTGGAGTGAACCGATCTGACCGCGGATCTTGAGGATCGGGTCCGACCCAATCTCTCCGCTGGGGATGACAACACTGAGGCCGGGCATAGTTCCCTGAAGACCACGGCCCGCATCAGCGATCGGTCTTGCCTCGAGAGTCTTTTCAACATTTACCGTAGAAACCGCACCCGTCAGGTTGGCTCTTCTTTGAGTTCCATACCCGACAACAACGACTTCTTCAATAAATTCAACATCAGGACTCATTTTCACATCGATACTGTTGGATGCACCCACAGGAACCTCCTGTGAAGCATATCCCAGAGATGTAAAGACGAGCACCTGTCCGGGAGCAACATTGATCGAAAAGAAACCGTTCAGATCAGTGCTGGTACCGGTGGTGGTGTTCTTGATTATCACATTGACACCCGGCAACGTCTCATTCGTCGTGGCGTCTGTGACAGTCCCTGTCACGGTCTTGGGTTGAGCATAAATGCTTTGTGAGAGCATAAATCCCAAAACCGCAAACAACATTAACAGTCTTGTTCTCATGTGATTGGATTTAGGGTTAAATAGTATTGATTAGGTTATATTTATGGTGTTAATGATTTTAATCCATTTAGCAAGTTAAGTGTTTTTTTTATAAGATGTATTACAAATTTTTAATTATTTGTCTAATTTCAGTTTAATCCTTCCGGGAAGACCTGATCTTCTTTATAGTATACTGAACAGGCGATGGTTTTTCCTTGTCGGAAAAATTAAGAGATTTCAGTTCTTCCAGTGATTCATGAAGAACATAGCAGGCCTCTTCGTAACTCATGCTACAGATATCGGAAATCAACCTTATGCCTCTGTCCTTAAGCTTCTTGTTGGTAACGTCTACCCAGCTCATCCAGTTTCCCATTACCCTGTCCATCAAAACCATTGTTCCGGTCGACACAGTATTCAGGACAAGCTTGACAGCGAGCCTGTCCATCAGGTTCAGCACTGAGGGTTCTGGCGAGCAGGCGATCTTAAAGTCTGCAGGTTCATCGCAGTTTCCAATCATCAGGCATGACCTGCTTTCATACTTTTGCGTGGCCCGGGAGTATGCCTCTCTGTAATTCTTATAATCCGGTCTGGCGGCCTCAATGCGGCTGACTATATTTACGGCTGTATTGGGAGATTTGGAAATGCGGGTAGTGTTTTCTTCGTTTCCAATATGAAATTTCAAAATCTGCGTCTTGTCCAGGAGGGGCGGATCTGATACAAGTGCCTCAGGAGCATTCATTTTTCGATATAGGTCACTGTCCCATTCAAGACATCTTGGCTGACGACCCAGCACCTCTTCCCATGCCGCCGGTGTGGGCAAAAGAGGATTCTTGACAAATGCCCACGACGAGGGAGCAATATTATCATCGAACTTTTTAAACGGCGGAAGCATGAAAGTCGGTGAGCGCTCAGTTGTGTCAGTAAAAACATCCATCATCAGATCTTTCCCGAAGTAAGTTACCAGTCCTTTGGCCTCGTAAATATCTTTCTCCAGCGAGATATAATCCCCGATAATCTTTGCGTTCTCATCAGACATAAGCTCATTGAGCATGGCAAGATATCTATCAGCATACTGTATCTCTTTTATATTCAGAAGATCCAACTCCTCCTGAGAAAGAAACCTGCTGAAATATTGCAGGAGCATCTTTTCCAGAGCAGCACCTGCTATAAGCTGTTCTGATGTTGTTGCCTGCATCCTGGTAGACCCTGCTATAGCCATCGGACCACAGTAAAGGTCAAGGACTGTAACCCTCGGATCCTCTATTGCCTTTTTGGAACGTTCAATGTTTTTGACGAGAATATCTGCCGGATTATTGAACATGAGAAACACCTCAGCACCACGGTCAGCAGCTTCTGCAAGCGTGCCCAGAACCGAGGATGTCTCTCCTCCCTCGGTGATGGCAACAAGCATATCACCCCTGGTGATGTTTAGCTCCCTCGCCTGCTGCCTGCCAAACTCCTGATAATCCTCAAAATTCTCAACTGCGCGTATGAGAGCATAGTCACCCCCCGTCATTATGCTGAAAACACTGTTTTCAATCTGCTTTGTCTTATCATAAATACCGGGGTGATGCTGCCTCAAATTCCTGAAAAAGCATCTCCACATAGACTCCAGAAGGATACTCAGACGCCCCGTAGATCCGCATCCTGAAAACACAATCTTCTTACCTTCAGTAATCACCTTTAAGCCGGTCTGAACCAGTTTTTCAAACTCCTTTCCCTCAATGATTTTCTGAGCCATCGGATAGATATCAAGGTCTACCGACAGGAGAGTTTTGACACCCTCTGCATTACTCTTTGCAAAAATCACATCAAGGTTTCGTGTTTTTGGATTTGCCTGCTCTGTTGGCAGAATACCCAGGTGAAACTGAGTCTCATTTTTCAGAAAGTGTTCAGCTTCCTGACGCGCTTTTATATCCATTAAAATCTTCTGTATTAAATTTCAACTATCCCAATTCCGGGTCTGTCAGGAAGCGTTACCCTTCCGTCAACCACAGTCATTCCTTCATAAATATCATTGGATATCAATAAATTACCGTCAAGGTCAGCCCAGTCGACAAGCGGAGAGAGCTGTGCTGCCGCCGAAACCGCACATGATGTTTCTGTCATACATCCTATCAATATCTTCATTCCCATCTGGCGGGCCATTGTGATCATCTTGTAAGCAGCATGCATTCCGCCGCACTTCATCAGCTTGATATTGATGCCGCTGTATATTCCTTTCATGCCGAGAAGCTGATCTACCGTCTGCAGTGCCTCATCGGCGACAATAGGCAAAGGACTCCTCTCTGTCAGCCATGCGATGTCATCGGTCTGCTCCCTGGGCATAGGCTGCTCAATGAACTCAGCGTGGTTTTCATGCAGGAAATGCGCCATCTCGAGAGCATAATTCCTGTCCTTCCATCCCTGGTTCACATCAACGAAGATCGGCACGTCGGTCACTGACCTTACCGTCTCTATCATCTCCCTGTCGTTGTCGCGGCCGAGCTTGATCTTCAGTAATTTAAAGGCGCTGGCCTCCAGGGTCTTCTCCCTGACGACCTCAGCAGTGTCAATGCCAATGGTGAAACTGGTAAGAGGTGTCTTTGCCGGGTTGAGTCCCCACAGCCTGAACCATGGCTGGCCCAGTAGCTTGCCGGTGAGGTCGTGCAGCGCGATGTCAAGCGATGCCTTGGCAGCATAGTTGCCTGGCATAACACCTTCTATGTATTCAAGAATATCCTCCATCAGGAAGGGATCACTGAACTGTTCAAGGTTGACCTTCGACAGAAAGTTCAGTACTGACTCATGACTCTCACCCAGGTATGGAGGCATCGATGCTTCGCCATAGCCGGTGACACCGTCGTATTCCAGTGAAGTGAGGACCACCGGAGTTGTTGTCCTGGAGTTTGTTGCAACGGTAAAGACATGTTTCAGCTGAAGCTCATATGGTTTGTAAGTGAGTTTCAGGACCCCGCTGCCCTTCTTTGCTGAACTGCCTTTTCTGACAGTGCCGTCAGATGCAGCTGATGTGCATCCAACCATCAGGGCCCCTGCGGCGAGGCCTCCGATCTTGATGAAATCTCTCTTTTTCATACGTATTATAAATACTTATCAGATTGGTCGAAATGAACTCGTAAAAATTTTTCTCAGGATCACCCCGGGTCCACCGCCCGGGCAGGGAACCCTCTGCCTAAAAATACCAGCTGTGGTCTGAAACGCGTTCCATACCCTCTCCCGGAGCTACACCTATTATTCTCTTCGCCCCCTGAAGTATGTCCAGGAGATACTCGCTGTAGTTAGTCCTGGTGGAGTCGAAGCTGTTTATCCTCACCAGCCGTGATGAATGAATAAATTCTGTATCGCCAATATACATCCCTGTATGAGTTATCCGCTTCTTGCCATCCCTGACCCTTCCGAAAAAGAGAAGGTCACCGGGAGCAAGGGAATCGCACAGGTTTTCAATGCTCCGCTCAAGACCATACCTGTACTGTGCCGAGGCATCACGCCTGAGAATAATTCCTCCTGAAAAATAGATCGTCTTCACAAACCCGCTGCAGTCAACACTTTTCGTTGATGTACCGCCCCAGAGATATGGAGAGCCCAGGAACAATCCGGCGAAATCTTTCATTTTATCCGCATCAGGCTCAACACTCTCTGCCCATTGCCGGAAGTCGGCAACCTCTGTCTTTTTCACCTGCCCCTCCCTGCCGTCAGGAAACTTCACCCCGTAGGCGTTACCCTTCTCACCTACTTTCTGAACAATCATCCCGAAAACAGCGTCGGACACTGTCTTTCCGCTGTTGTCGGTTATAACTCCCGTGTGTTCCATGCAGATAAGCCTGTCGCTCTTTTTCCAGTCGGCAAGCTCATTGTCACTGATTTCACTGACAGGGTCATCTGTCCACCCGATATATAAGTCCGGCATCTGGATCTGAAGCCATCCCCCGCGCTTGTTAAGGATCTTCACCGGCGTACCCATCAGTGCCTGCGTTGCCATCTCTGCAGCATGCGAGGGCCTTGTGCGGACATTGCATACACTGACGGAAACCAGTCCCCAGGGCGACTTAACCACTGAAGTATCCGGCAGAATGGTTATGCTGTCATTGTAACTGTAGCCAGACCGGCCCATCATGGCAAGAATCTCCTCCTTCGCCTCCGGCAGGTTTGTTTCACCTTTTACGGTGAGGCTGCCGTCCTTCTCCATGGCTATGGCAACGTCACAGAGCGACTCGGCATGCTGCGGTACCATCGTAGCCGAGATCGAATCAAGCTGTTCCTGAAGATCTGCAGGAACCTCCTTTGGATTGCATCCTGAAATCAGGACCAGGATAAACAACAGGGAAAGGTAGTTTAAGAGTTTCATGAAAGTTGTATTACATCTTACAAATTCAAAATTAAATATTAATAGTATTCAAGTCAATAGGCAAATGAATTTTATTTAATTTGTCATACAATTTTTTTTGGTTCGCAATGAACTTTTGTATGAATCAATGCCCTCTCCGACCTCCGAAGGGTTGACTGAAGAGAAGTTGCAGGGGCAACCGGAACAGGTAATCTGAGTAAATTAAATTAAATTTGACAGAGATAAATTAAGTCGCTTTAACGAAAATTTGGTTGAATATGCAAAGAGCAGGAAGCAAGTTTACACGGATCACAGTGGCAGTGATAATGATATTCGCGATCACGGGAGCACTGAGAGGACAGATGGTTGAGTCAGGGCTGGAGACGCTTATGAAGAGTGATTTTGACCTTCTGAAGGGAAAGAGAGTGGGCCTTGTAACAAATCCAACCGGCGTTGACCGCTGTCTCAGATCAACGGTTGACATTCTCTTCAACGCCCCAGGCGTCAACCTGGTGGCGCTGTACGGTCCTGAGCACGGTGTCCGTGGCGAGTTCACCGCCGGCGAGCATGTAGCCTCGGAGAAAGATCCCGCAACCGGCCTCACAGTCTGGAGTCTTTACGGGAAAACCCGCAAGCCTACGCCTGAGATGCTGAGTGATGTGGATATCCTTGTTTACGACATACAGGACATTGGCTCGCGGTCGTACACTTTCATCAGCACCCTCGGGCTCCTGATGGAGGCGGCGGCAGAGAACGGCAAGAAGGTGGTTGTGCTCGACCGGCCCAATCCACTTGGAGGCATCCGCATGGAGGGTGTTGTCACCCGTCCCGGCTTCTTCTCTTTCGTAAGCCAGTTTGCCATACCTTATATACATGGCCTCACCGTAGGTGAACTCGCCCTCTTCCTGAACGGTGAGGGTATGCTTGCCAATGGCATCAAATGCGACCTTGAGGTGGTGAAGATGACCGGATGGTCAAGAGAGATGTACTTTGAGGAGACTGGACTGCCGTGGGTGCTCTCATCTCCGCACGTGCCACACAGGGATTCTCCCCTCTACTACCCTGCTACAGGCATTGCCGGCGAGCTCTATGC
>JAVEXM010000032.1:17816-25520 GCA_034004025.1 Bacteroidales bacterium
CGGGCATGCTGCAGGAACTCATCGGTCTTCATCTCCCGGTAATAGACCATGCCGTGGGTACCCCTGATCTTGGCACTCTCATTCTCGTAGAAGAAGTCCTTGCCCAGTATGAGCTGCACCTGCTTGAACTGCTCAACCCACACCTGCTGCGACAGATCGCTGAAGGGGCCGTCATATGCAGGGCTGGGGAAGGAGGCGTTGACCTGGCTGACATAACAGTCGCGGAACGACTGGTTCAAAACAGCCATCGAGTTCAGTGAGACGGGCACGAAGACGTTGGCCTCGAACGGCTGGAACCTGAACCATACGTTCCGGTACCCGATGATCCTCAGATCTGTGAGGTCCTTCTCCAGGCTCCACTGCCTGAGAGCCTCGGCGATGGCCTGAAGCACCTTGTAATGCGTGTCAGGTCCCGATCCCTCGGGATCAAAGGCAAGGCTGACAATGGTTGGTTGTATCCTCCTGAGGCACTCCAGAATCGGTTTCACATCACGATGGCGGTCCGGCTGCCGGGTAAAGATATCCCCGGTATAGAATCCGAGCCTGAGGTGCTCTATATTCCTGACCGGAACGCCGTAGTGCGCCCATACAAGCTCCTCCTCGAACTCCCTGAGCATACCCTTGAGCTGCTGGATGTCAGGCGGGTTTTTCTCCCCGCTGTAACTGGCATTAATAAGGTCGATGTTCTTCCTTATCTGTTCCACCAGCTCATCCTTCGACCGCAGCCTGTATATCTCAACCATCGCCCTGACGATGCGGTGGCATACCCCCCTCAGTTTCCCGGCATCATCCTTGTCGGCAACCTTGTCGAGATAGTGACTCACATCCTTGTCCCACTTGAACCTGTATCCCTGCTCAAAGAAGTCCGGGTATGCAAGCATCTGTATCTTGTCGATTCCTATAAGCCTGAGTGTCTCCTCAAGCAGCCCGAGCAGCATATGATTCGTAACAGCGGTGAATCCGGATGTCATAACCGAAAAGTAGAACCTGTTTGTGGTCTCCCTCAACTGGGGTATGATTGCCGGGAAGATACCGAGCATGATGTCGTCATGATGGGGCCCGGTATGGAAGAATGTGGCATTGTGCTCCCGCTTCAGTCCTGCCTCTATCTTTCTCTTGGTTGCCTCAATCACATCACTGACCCTCTCCAGGCTCAGATCAGGTATCAGCGAGCAGTACTCATCATTCTGCAGGTCCTCGAGAACCAGCTTATGTGCATATTTGTCGATCTTCCTGCATAGGTCATGGATGGCTCTCTCGGTTTTTTCGAAGGTCCACTCGCCCTCCCTGTAGTATCTCTCGACGGTATCATGAAGCTGTACGGAAGCACCATCAGTGATGTAAAAGCGTGCATTCTTCTGTCCCTGCAGCACGGTTGCGGGATAGAGGTTGTCAGGCTCCTTCTCCAAAGCATCCCTGACAACGTGGGCCTTTGCATCGCCGGCGGCGAAAATGATTGATACTGCATCAGGGTCATAGGTGATCGTCCCCAGTCCTATTGTGATCACCAGCCTGGTCCTGGAGACCTCTATCCCTCCGAGGTCGCCCGCCGATGCCGCCTGTGTCTCGAAGTTGGTGGCCGTGAGCCTGGTGGCGGAGTTATGGTCACTGCCCCTTGTGTTGAAGGCTATATGCCCGTCAGGACCTATCCCTCCCAGGAAGAAGCCTATCCCGCCAAGATCACGGATCTTCTTTTCGTAGTTGGTGCACCAGTTATCAATGCTGAAGATAGATGCCTGCTGGAGCCTCTCCAGCGGGTTGAGCGGCTCCCTGTTCCTCAGACTCAGGTCTATAAGACTATTTGGGAAAACCTCCGAATAGTGTTTTCCCTCTGCCAGGGGTATCTCCTCGCTGTTGATAAGAAGGGCTTTGGATGGGTCGAGGTCAAAACCCTTCAGGTAGTATTTGCTCACATAGTCAAAGAAGCTGTTGTGCTGGCGCGGATCAATGGGATAGAACTCATCAATCTGCACGAAGTGGAGGCCTCGCAGTGAGGGCTTCTCATCCAGGAACAGTCCGTTATCCTCACGTATCTTCCTTGCTTCGGGCTTATCCCAGTTCTTTAACAGGTACTGGGTCCACTTGATGAAGTACTCCGGCGTCTTCCCGGTGGGGAGGCTTATCACCCCGTCTGGATTTGCGGCGGCCCATTCAAGGAACCTCAGTGCCGTCAGCAGACCGAGGCCGGGAAAATTGTGCACCACCAGATAAGGCAGCCTTGTTGTTGGCTCTCTCCTGCCTGAACGATCGAAGAACGACTGTTCAACCCTGCTGAAACCTCCACTTTTCATTGTTACCGGTATTTATTTTATTCAAAGCTTTTTCTGAAGAGCTGCAATCAGTAAACATTATGTACAATCCTTGTTCTGACCAGATGCAATCTGTCCCAGGGTTATGAAAATTCATTTCTTAAGAGCTTCGTACATTATCTCGACGGGATGCAACGCCCGGCGTCCCGTGCCGTCAGCTATATGATGCCTGCATGAGGTGCCCGGTGCAGCTATCACCGTGTCAGCCTCTGCGGCACGCACAGCCGGGAAAAGCACCATCTCTCCTATCTTCATGCTCAGGTCATAGTGCTCCTTCTCATAACCGAAGGCTCCTGCCATGCCACAGCAGCCGTCATTAATCTCCTCAACGCTATAGTTGCAGGGCAGCGACAGCATCCTGATTGTTGGGGCCGTTGATGCGACAGCCTTTTGCTGGCAGTGACCATGCAGCAATATCTTCAGGGCTTTGTCAGTAAACTGGTCTGGAGTGATGTTACCCCTCTCTGTCTCCCTGGAGATGAACTCCTCAAAGAGGAGTGCGTTGCGTGCTATGTTGCGTGCATCCTCAGCCAGCGCCTCTCCTGCCATGTCAGGATACTCATCACGGAAGGTGAGCAGCGCCGACGGCTCAATGCCTATCAGCGGCCGGTCATCGGAGACAACATCCTTCAGCATCAGTATGTTTTTCAGGGCCAGCTTCCGCGCTGACCGTATCAGCCCCTTGGAGAGGAATGTGCGTCCGCTCTCCCTGTGCTGCGGGATAATAACACTGTATCCAAGTCTCTCAAGGAGCATCACCGCCTTGATGCCGATGTCGCTCTCATTGTAGTTGGTGAACTCGTCGGCAAAGAGGCAGACGGTGCCTTTGCTGCCGTTCACCTGCCCGTTCTTTCTCCCATGCCTTTTTTCCCACCTCCTCAGTGTCACAGGCGAGAGAGACGGGATCGGGCGTTTTACCGAGAAGCCTATGATGCGCTTGAAAAGAGCCGTGGAGGTGACCATGTTGGTAAGCGGACGAACCATCATCCCGGGAATGTAAAGCCTTGGGAGCCATGCTATCAGCCACGCACGGAAGGGCACATGGTGGATGTCATAATAATGCTGCATGAACTCGGCCTTGAGCTTGGCCACATCTACATTGGAGGGACACTCAGCCTTGCATGCCTTGCATGAGAGACAGAGGTCCATCACACGGTATATCTCCTCGTGGTCAAAGCGGTCAGTCTTTTCCGATCTGGTCAGGAACTCCCTGAGTATATTTGCCCTGGCACGTGTCGACTTATCCTCGTCGCCAGTAGCCATGAATGTCGGGCACATGGTGCCACCTGTAAGGGCGCTCTTGCGGCAGTCGGCCGAGCCGCTGCACTTCTCCGTGGCATAGAGCAGCCCCTCCTCTTCGGGGAAGTCAAATACGATCCCCGGCACCTTTATCCTGACACCTGCCGGATACCTCAGGTTTTCAGTTATCGGAGGCGTGTCGGTGATTTTTCCCGGATTGAAAACAGAGGTGGGATCCCACGTCTTCTTGATCGCCTTCAGCAGTTCGTAGTTATGCTCCCCGAGCATCAGGGGGATAAACTCTCCCCTCAGCCTGCCGTCGCCGTGCTCACCGCTGAGCGAGCCCCTGTATTTTTTCACAAGCATGGCGATATCCCTTGCCAGGCCGTGAAATATCTCTATGTCGGCAGGGTCTTTCAGATCGAGAAGCGGGCTGAGATGCAGTTCACCGGTGGCAATATGTGCGTAATAGGCACAGCTCAGTCCGTATTTCTCAAGTACCGCGGTGACATCCTCCAGGTAACCGGGAAAGAGCTCCGGCAGCACCGCGGTGTCCTCGATGACCTGCACGCTCTTCTTTCTGCCCGGTATATTCAGCAGTACACCCAGTCCTGCCCGTCGCAGCTCCCACACCCTCGCCATCTCTTCGGCGCCGGTATAAAGCGGGAAATGGTATCCGTAGCCTGCCGCAATCATATCCCTCTCCATCTCTGCGGCTGTCTTCTCTATCTCCTGAAAAGTCGGCCGGATGATCTCAATCAGAAGTATTGCCTTCGGCTCACCCTTTATGAAGAAGCGGTTTTTGCTCTGCTCAATGTTATCGCCGGTGCAGTTGACGATATAGTCATCAATCAGCTCCACGGCGGCAGGATGATGTTTAAGCACTATGATGTTTGCCCTGACGGCATCCTGGAGGCTGTTGAAGTGGGCGCAGAGCAACCCGGTCTTCTGTTCCGTCACCGGCACCAGGTTCAGCTTCATGGCGGTGGTGAAGGCCAAAGTGCCTTCCGAACCTGCCAGGAGCCTGCATACGTTTATCTTTTCTCCGTTACCGGTGAAGGGATCCGTCCTCAGCAGTGCATCGAGGGCATAACCGTTGTTCCTGCGCCGCAGCTCCGGATGAGGGAACTCCCTCTCTATCTCCTCTGCATTTCGCTTATCGGAGAGAATGTCGCGAAAATTTCTGTATATCTGTGTCTCAAGCAACCCGGGGTCACCGTCGCACTTTGCATTGAACTCATCAGTGGTGAGAGCACCAAAATGGACCTCTGATCCGTCGGAGAGAATGGCATCAACCTCGAGGATGTGGTCTCTGACACTACCGTGGATGATGGAGTGCGCACCGCATGAGTTGTTGCCCAGCATGCCTCCCATGCAGCATCGGTTTGCGGTGGATGTCTCGGGACCAAACTGCAGGCGGTGGGGAGCAACATAGCGGTTCAGTTCCGCAAGCACGACGCCAGGTTCCACCTTAACCCAGTGCTCTTCCGGATTGAACTCAAGGATGCGGTTCAGATGTTTTGAGATATCCATGACGATCCCCGGCCCTACCACCTGGCCTGCCAGTGAAGTGCCGGCCCCGCGCGGGATCACTGATGTGCCCTCATTGCGGGCAAAGGCAATTATCTTTTTAATGTCATCACGACCGGCGGGCCGCGTCACTGCCAGAGGAACCTCCCTGTATGCCGAGGCATCCGTGGCATAAAGTATACGCTGTGTGATGTCAGTATAGAGATCACCTGTTATCTCACCCGCAAGCCTTCTGAACTTCTCTTCTGCTATCATATAACTTCCTGATCCTCTTATTATTCGTTCTTTTTAAGTCCAAACCCGGGATCGATCTTCAGGAAAATTATCGAGAGCATCCCCGGAATGGTGCATATCAAAACCCAGATGAAGAAGTGTTCGTAGCCGATCGCCTCGTATATTTTTCCTGACACCATACCCGGTAGCATCATCCCCAGGGCCATCAGTGAGGTTCCTATGGCGAATTCAGCTGTCTTGTACTTGCTCTCTCCCACATAGTAGAGCATGAAGAGAGAATAGGCCGTGAAGCCGAAGCCGTAACCGAACTGTTCCGTGGCGACGGAGAGGTAGACTCCCAGATCACCCGGCATGGGCTGGGCATAGGCAAGATAGACGTAGACCAGGTTGGGCAGGTTCATTGCCACAGCCATATACCAGATCAGCTTTTTCAGGCCGTACTTCGCCGCCAGGATGCCGCCGAGGATACCGCCGATGGTCAGGCAGACCATCCCCAGGGTACCGTAGATGATGCCGTACTGTGCCGATGTCAACCCTATGCCGCCCATGCTCCTGGAATCGACAAGGAACGGTGTGGCGATCTTCACCAGCTGTGCCTCGCCAAGCCTGTATAGCAGGAAGAAGGCGAGGGCGGCGACGACTCCCGGCTTTGTGAAGAAGGAGACGAAGACCTCAACGAAGACCTTCAGGCTCACCTTCTCACGGATGTCATTCTCTACGGGACGGGGAAGAATATAGCGGTTGTAGAGAGCCAGCAGAAGGAGCAGCAGTCCCAGGACTCCCAGCGAGACTGTCCAGCTGAAGGCTATGTTTCCTGCGGTGATGCCAAACTCCGCCGATGTCACCTCCCTGAGGTTATGATGAGTTTTCAGCGAGACGGCAGCAGGCACGTTCCAGTTACTGACGGTGAACTCAAACCTGCTTACCTGGTTCCTGGGTATATCGATATCCTTGCTCCCGCCTTCGCGGGCGATGTTGACAACGATTGTCTCCCCCTCCTCCGGCGGGGCAGAGAGGGCTATATATATGACTGCAGAGTCGAGCTCCGAGACACCCGCCTCCCACATCGGTACGGTAATCTCCTCCGGGTAAAGCAGTATCCGGGGTTCTCCGGGCTCTTCCTCAATCTTTATAAGCGCAGGATCAAAAGGCTGATAATCGGTCAGGCCTACTGATTTTGCCTCAAAAGCGAGAGGCTCAAGACCGGTATTCTTCTGTACTATCCCGGCAACCAGCGGTATAAGCCCCAGCGCCGTGAGCATGGCAAAACGGTAGAAGGTGCTTCGTATACCCACGAAGTAGGCCTGTTTGTGCTGGTTGAGGGCATACATGTAGAACCCGTCGGCAGCAATGTCATGGCTGGCCGATGAGATGGCGATGATGGCAAAGATCGCTATGGTGATGGGGTAGAACATCGGCAGCTGCATCGCCAGGCCGGCACCGATGAAGGTGGCCGCTATCAGCAGCTGTGTCCACACCACCCAGTTGCGCTTGGTGGATACAACATCTATGTAGGGACTCCAGAGTGGCTTCAGCGCCCATGGAAGATAGAGTATGCTTGTCCAGAAGGCGAATGAGGCCACCGAAATGCCCATGGTCTTGTAGATTAGACCAGAGGTGGTCATCACGATGCTGTAGGGAATACCCTGGTAGAAATAGAGCGAAGGAACCCATGCCCACGGAGAGCGGTTGGCATTCTTGCCTGCCATGCTTATAACTTTTTAAATGTGTAACCTTTTTCCCGGTAAAATTCAATCAGCTCTTCCAGCTTATGGTAAAACTTATCGCCCCTTGCCGGATCCGTGCCCGGATGGATCAGCAGCAACGCCCCGCTGAGTCCCTGAGGTGAGTTCTCCTCAAATCCGGCAAGCCTCTCAAGCAGAAATTCAGATGACCTGTAGTTCGCCATCTCGGGCGTGGTGTAGTCAGCATTGGTGCCGGTGCCCGGGGTGAAGTTCACCAGCGTGAGTCCCAGTTCTTCACTCCACCGGCTGATGGCACTGTTGTACCACTCGTACGGGGCCAGGAACCAGCGGGGTTTCTCCCTCACCCCTTCCCTGCCCAACTCAATGATGTTCTTTCTGATATCCTGGTTGAACTGATCCTTGGTGACCAGCAGGGTATCGCGGTCTTCCCACGGGATGTAGAGCAGGTGCCCGTCCGAGTGCGGCCCGAGGTAATAACCACCGGAAACCAGTCGTTTTGTGACAGGCGCAAACTGTTTGTTCCTGAGGAACTTACCTGTCAGGAAGAAAGAACCTTTGATC
This sequence comes from Bacteroidales bacterium, assembly GCA_034004025.1. Classification (GTDB taxonomy): domain Bacteria; phylum Bacteroidota; class Bacteroidia; order Bacteroidales; family VadinHA17; genus SR-FBR-E99. The sequence continues at coordinate 25,396 of JAVEXM010000032.1, forward strand.
ATCTTCCTGTCCAGAACATCAAGTATATATTCAAAACCTTCACCATACTCATCTGCCGAGAAGAGCAGGTATATTGCCTTTGCATCAGATCCCTTCCTTATGAGTGCTCCGTGGTCATCATACAG
>JAVEXM010000033.1:0-25372 GCA_034004025.1 Bacteroidales bacterium
CCCCCGGCCATCTGAGACCTGAGGAACGTGTTTTCAACTGCGGAGCCAATTGTAGCAAGATACCCCTGCATGCCAAAGAGATGCGACCTGTCAGCAAACAGTACTGCGTCATGCCATCTGGTGCCGGGTAACGGAACATACCGGTAATAGTGCCCTGTTGAAGGCAGTAGCCTCTCCAGAGAGATGACTATCTCCCTGTTGCCGGTTACCGGACCAGGATTGCTGTTGGAATATGTGAGAGTTCGCAGTACACTTTCATACTGTGATGTTGTTGCCCTTCCGCTAAGTACCAGCAATCCATAATTTGCATTATACGTTGCCGTGATTCCGTGACCCGGAGTAAAGCCAAGCAAATCCTGTCCCGGTTGAAATCCTGTTCCAATCTGAACATAAGCGTTGCAAATAATCTGATCTGCAATGTCAGTTATGATCAGCTCCGGAGCAATTAATAACGGTGTGCCGCAATATTCAAGATCTCCTGATACATCAAGATCCGGAGGCGGGGGCAGGCAACCCAGCGCATTGAAGACAACGGCATCCAGGTAGCAGTAGTCGGAGCCGGAAGCAAGTCTTATCCTTATCTGATTCGTGTTTTGCGATGCAGTTACAATTTCAGTCAGAAAAATCGGGGACTCGCCAACATACGGCGTTAGCTGCCGGGGCGTTCCCCATCCGGTGCCGTCTGATTCCTCAACAGAGAGAATAGAAGAAGCTACTCCGATATCATCAATCGGTCTCCAGATGATATAATACTGCTGACCGGCCGGAATTGTGTGAGGCAGATTAATTATAGCCCAGTCACCGCTGCTGTTGAATGATGCCCCTCTCCCGTCAGGTGAACCGGAGAGATAGGTGTAATTTGAAACACCGTTCTGATCAGTCGAAGCAACCGGTAATGCATTTCCTGACAACAACCTTGAGGAATAACCCGCTCCGCAGACATCCGTAAAGCACCTGTAAGTTGAATACCAGACCGCATCAATACTTAAATCGTATGTTGTTGTGCTGAATATTCTGATAAATCGCGTATCTGTTGAAGCAACTACCTCAGTGGGAAAATATGATTCATTTGTGGTTGGTACTCCGCTTGAGGGATGAACGACAAAAGTTGTTCCGTCAATAGATTCACTCCAGTTCAGAATTGATGAGCCGCCCTGTCCCGGATATTGCCTCCAAATAATCGAATATGATTCTCCGGCTCTTACAGTATCGATCAGGTCAATTATTATATATTGTCCCGCTGCAGCAAAATTTGTTCCACTGCCATTGGGTGCTCCGAGGGCATTAAGTCCACCTGAAGCAAATGAGTTATCCACTACCAGAATCGATGCAAACCCCTGGACCGTTTGGGAAATCTTATCCCCTCCGCATTGAGGTGATGCAGTTTCAGCAAAAACCAAACTAAGAATAACCACCAGCGATGGCAGTATTGCCGTTCTGTGTCCTTTAAACATTCTGCAGTGTACTATTTGTGGCCTCCAACTGCTGCCTGATACTTTTTACTTATACTATGAAACGCTGAAATGGTTACTTCATTGTAGGAGAAATTGCTTCTCTGAAGCGTGAAGGTCCAACAAAAAAAAAGTGCCGGCAACCGGTGCCGGCACGATTTATTCACATTGCCAGGTGTTTATCAACATGTATCAGCGCTGAAAACTAAAGAATTAGCATCGCATCACCGTAGGTTCCGAAGCGATATTTTTCCTTGACGGCGGTGCGGTAGGCCTCAAATGTCAGATTGTAGCCGGCAAATGCGGAAACCATCATCAGCAGCGTCGAATAGGGAAGATGGAAGTTGCTCACAAGCATATCGGGCACCTTGAACTCATAAGGCGGGAAGATGAACTTGTTCGTCCAGCCGTTGAACGGCTTGACCATCCCGGAGGTTGACACCGAACTTTCAAGCGTACGGATGACTGTCGTGCCGACAGCACAGATCCTGTTTCTCCGATCCTTCGCGTTGTTGATGGTGCCGGCAGCACCTTCAGAGATAATAATCCTCTCAGAATCAACCTTATGCTTGGTCAGATCCTCAACATCAACATTCCGGAAATTGCCCAGTCCAACATGAAGAGTGATCTCCGCAAATTCTACGCCCACTATCTCCAGCCTCTTGAGCAACTCCCTGCTGAAATGCAGTCCTGCCGTCGGCGCTGCCACCGCACCTTCATGCTTGGCAAAGATAGTCTGATACCTGTCGTTGTCCTCGGGCTCCACAGGCCTGTTGATGAACCTGGGAAGAGGCGTCTCGCCCAGGGAATAAAGTGTCTGCTTGAACTCCTCATATGTACCGTCAAAGAGAAACCTCAGGGTCCTGCCCCTGGATGTGGTGTTGTCAATCACCTCCGCAACCAGCATATCGTCCTCGCCAAAGTAGAGCTTGTTGCCTATCCGGATCTTCCGTGCCGGGTCGACAAGCACATCCCACAGTCTCTGCTCACGGTTCAGCTCCCTCAACAGGAAAACCTCTATCTCGGCCCCTGTCTTTTCCTTGTTACCATAAAGCCTCGCAGGGAAAACCTTGGTGTTGTTGAAGACCAGTACATCATGCTCCCTGAAATAATCAACAATGTCCTTAAATACCTTATGTTCAACCTCTCCGCTGTCACGATGCACAACCATCAACCTCGATTCGTCCCTGTTTTTTGAGGGATAAAGTGCAATCAGCTCCTGGGGCAGTGTGTACTTAAACTGGGATAGTTTCATGATCCATTTCAGATTAGTGCAAGAATATTTATACGAATGAATTTCTGTTTTGTTTCAAATTCTCAAGAAAAAATTGCAATTCTTCTACCGTCAGTGCCTTTTCATTGCGAAATTCGCCTATTGCTTCACGGACAAGTCCTGACAGGTGAGCCCCGCTCCCCAGTGCAGCACCCAGATCACGCGCAAAAGCTCTCACATATGTGCCCTTGCTGCAGACGATCCGTATCCGCGCCTCCCTCTCGCTGAAATCAACCAGCCCAAGCTCATGGAACCGTACCTTCACCTTTTCCAGCCTCTTCTCGCTCTTTTTTCTCGCCAGCTCATAAGCCCTCTGGCCGTCAACGAACTTCGCCGAAAAAAGAGGAGGCTCCTGATCCTGCTCGCCGATAAAATCTTTCAGCCTCTCTTCAATCATCCCGGCAGTAATATGATCCGCCGGATACTCCCTGTCGACCTCACTCTCCAGGTCAAACGAGGGTGTCGTCTGCCCGAATCTTATCAACGCCGTATATTCCTTGTCGAGATCCCTGAACTCCTCAATCCTCTTTGTCGCCTTGCCCGTACACACTATCATCAGTCCTGTCGCCAGCGGATCCAGCGTTCCGGCATGACCTACCTTCAGCTTCTTCAGTCCGCAGTGATGCCTTATCGCATACTTCACCTTCTTCACCAGGTCAAAGGAGGTCCAGTAAAGCGGCTTTTGCAGCAGCAGTACCTCTCCGTCCTCAAAATCCGAACAGCTCTTCAGCACCCTCAGGCAAAAATTATAAGTGACAGTCCTACAGCGAGGCAATAGAGGGCGAACCAGCCCAGCTTGCCCTTTCGGACTATGTTTATCATCCAGCGGCAGGCCACATAGCCTGAAATAAAAGCAGCAATGAAAGAGATTATCAGCGGGAAAAGAACCACATCGACAGCAGCGCTTTCGGTTGTGATGACCTGAACAAAATTGGCCCCTATTATCGGCACAATGACCATCAGGAAGGAGAAGCGCGCCAGCTCATTCTTGCTGTTCCCCAGCATCAGTCCTGTTGCAATTGTCGAGCCCGACCTCGACCAGCCGGGAAGCACGGCGAAGGCCTGGGCGATGCCCATTACGAAAGCTCCCCCGTAGGTTATCGGCTTCTCCCTCTTCCTCACAAAATGTCCGAGAGCAAGGAAGAGAGCCGTCACCAGGAGAAATGATCCGGTGATGTCCATATCGGCAATGAAGAGCGATTCCACCTCCTCCCTCAGGGTGAATCCGACGATCGCCACAGGAATCATCGAAACTATGATCTTGAGAGCGTATACCATCTCCTCGTTCATTGTGAACCTGAAGACCCCCTTCAACAGCTTAATGATCTCCCTCCAGAAAACTGCTATTATACTCAACACTGTTGCTCCGTGAACCGCGACAGAAAAGAGAAAGCTCTCCTCTATTCCGCCGAAAATGTATTTCACTATCTCAAGGTGCCCGTCACTGCTGACAGGCAAAAACTCAGTCAATCCCTGTACCAGACCAAAAATCAGGGCTTCGTACCAATTCATTCCTTCTTCGCGTAATCCGTGTAATTATTAATACTACTCCCTGGGTCTTTTCATAATCGCATATATCTCAAAAACAAACCCGGCAAGGACAATCAGCGGAGCAAGGGTTATCCTCCTGAAGCTGAATATATCCTCTGAAAAAACTGTCGGATCATCAGACCGCCCTCCGGCCATGAGAATGAACCCCAAAATAATGACACCAAATCCGATGGCCATCAGCTTGTAGTTCTCCCTGCCCAGGGCAAACCCGGGTTTTTTTTCATCTTCTTTTTTAGCAACCATATTTTCTAATAATATAATTTATCCTCGTGTATACCCAGATACCTGTTGACGGCAAAAAAGGTGGAAACCGCATTTATAACCACGCCGGCAACTGCCAGTGCCAGACAGAGCAACAGGAAAAGATTGATGTTTTCGTAGGTGAACAGTGTGAAGAACTCCTTTTCTATCAGATACATAAGGCCCATGAGCAGCCCTATGGCTATCAGTGCTGCCAGGAACCCGAAGAAGAGACTCCGGAAGATAAATGGCTTCCTGATGAACGACCTGTTAGCCCCGATAAGCTGCATGGTATTGATCAGGAATCTCTTGGAATAGATTGAGAGTCTTATGGTATTGTTGATTATCGTCATCGCTATCAGGAAAAGCAATGCGCTTATAATAAGCAGAAAGAGAGTTATTTTCCGGACATTGTCATTTATCAGGTTCAGTATTGACTCCTGGTAATAAACTTCATCAACAACAGGATATTCAGTTATGGCCTTCTCAAGTTTTATCACACTGTCAGGATGGGTGTAATCGGCAAGAAGGTACACGTCTATCGTAGGCATCAGGGGATTATATCCCAGGAAATCAAGGAAATCCTCTCCCAGCTCTTCCGTCAGTTTGACGGCAGCCGCATCCTTGGAGACATATTCGGTCTGCTTGACATATGGCCTGGCATCCAGCTCCTTCTGAAGCATCCTGATGTCGGCCTCCCTGGCATCCTCCTTGAGCATTATCGTAAACGACAGACTCTCACGGAAATAGTCTGAAAGCTGCCTGGCGTTTATCAGTACCATGCCCAGAATGCCGAGCAGAAATAGCACCAGTGACACGCTAACAACAAGTGTCACATAGGAACTGCCCAACCTGTACCTGGATATTCCTCCGGCTGATTTTGTCACTTCAAAAACTTTGTCTCAAAAATAGCACACAAACTGCCATTTTCTGCAGGAGGCCGGCAATTTTTTAATAACAAGCTATAGTTCTGATACTTGAAGAAGCACAAAGGCTATATGTCAAGCACGGTTATCCAGCCGAACTCATCGGGCTCATCTCCGTACTGAATGCCTACAAGCTTGTTGAAGAGCTTAAGGGAGACAGGTCCCGGTTTGCCATCCTTACAATATTCATAAATCTTACCAGTATCGGGGTCGACAATTTTTGCGATGGGACTGATCACGGCAGCAGTACCGCATGCTCCTGTCTCCTCGAACTCTGCCAGCTCCTCCACGGGCACTTTCCGTCTCTCTGTCTTCATGCCCAGCTTCTCAGCTATTGAGATCAGGCTCTTGTTTGTAATTGATGGCAGGATCGATTCCGAAAGCGGGGTTATGTAGGTGTTATCCTTTATGCCGAAGAAGTTGGCAGGTCCGCATTCGTCTATGTACTTCTTCTCCCTGGCATCAAGGAACAGTGCATTGCCGTACCCTCCGTCGCGTGCCCTGATGATTGCCCTCAGGCTGGCTGCATAGTTGCCACCCACCTTGATATTGCCTGTACCGAGCGGTGCAGCACGGTCAACATCACGGCATATCATCATATTCACGGGTTTGATGCCTCCCTTGAAATAGGGCCCCACAGGTGTTACGAAGACAAGGAATGTATACTCAGCTGCGGGCTTCACCCCCACCTCTGCGCCGCTGCCATAGAGCAGAGGCCTGATATAGAGTGATGCACCGGATCCGTATGGCGGTACAAACTTTTCATTAAGCCTGACGGCTGTGAAAATTGCCTCTTTGAAGAGCTCTGTCGGCACTGGTTCCATTATTATGCCTTTTGCCGATGAGGTCATCCGCCTGGCATTATCCTCCCACCGAAAAAGCCTCACCTTGCCGTCACGGCCTCTGTAAGCCTTGAGCCCTTCAAACGACTCCTGGCCGTAGTGCAGGGCGGTGGCTGCAATGTGGACACTGATGTGTTCCGATTGGGAGATCTCCGGTTTGCTCCACTCCCCGTTCCTGAAGTAACACCTGACGTTATAATCAGTTTTCATGTAGCCAAATGGCAAATTGTTCCAGTCAAGATCTATCATGATAATATACGTAATGGTTGTCCCAAATGTAAGGTTTAAAAATTTAGTTCCAAATGATATTATATTCCGGTCAGCTTTTCGTCGGCAAAAGATCTGAGAGCTCTTACCTGCTCGTCGTGCGGTACAGACTGGAGTCGTCTTGCCGTTTCTGTCAGGAAAGGATTCTGCTCAACCATCGATATCATTTTCCTGAACCATGCCTTCGGATCATATGCCTTGCCGTAGGCCATCTCCTCGCGGTAAAGCCTGTCGGCCATTGAGATGAAATCCACCCTGCCGGTGAAATCATACACTGCATCATGCATCACCATGCCGGCCATGCTCTCCTGATGAGGCTGGAAGGCAGTTTCCATCAGCCCGGTGACAACATCCAGCGTCTCTTTCTCAAAACCGTAAACTGCCAGGATCTCTTCCGCTCGCTTCCTGGCAGCGGAGGCCGGATCAGCGTAGTCAAGGACATAACCGTAAAAGATAAACACCGATGCAAGCCTGAGATTGATATAATCACGGTCATCAAGCTTCTCCGCCCTGGCCAGAAGATCGGCCTGGAGGCATACACTCCGAATATGCTCAAGACTGTGGAAGAAGAGATCCGGTGAGGCATTTTCCGAGTACTTTGCAAAAACATGTTCCTCAACATCGAGAATACGTATCATCTCAATCCGGTTGAAGAATTTCCTGTTGGGTAAGCCGTCCGGCTCGCAGAACTCAGGCCTGATACCCGTAACAAAATACATGTCAAGGTCGCCCTTGTACTTCACCGGCATCCTGCCCCGGTATTCACAGGTAAAATATTCCTTGACGAATTCATGGGTGGTGCCGGAAATATTGATCTTGCCGGCCTCCCCTGAAGACTCCATCCTGCTGGCAGTGTTGACCGTATCACCCCAGATGTCATAGGTCAGCTTCGTATGACCGACAACCCCCGCGATAACCGTTCCTGTATGGATTCCTATTCTGATGTCCCAGAAGCGTGCGGCGTTGTTTGCAGGGTCATCGCGCATGAACTGCATGTACTTCTGCATCTCAAGTGCTGCCAGCACCACCTCCACGGGGTTGGTCCTGTTCCTCTCCGGGATACCCCCGGCACACATGTAGGCATCGCCTATGGTCTTAATCTTTTCAATCCTGTACTTCTGGGTGACCGAATCAAAGTGAAAGAAGAAGCGGTCAAGCTCATCGATCAGCACCTCGGGATTCATCTCTTCAGCTATCTTCGTAAATCCCTGTATATCTGAGAAAAGGACTGTGACAAAATTATACTTGGTCTTTGCTGCCTTCCCCTTTGACATTATCTCCTGGGCTGTGCCGTGAGGAAGCATGTTGGCCAGCAGATTATCCGACTTTTCCTTCTCGTGCTGGAGCTCCTCAGTGCGTTCCGCAATCAGTTCCTCAAGCCTCTTCTGCCTCTCCATAAAGCGACGGTGTGTTTGCCTTCGAATCAGCAGGGCAATAAAAGCGAGAAGCAGCGGGTATATAATCCATGCCAGCGGCGAGAAATACCACGGTGCTTTTACCCTGAAGGCAAATGAACCCTCCCCTGCCATATCTCCTCCCCTGGCACGGTATCGGTACATGAATGTGTACCTTCCCCGGCTCAGGTTGGTGTACTCCTTGTAGCTCCTGCCGGTCCATGTACTCCATTCTGTATCGGGACCGGCCATGAAAAACGAGTATTCGGCTGCTCCGTCATTCTCCATGGTGAAGACTATGCCTTCCCTGTGTTCCAGAACCGGCATCTCTTCTTTCATGTCAATCAGGTCGCCCGACCTATAAAGCCTGATATTTAATATCTTACACGAATCTTTGAGGGGATTTGCCCGACCTGCCTCCGGCGAATCAGAGAGCCTTCCCGCTGTGACCTGCAGATCAGAGAGCAGTACTCCCGCGGACTGACCGGAGATCCTCTCACCTGTAATAGGATTATCATAAGGCCGGGCTTCAGCCACCTTTTGACCTGTGAGCCCTGCCCCTGCTCCCGGCTGACCGGGAAACCATAATCCTGCAATCAGCAGCAGGCTGCTCAGAACTTTACCGTGGAAGAATTTGAAGGTCATCTCAGGTAATAACGCAGATATAACAAAAATAATCTTTTATTTCACTGTTTTGCCTGTCTAAGGATACCCTGACAGTACGCAATGATTAATTTTGCCAATTATCCAAACCAATGATGGAACTACTGTTCGCAACAAACAACAAGCATAAGATCAGGGAGATAAGTGATCTCCTACACGCTGACTTCAGGATCATGGGACTGTCTGACGTGAACATCACCGAAGATATACCCGAGGATGAAGATACACTTGCCGGTAATGCCCTTGGCAAGGCAAGGTACGTGTATGCACGTACCGGCATGAATGTCTTTGCAGATGACACGGGACTGGAAGTTGACGCCCTGGGGGGCGAGCCCGGTGTCTTTTCCGCACGGTATGCCGGTGAAGGAAAAAGTTTCGATGACAATATAGACAAGCTGCTTCAACGGATGGAGGGAGTCACTGACCGCAGGGCGCGCTTCCGCACCGTCATTGCCCTGATACTTGATGACACGGAGCATCTTTTCGAGGGGTCGGTTGAGGGAGAGATACTCACTGAGAGGCATGGAACAGGAGGCTTCGGCTATGATCCTGTCTTCCGCGCCGAAGGCTATGAACTCACCTTCGCCGAGATTCCGCTGTCGGAGAAGAACACCGTATCCCACCGTGCCCGTGCGATGAGAAAGCTGCTGGAGTTCCTTGAATCCGTGGAAGAGAGACGATAATCTGCAGTAAATGTGATTCGGCTACTATGAAACCCACATTATTGATACTGGTCGCAAACCCATGAAAATCATTAATTTCCTGTCATATGTGCTTTCCCCTCCAGGGCGGGACAGGCTATCAGGCTTCTGTAAACAATTCATACAGTGATGAAAAGGCTTTTTTTCGCAATAGTGATCTCATGCCTGACCCTGCCCCATCACGGACAGGGACCTGTGGGATCATGGAAGGATCAGCTCTCATACAGCTCCTCGCTGAGCCTGGCTGTCAGCAGTGATAAAGTCTTCTCCTCTGCCGGTGCCGCAGTGCTTATATATGACATCCCCTCCCGGTCGACATCCTCCGTCTCACGGGTCACCGGCCTGAACGAGACTCTGGTGAGCTCTGTCGCCTGGTGCGGGGAGGAAGAGACACTGATCATTGTATACAGGAACACCTCCGTTGACCTTCTGCGAAAGGGCATCGTAACAAACATCCCGGACATCAAAAACAAATACATACCGGGGCTCAAGGAGATATACGGTGTCACCGTTGCTGGCAGCAGGGCCATTCTCCCGGGAAGCTTCGGCATCGTTGTACTTGATATCAGGGGGAGGTACGTGGCTGACACCTGGAGGCCGGGGTCCGACGGCGAGGTTAACGCTGTAGCTGCAACAGCAATACTTGGAGACAGAGTTTACGCCGCCACCGCCACGGGGATATTTTCCGCGCCTCTTGCCAGGCCGGGCCTCTCATACTTCGGAAACTGGGAGAGGCTGGAAGGACTCCCCTCCCCCGGATCATCATACAACAGCATCGCTGCTGCCGGCACCGCCCTTTTCATCAGCAAGCCGGGGTCCACTTCATTTGCTGACTCCCTGTTCCGGATCATCCCCGGAGAGAATGCAACCCTCATCCATACCTCTCCCGGGGGAAGCATGAGATCGGTGTCGGCTACCGGTAACTCCATAAGCCTGGCTACAACCTCAGCCCTACGAATGTTCTCAGGCCAGGGCACACTGCAGAAGGAGATCACCGGCTACGGTCCTGCTGCAGCAAACCCGGTCACAGCAGCTGTCACCGGCCAGACTCTCTGGATCGCCGATGCTTCAGCAGGACTTGTCTCAACCGATGACTATACAACTTATGACTATCATACTCTCCCCGGACCGTATACAAACAATGTTGCCGACATCCATTTTGCCGGCGACAATTTCTACGTGACAGGAGGCACCGTTGACAACGCCTGGGGCAATGTGTACCGTCCGCTGCAGGTCTTCACCGGCGCGGGTGACCGATGGCGGAGCACCATACTTTACCGGCCGGAAGACAGGGATGCCATGAGGGTTATATCGGACCCTGAAGATGCAAGCCACTATTTCGTTTCATCATGGGGGAACGGCCTTTATGAGTTCAGGGAGAGTGATTTGGTCATGAATTACAACCAGGGAAACTCTCCCCTGTCAAGTATCGTCCCCGGCGAAAACTTTACACGGATATGCGGTCTTGCTTACGACCGTGACGGCAACCTCTGGATGACGCAGTCAGGTGTACCCGGCAACCTGAAGGCCCTGACGTCTGACGGAAACTGGATTTCAACCACACTGAGCCTGGGAGTCCCGGTGGCAGGAGATATGGTCATTGACCAAAACGGTGTCATATGGGTGACCCTGCCCCGTGGCTACGGGCTTCTTGTCTATGACCCTGCGGGAACCCCCGGCACACTGTCCGATGACAGGTATCTGAGGCTCCAGGTGACAGACACTGAGGGTCACGTAATGAATAACATCTTCTCCATTGCGACTGATAATGAAGGCAGCATATGGCTCGGCACCGACATGGGGCCGGCGGTCTTCTACAACCCCGGCAAGGTATTCACCGGCGAACTGAAAGCATCAAGGATAAAGATCCCGAGAAACGACGGGTCAGGACTCGCCGATTACCTGCTCGGGACAGAGACCGTGACCTCCATCTGCGTTGACGGGGCCAACAGGAAATGGTTCGGCACGATGAGCTCCGGAGCGTGGCTCATGTCTGATGACGGCAAGGAGGAGCTTATCCATTTCAACAGCAGTAACAGCCCTCTGCTCTCCGACAATATTGTAAAAATAAATGTCAATCCGGTCACCGGGGAGGTATGGTTCGGCACCTCGGAAGGTATCATCTCATTTCGCGGTGATGCCACGGCAGGAAAAGAGGATTTTTCCTCCATCTATGTCTTTCCCAATCCTGTCAGGGAGGACTTTGAAGGAGTTGTTACAGTAACAGGACTTGTCGAAAACTCCTCTGTCAAGATTACTGATATCAGCGGCAACCTCGTCTATGAGACTACTTCCACGGGTGGACAGGCAACATGGGACCTCCGCAATTACAGGTCGGAAAGAGTGGCAACGGGGGTATACCTGGTCTTCTGCAGCAATGAGGACGGCAGCCTGGCCAAAGTCACGAAGATGCTGGTGATCAGGTGATCAGGCTCTGTATCCTCTCAATCTGAAGCTTCTTGTTCACCTCCCTGAGGCTGCGGGCGGTGGCGGTAAAATACTGATGCCCCGAGATAAACTTCACCTGCATCTTGTTCCAGTCGTTCAGCTTCGTGATCTTGTTCTGCGCCTTCAACTCCTCAAAAAGGGTATTGGAGACCGGGATGAAGTCGCTCCTGCCCAGGTAGTCGAGGTCGGCATCGCAGATGATCTTCTCAAGCAGGTTGGAAGGTTGGGGTGGCAGTTTGGTTGACATGATGACTTCGCATATTCGTTCTATCTGCCCATCACTGTATCCATATGCAGGAAGCATCTCCTGTGCCAGGAGAGTTCCCTGGTACTCATGATCATCATATGACACTGTATGGCCGGCATCGTGGAAGAGCGCCGCCGTCTTCAGAAGCAGTATCTCCTCATCACTGCACCCCTCAGCCCATCCTATGAGCTCTACCTCCGTTACCACATCCACGGTATGCTTAACATTGTGGTAGAAGAGGAACTCAGGCAGCTCTCTCTCCAGCTTGTCAAGTATAAGCTCCTGGATATCGGTGAACTGTATCAGGCCAAACTTGACACGGAAAGCTTCGTTAGGCCGGAATCCAAGTCCGTCGACCGACAGTGCGGGCAGGAGGCCCTTCACCTGGTACATCTGTACACTGCCGGTATACTTCACCGGCAGCTTGCCGTAAAAGTCACAGCTGAAGAACTCTTTAATCAGTTCATAGGTCATGACCGATATGATGATAGACTCATTCTCCGCGACAGCCTCTATCCTGCTTGCAGTGTTCACTGCCCTTCCCTTGATGTCATATGACACCTTATTCTTGCCTGATATGGTGGCAGTGACCGGACCGGTATGGATTCCGATCTTCAGGTTCCAGATCCTGTCTCTGCCCCTCTTCTCCGTCTCATACTCCTGCAGGAAATGCCTCAGCTCAACAGCTGCCATGACAACCTCAACAGGGTTTGTGATATTCTTTGATGGTATACCTCCGGCGCACATGATGGTGTCACCGATGGTCCTGATCTTCTCCACGTGATATTTCCCTATGATTTTGTCGAACTCATAAAAGATCTCATCGAGTTCATCCATGACCCGGTCGGATTCCATATTCTCTACAAGCCTGGAGAAGCCGTGGATATCGGCGAAAAGGACCGTGACCATGTTGTACCGGAGCGACTTCTCCTCAGCCTGTGGCCTGGCTCCCGGCAGCTCCTGCCTCTCAATCAGAAGCCTGTACTTTTCATTTATCTCCAGCAGCCTCTCCTTCTCCCGCTCAAGTTTCTTGACAGATTCATCAAGCTCCTTGTTCTGACGCGCAAGACGCGCTATGCGCTTGAGAAGCTGATCTTTTGATCTCAGGTCCATTGGTGGGAATTGATACGTAAAGATATAAATTTTAACTCAGCGCCCTGACGCACCCCCTTCTCTGCACAAACTTTAATACATTTGATTGTGCATACCAGACAATGCTGATCAAGACCGAAGCCATACTGCTCCATCATGTCCGCTATTCTGACAACTCGCTGATAGCGCAATTCTACACCCTTGATCATGGCCGGATGTCAGTGATGGTCAGGGGCCTCTCTTCAAAAAAGGGCAACGCGCGGTTCAGCTATTTCCGTCCGATGAATGTCTTTAGCCTTGAGATATACCACAGCGAGAAGAGGGAGGTCCATAACCTGAAAGAGATGAGCCTGGCCTTTGTTCCCAGAAACACCCCGGCCGATATCAGACGAAGCACACTGGCGATGTTCATCAGCGAAGTACTTTACAATATCATCCGGGAGGAGGATGTGAACCGCAGGCTGTACGAATTCATCCGCTCTTCGGCGGTCACCCTTGACGAGATGCAGGAGGGCATCAGCAACTTCCACCTGTGGTTCCTGGTGGCCTTCATGGCTTATACCGGCATAGGTCCTACAGCTGCAACCGTGCGGGACTCCTATTTTGACATGCTCACCGGACAGTTCACCGCCAGTCAGCCCATGCATCCTGATTTCCTGGAGCCACACCATGCGGCCGTTTTCAACAGGCTGCTGCAGATGCCGGCAATGGAACTGGAGACAATGCATCTTCAGGGTGAAGAACGTTCTCAGCTGCTTGAAAGTATCCTGCGTTATTACAGCCTGCACCTGGCAGGGATAAGGCAGTTCCGATCGCTAACCGTACTCAGGGAGTTGTTCAGATAAAATGACCCTTGTGATGCACTCAATCCTCACCGGATCCGCGGGTTGACCCGGATTTATTTTTGCCTGTACAGAATCAGGTGTTTTTATGTAAGTTTGGAAAAAATCAGAATTAATGCCATTCATCCCTTCGGTCATAAAGTGGATAAACAACAGGCGACGCTCACAGATCGAACTGTTCAGAAAGTACCCGGCCGAGACACAGCAGGAGGTGCTGATGAGACTTCTTGCCCGGAGCAGAAACACGGTATGGGGAAAAGAACACGGCTATTCATCAGTCACAACACACGACCAGTTTGTCAGAAATGTCCCGCTGCAGAGCTATGAGGAACTCATGCCCTGGGTAGAAAGACTGAGGGCGGGTGAGAAGGACCTCCTCTGGCCGGGAGAAGTGAGGTGGTTTGCAAAGTCATCGGGTACCACCAGCGCAAAGAGCAAATTCATCCCCATTACTGAAGAATCGCTTGAGAGGACTCATTACCGCGGCACAAAGGATTGCCTGGTGCTCTATACCTCGCTTAATCCGGCTACCAAAATATTTCTCGGGAAGGGACTTACACTTGGAGGCAGCCACCAGATAAACAACTTCAGCAATAACTCGCTTTACGGCGACCTGTCGGCTATACTGATTGAGAATGCTCCGGCCTATGCCGATCTGATACGCACTCCTCCCGCTAACATAGCCCTTATAGAGGACTTCGAGGAGAAGATGAAGCTGATAACGGAAAAAACAGTTGACATGAACATCACCAGTATCTCGGGAGTGCCCTCCTGGAACCTGGTGCTGATAAGAAATATACTCCAGACCACCGGAAAAGAGAATCTCCACCAGGTGTGGCCCAACCTTGAGGTCTTTTTTCACGGCGGTGTCAGCTTTGCGCCCTACCGGGAACAGTACAGGAAACTGCTGCCTGATCCGAAGATGCACTACATGGAGACCTATAACGCATCGGAGGGTTTCTTTGCCATACAGGATGACCTCTCAGACAGCTCCATGCTGCTGATGCTCGATTACGGTGTCTATTACGAATTCATCCCGGCCGACGAATCATACAGTGACAACCCCCGCACCCTCACCATCGGTGAAGTTGAAAAGGGAGTTAACTATGCCATTGTGATCTCCACTGACGGAGGCCTGTGGCGCTATGCCATCGGCGATACCGTGGAGTTCACCAGCCTCTTGCCGCATAAGATCAGGATCACCGGCCGCACAAAACACTTCATCAATGTCTTCGGCGAGGAGGTGATTATCGATAATGCAGAGAAGGCTCTTGACAAGGCATGCCTCGGCACAGAGGCCCATATAACCGAATATACGGCAGGACCCGTCTTCATGGGCACTGAAACACGCGGTTCGCACGAATGGGTAATCGAATTTGACAGGGAGCCAAATGACATCAGGCAATTTACCGAGATACTTGACACTGCACTCAAATCCGTCAACTCTGACTATGAAGCCAAGAGATACAAGGATCTCACCCTCACCATGCCTCTGGTGAGAGTGGTCCCGCCCGGCACATTCTACAGGTGGTTCAGGGAGAGAGACAAGCTCGGCGGGCAGCACAAGATGCCCCGGCTGTCGAACAGCAGGGAGTTTATTGAGAGCGTACTCGAAATTGCCGGCCGGTAGAATCTTTTTATCAACAGCCGCCTCTTCTCCCTCCCTTTTTCCTATATTTAAACTCTTATTTAATCTTCTTTTTATGCACATAGCAATAGCTGGAAACATCGGGTCAGGAAAAACGACCCTGGCCGGACTGCTCGCAAAACACTACGGCTGGCAGCCTCATTACGAAGATGTTGACGAAAACCCATACCTCAACGACTTCTATGAGGATATGCAGAGATGGTCGTTCAACCTCCAGATATATTTTCTGAACTCACGCTTCAGCCAGATCCTGGAGATCAAGAAGGCAGAAAACACCATTGTCCAGGACCGTACAATTTACGAAGATGCATACATCTTTGCTCCCAACCTGCACTCAATGGGACTGATGTCAACGCGTGACTTTGAAAACTACTTCACTCTCTTCAAGCTGATGAGTTCGCTGGTGGAACCGCCCGATCTGCTTCTCTACCTCAGGGCCTCGGTGCCTACACTGGTAAACCAGATACAGAAACGGGGCCGCGATTATGAAAGCTCAATCAGGCTTGACTATCTCAAGAGACTTAATGAACGCTATGAGGCATGGATCGAATCATACAAATTCGGCAAGCTGCTTATTCTTGAGGCCGATTATTACGACTTCCCTGAAAACAAGGAGCACCTTAGTGAGGTCATTGACAAAATCAATGCGGAACTGCACGGGCTCTTCTGATTTTTTCATAAAAAATGATATAAAAAACCATCACTCCTGATGGTTTTTTTCTAAATTTGTTATGACATAGTCGTGTCAATGTCTTAAATACTAAATAAAGTCTGATCATGAGAAGATTAATTTCTTTGTTTTTTGTTGCATTTGTTGCCATCGCTGCAACAGCACAGGGCACCATGGATACTACAGTGCCCCCGGATCCGGATTTCCGCATCGGAAAACTCGACAACGGCCTTACCTATTACATCCGTCACAACACGGAGCCTGCCGGCAGGGCCAGCTACTACATCATCCAGAACGTTGGAGCCATCCTGGAGAAGGATAACCAGAACGGCCTCGCCCACTTCCTTGAGCACATGGCATTCAACGGCACGAAGCACTTTCCTGACAAAGGCATTCTGAATACACTTGAACGCCACGGCGTAGCATTCGGCCGTAATATAAACGCCTACACCAGCTTCGATGAGACGGTCTATAACCTGAGCGACGTGCCGGTAGACAAGCCCGGACTGATCGACACCAGCCTGATGATCCTCGCCGACTGGTCTGATTTCCTTACACTTGACGAAGAGGAGATCGACAAGGAGCGCGGTGTGATCATGGAAGAGTGGCGCTCAAGACGTGACGCTTCCTGGAGGATGATGACAAAGATGCTGCCAGTGCTCTTCGAAGGATCACAGTATGCAGTAAGGGATATCATTGGCGATACGGCGGTCATCAAATACTTTGAGCCTGAAACACTGCGCGATTTCTACCACGACTGGTACCGTACGGACCTGCAGGCCATTGCCGTGGTGGGCGATATTGACGTTGACGCTGTTGAAGCAAAGATCAAGGAGATTTTTTCTCCGATACCGGCAATTGACAACCCGCTTCCCAGGCCGCAGAACCTGCTTGTCCCCAAAGAGGGCACCCGATACCTGCTCATCACTGACCCGGAGGCCCCGGAGAGCTCGGTGAGCCTGATCACCCACGACCGTGAGCCTGACCTAAGGACAAAGGATATTGACTATATCCGTGACAGCTATATCATTGCCCTGATGAACAGGATGATGGGAAGCCGTTTCAGTGAGATCGTCCAGAAGGGAACCCCTCCTTTTGTAAACGGATCACTGAACTACGGGCCATTCCTCGCCAGGAACTACAATGCCCTCGTCCTCTCCGCCACGGTGAGTGAAGACCAGGAGGCCAAAGCCTTTGAAGCTGCTCTGACGGAACTTGAGAGAGTAAGAAGACACGGCTTTACCAAAGGTGAGCTGGAGAGGGCCAAAGCATCCATGCTTGCCAATTTCGAGAACATGTACAAGCAGAGGGACAAAATCAGCAATGACAGGTGGGCAGCGCAGGCAAGTGATCATTTTCTTACCGGCGAACCGATACCCTCTCTTGACCTGCAGTACGACTATTACAAAAAATTATTGCCTGAGATCACCCTGGAAGAGGTCTCCGACAGGCTCCGGGGCCTCATCTCCGACGACAACAGCTTCATTGTTGTGGAGGGGCCCGATGACAGAGAACATCTGAGCGAAGCTGAGGCCCTTGAACTGGTCAGCAAGGTCAAGGCCGCCGATATCAAACCTTACGAAGATCTCACCGGAGGCACAGACCTGATTGGCGAGCCTCTGCCGGAATCAAAGGTGATCAGGAGTGTCGCACTGCCACAATTCAGTGCAACGGAGTGGACTCTCTCAAACGGCGCAACGGTTGTATTCAGACATGCTGATTATGAGAAGGACAATGTAACCCTGTCAGGCTATGCCTTTGGCGGGGAATCGCTTTTCCCTGACTCCCTCGTTCCTTCTCTTTCGCTGTTCCCGGCAGTCATATCGATGTACGGTGCAGGAGAGTTTGATAACGTGGCACTGACAAAGATGCTTGCAGGCAAAAAGGCTTCCGTCTCACTGGGACTGCAGGAGACATTGCAGACCGTGTCAGGCTCCTCGACGCCGAAGGACTTTGAAACGATGATGCAGCTACTCTACCTCCGTTTTGCGCAGCCCAACTATAACAGGGAAGCCTACGACGCAATCATCGGACGCTACACTGCCGTGATAACGGCCATGCAGAAGAACCCCAACAAGATCATGTCTGACAGCCTCCAGATGAACATGACGGGATACCATCCCCGCACATTCCTCATGACCCCCGAGTCGATGAAGCTGATCAGTTTCGATGATGTGAACCACATATACGAGACAGCCTTCGATGACGCCTCTGCATTTACCTTCTTCATAACCGGCAACATTGAAGAAGAGGTGGCACGTGAAATGGCTGCCAGGTATATCGGCTCCCTGCCCTCAAAACAGGGCAGCAAGACATGGAAAGACCTGGGAATGGATCAGCCTGAAGGTACGGTCAGGAAGGAGATTGCCATTCCCCTCGCAGTGCCCAAGGCTACAGTGATAATGAGCTACAGTGCTGCCTCAAAATATGTCCCTTCGAACTACCTTAAAATGGATGTTCTCAAGAGTATCCTTGACCTGGTATATACCGAAAAGGTGCGTGAGGAGGAGGGCGGAACATACGGCGTCAGCGTGAATGCCTCCTCAGAGAAGAGACCTGAGGAGGAAACAAATCTTCTGATAGCCTTTGAGTGTGATCCTGACAGGGCACCTGAACTGAAGGAGATCATTTACAGGGAGCTGACAGAAATGGCCAAAAACGGGCCGACGCAGGTCAACCTGGAAAAGGCAGTCAGCAATATGCTCAAGACCCGCGAGGAGGAGCGTGAGCACAACAGTTACTGGGGCAGAGCAGTACAGGGTTACTACCTCAACGGAATCGACAGGAATGATCCCGCAAACTATGAAGATATCCTCAACAAAATAAGGACAAAGGATATTAAGAAACTTGTAAAAAAGTTGCTTTCTAAAGCTGACCTGATGGAGCTGGTATTTGTGCCGGAGAAGAAATAAACTCATCTATCACCCGGCCCATCCCGGCGCTGTGGGTCCGCTTGTTGTCGACCATATCCAGGTAATCTGCATTGGCAATGCGCCGGGCTATATCGGTGCCCCCGTCGTGACTGTGGAACCTGTCATTTGAAGCTACCACCACCAGCGCAGGAACTGATATCTTCTGCAGGCACCCGTCCATGCAATAAGGAGCGAGGTGCCTGACAGCCGCCCCCAGGCGCACCGGCTCGGCTGAGTCGAGTATGCGGCAGTTGATGTGGTACATCTCAGGGTCCTCCCTGAGGTTAATCCTGAAGCGGCGCAGGTACCACTTGAGGAGAGGCTTCAGAGGACGATAGACAACTCGCGCTGCCCTTGACAGCAGTACCAGCAAGCCGTGAAACGGGAAGGAGCTGTTGGGCTCAATAAGTATGATCCTTTCCGGCTTGTTTTCCAGATGCCCGAAGGCCTCGGCAATGGCTGTTGCTCCAAGGGAGTAGCCTGCCATGACATACCTTTCGTCGCCAGGGAATTTATGCCTTGCATAGTGAATTATATCCGCCGTGATATCCTCCACACTGAACTTGTTCTTCCTGCTTATGCGGGCGCTGGCCTTCTCCCTTGTCTCAATGTAAAAAACCGTATGATTCCGCGTAAGTTCAATAAGAGTCTCCCTGAAGTTTTCAATTATCGAGCCCATACCCGGAATAAAAATGACAGGCGGAGCTGACGACGCCACAGCCGGGGTAAAGGTGACCGACCGCAGCCCGACTCCCGTGGGCAGCGCAACGTACTCTTCAGTCCAGCTTGCTCCCCCGTCACAGAAGGCAGAGTAATCGCGTTTCATTATAGGTGATAGTCAGGAAATTTTACAAGTATACTGATATTTTAAATTTTATCGGGTGTCCCGGCTCAGGAGCATGCCATTCCGGCAAATGTGCGTAAATTGGTCCTTATTTAATGTGCCTGAGGAGGCACGTTCATCATCAGGAAGAGATGAAAATCGGTATAATAACTGACATACACGAAAACCTCTCAATGCTTGAGGCCGTGCTAAGGGTGGCTGATGCCCAGGGCTGCGATGAGCTGGCCTGCCTGGGTGACATCGCCGGTTATGACAGCAGGTTCTACAATTACCACTTCCGGAGAAGCGCCAGGCAGTGCGTATCTCTTGTAAGATCAAACTGCCGGTGGGTGGTGGCCGGCAATCATGATCTCTTTGCTGCCTCCAGGCTGCCGTCATGGTCAAACGGACACAAATATCCTGAGCACTGGTTCATGATGACCCCCTCGGAGAGAAGAGAAGCTTCGGCAGGCCTCGTCTGGTCATTTGAAGGCGAAGAGACCAATGACCTGGGGGATGAGGAGATCGCCTGGCTCAATACGATTCCTGAATATGAAATAGTATCAGAGAACGGTATGACACTGCTCCTGTCACACTATGTTTATCCTGACCTTACCGGCTCAACCACCAGGCATGTTGCACGGCAACACCATATAAAGGAACTGTGGAAATTCATGCATCATCAGGGGGTCAGCTTCTCCCTGTCGGGACATTCACACAAACCTTTTGCATATTTCTCTCACCGCGGCCCGATCTCCTTTGTCAAAGCGCTGCACCCTGTCCCCGGCGACAAAATCTTTCTCGGAGATGAGATGACCATGATACTTCTGCCACCCCTGACGGGAGGCAACGGAAGAGCCTCCTTCTCGGTGATAGATACGAAAACCCGGATGTTGTATATCATGCATGAAAAAGTAACACAGGCAGCATCATGAGAGATAAGAACCAAAAAGGAAAAAGAAAGATCTTCCTGCTTAAGGTCGATCTCCCTGCCCTGCTGGCTTTCATTCTGTTTGCAGGCATGATCTTCCTTTACCTTATACCGGGGTTTGAAAAGGTGATGATGGACCGGAAGCGAAACCTGATACATGAGATGACCGCATCGGTCTACAGCCTCCTGGAACACTACCACGCGCTTGAGGGTACGGGAGCCGTTGACAGAACCGGGGCACAGGAACAGGCAAGGAGAGCCATCGATAACATAAGGTACGGGGAGGACCTCAAGGATTATTTCTGGATCACTGACAGGCAGCCTGTGATGATAACCCATCCCTATCGCCCGGATCTCAACGGACAGGACCTTACCGGATTTCATGATTCAAAAGGAAAAACGATTTTCGTTGAATTCGTGGAGGCCGTGGCTGAAACCGGGGAGAGCTACGTCGAGTACATGTGGCAGTGGAATGATGATTCCACACGCGTAGTTCCGAAACTCTCCTATGTCAGACTGTTTGAACCGTGGGAGTGGGTCATCGGAACAGGAATCTATATCGAGGATGTCAGACATGAGATCCGCAGGATGGAGATAAGGGCAGTCGCAATCTCTGCAATTTTCGGACTGGTGATCATGGCTCTGCTGTTTGCCATATCACGGCAGAGCCATAAGATAGAACAGAAGAGAAGCAGGGCCGAGGATGAGCTGAGAAAATCAAGGGAACTGTACAGAACACTGGCCGAGGCAGCATCCGAAGGAGTGATAATATGGTCAGACAGTGGGCTGCAGGCAAACAAGACACTGCTCTCATGGATCGGACTCAGCGAAGATGAGCTTCTGAGCCGCAAGCTGCCGGATATCCTGGAATCAGATGTCAGCAACGGTAGGGATGACCCCGGAAAACTCTGGGAAGAGTTATCTGCAAGGCAATACACAGTCTGTATGCTCAAGACAGAAACCGGCAGCACGGTAAACTGCCATGCGGATTTTTCGAGGCTGACCCTCGGCGACCGTAATGCGGTCCTCATAGTTATCCGCCCTGCAACCAGCCATGCATCCGTATCATCCATTCAACTGCCGGTCTTATTGCTTAACAGCGCCGGCACAGGGTTCTTCCGCATAACCTATTCAAGAAACCCCCGGTTCATTCACGCTACCCTCCCCGCACTGGAATTATTAGGTTATCATGATCTCCGCGAGCTGCAAAAACAGGATGTTGATTCCCTTTTTGCCGATGCCAGGCAGATGGAAACCCTCAGGGAGATGCTTAACCAGGATGACCGGTTCATCAACAGGGAGGTCGTTCTCAGAAAAAAGGATGGCAGAGAGTTCCGCGCACTGGTGAGCCTCACGGTTGTAAACGCCGGAACAGATGAAACATGGTGTGACGGCACTGTTGAGCTCCTCTCCGCCTCAGCTTCCGGACCCGGATTACCGCTTTTGGGATATGATCCGTTTGGTGCCTCCTATATCAGCGGGGCCCCCGTGTCGGTAATCATGAAGCCTCCAGTGTCATGCGGTGAGAAGACTCCTCTGGAGCGAGTCTTCTCCCTGATGAGAGAGAATGACACCGGTGTGATCATTGTTGTAAACAGTAACGGAGATCCCCTGGGCGTAGCTGATGCAGCTTCGATGGGATATGGTATTGCCGGAGGTATGCCATCCGGCAATGAGATATTCAGGGTCATGCATTCACCCCCGGTTTTCATCCGTGAAGATACCACGGTCGCTGCAGCCCTGGACCGGATAAGGAACTGCCCTTCAGGTTGCCTTCTCGTCAGCGGCGCAGAAAACAGGGTGACAGGGATGGTGACTGAACGTGACCTTGCTCATGCCGCAGCAATGACCCCAGTGCTGATCCCTGATGAAATAGCCGCCGCAGCCTCCGTGGAGGGTCTCAGAAAGATTTACCGGGAAAGCCGGAGTGCGACTCTCACCATGCTGCAGGCAAAGGCAGATCCGTACGCGGTATCGCTCACAATCTCATCCGTTGCCGATGCCATCTGTCAGAGGGTGATCGAACTCGCCATCGGGGAGGCAGGAAAACCGCCGTGCCTATTCTCATTCATCCAGACAGGCAGCGCCGGACGCCGGGAACAGAGCTTCCTGACGGACCAGGATAACGGAATCATATTCGAGAACCTGGAAGGAGCAAGGCTTAAGGAGGCTGCAGATTACTTCCTTATCCTCGGCAGGAGAGTCAATAAGATGCTTGACACGGTCGGGTTCTCACTCTGCAAGGGTAACAATATGTCCGGTAATCCGAAATGGTGCCAGCCCCTCGACGTGTGGAAAGGCTATTTTGCCGACTGGATAAGGATGCCCGGACCTTCAGAGATACTCGACATATCCATTTTCTTCGACTTCCGGTTCTGCTTCGGAGATGAAGCACTGTGCGGTGAGCTGAGGGATTACGTCAAAACCAGCCTTCAGGCCGGCGATATTTTCTTCTATCATATGTCTGTTGCGTTAAGGCAGTTCAATCCGTCACACTCGGTTATTTCGGAAGAGAGAACAGATATCAAGAGACTGCTTATGGCCCTCACGGGAGTCATCCGTCTCTATGCCCTTAAGCACGGACTTGACAGTCACTCTACAGTAGACAGGATTCTCGGGCTTCACGACGGCAACCATATAAGTCATGATCTGCTTCGGAAGGCGGTGCGGGCCTGGAAAGAGCTTTCACATATCCGTCTCACGCATCAGGCCGCCTGCATAGTCAGCGGCCGCGAACCTGACAACAGGGTTGATTTCAGGGTCAGGCAGGCCGACAGTCAGTTCGCGGCTGCCCTGGCAATAGACGATATTAACGAGCTGATGCTTAAGGCAGGCAACGACTTCCACTCCGTAACCATCTAAAAACGATAGATGAAGCTGAGCAGCAGGCGCATGTTGGTGACACTGCCGGTATCAGCCACCCTGCCGTCAGGCTGCACTGTTCCGTAGGCAGCCAGGGTGTTCTCAAGCTCCGCAGCAATGCTCAGCTTGCCTTCCGTAACCGTTATCCTTGGTGAGAGCCTGAACAGATGATCTATATTGCTTCCCCTGCCGAAAAAGTCTCCGTCAACAGGTTCTTTCGCCCCGAGATTCTTGCAGTAGCCCGAAAAAATGCCTAGATGAGTCTTATTGACAGTTGTGCTGATGTCAGCCCAGAAAGATGCTGTATTAATGGTGGTCCACTCCCTTGATAGATCACCGGGATCAGGAGTACCCGTAGCTGCATATCCTCCTATCATCACCATATCACTACCGTTCTCGGCATATGCACCCATTACTGACAGATTCACCGGCCCGGCCTTCAGTTTCATTGTGGCAAAGGCAGAGATGCTTCCCACGGTGGCATCGGTCTCAATATTGGCGGATGTCTTTATCTCTGGCCTGATGACCTTATAATCCACACCTCCCCAGGCTGTCAGATTATCCCCGGCCGGCAGCCTGAACTGCAGATGCATCCCGGGCCTTCCGCTGTTCCTGATATATTTGCTGCTGTTGCCATCAGGGCCCGACGAGGTGAAGTCGCGCTGGGAGTATGCCACCATAGTCAGGCTCAGGAAAGTGCCGGGATTATACACAAACCTGACCTGGGGATTACGGCTGAATGGAACGAAAGGCGCTCCCGTGTTGAAGCTTACAGTACCGGGAAAATTCTCTGCCGGAAACATGGGATGCCAGTACTGACCGGCAAGAAGCGTCACCTTCGGCCACTCCATCTTGACATATGAATGCCGGAGCCTGAAGCCGTTGATGTCACTCTCACCCGTTCCGAAGAACTCGGCCTCGATAGCTCCTGAGGTTTTAGCTCCGAAAGCATCTGGACCCCTGATATCACCCCTGACCCTCGTCTGTATATTCAGGATATGAAACGACGGGTTGGCGTTGAGGTCGTTCATCTCTTCATCATAAAGCACATTGTCGGGATAGAGGTAAAAATGTCCCTCCCTGAGGCCGTTGGAGGCGGTAGACTGCCTGGTATCATAAAAGACATCCGTCTTCACGAATCCCGAGACCTTTATCCCCCATCCCTTGTCTTCATCCTGGGCTGCGGCCAGCGGTCCCAGGCAGATGATAACTGCAATTAACAGAGATACCTTTTTCATAGTGGTCTGTTTTGATTTCATTTCTTTTTCCTGTCCGGAGGAAAGAGCGACTCAATAATCCCCGGTTTTACGGGCTCGCCTCCGAGAAGCACACTCAGATTGCTCTCCGCAGTGCGGTTCTGCTTCCATATTGAAAGTGCCCTTTCATAAAATACCAGTGCTGAATCCGGCATCAACATATGACGGTATGCAGTGCCCTTGTTGGTATAACTCACGGACAGTCTTCTCGGGGTCTCAACCCGGGCAAGCATCATATCCTTTACTCTCTTTCTGAAAATATTGTTGAAATTCAGTCCCGCAAAGGCAGGATCGGCTTCACTCATCTCAGATATCAGCCGGCTGGCAATATCA
>JAVEXM010000143.1:0-5200 GCA_034004025.1 Bacteroidales bacterium
CGGAGAAGCTGTACTCAGCATATGCCGTTAAGTCAACGCTCTTGCCGGCAAGGCGGTCAGTAAGCATAAATTTGTATTTGCCGGTTGCCTGGAGCTGACTTCTTCTGATAGTAAAGGTGCCTGACCCAGGTATTACTACCGTAAGCGGGATTGAGACTGTCTTTTCGGGCCAGGGGATGGAGTTGATGGAGTAACTTTCCCCCCTCATCACCGAGTATACTTTTGGGTTTTTGACCACAGGATTAAATATTTTTCCTGCATCGAAGCCGTGGTCGAAGTTCATTGTTGCAGAGGGCTCGAACCTTATCACCATCTCATCCTGCGATGACTCTGACGCCAGCGTGAGTCTAAGCAGGGGGATCTGTCCGGAGGACTTGAACCTCGGGGTGGCATTGTGTTCGCGGGCGTTGTCGGGTATGTTGATCCAGGTTCCTGTGCCGCGTGTTTTTACGAAGAAACCCTGCATGGGAGGCAGGTGTGCCGTGCCTCCGTTGGTGCCGACGCCGTTGACGTATGATGCCTCACCTGTTTCGGTACGGATGTAATAGGCATCCCTGACGTAGCTGTCGGAGAAGGTGACTGCATCCCAGTTGATACCGCATGTGAGGGAGTTGCCCAGCAGTGAATATCCGTAGAGCGAGGTGTCACCGCCCGAGCCGCTGAACGGAAGGTTTATCTGTCCGAGGGAAGTTGCAAGCGATTTGAGATTGCTGTAGGTCATCGTTGCATCTTCGAAGACGAAGACGTTGTATCCTTTTCTTACCTCCAGGTCACTGAAGGGTGTTGTGCCGTCGTAGCCATCGTGCCACTGCCAGCCGTCGGCCACGCTGGTGACCACCTTGCTCTCGTCGTAGCTCAGCAGGTTCTCCGGCTCGATGTCGGTGAAAACGGTCTTGTTTACGGTGGCGGGGGAGGCTATATAGTGCCATCTGTCGATCTCGGGCGGGGCGCTCTTGAGGAAGAGCTCCACATTAAGGTTTCCCGATGCTCCCGAGTAGCTGTCAGTCATCACCGACGCCATGGCAGTCTCGTTTGCCCTGAGCTGTATGGTTCCATTGTTTGTCAGTGAGGCGAAGGTCACCCTGGCCCCGGCCTCGACGATCATCTCCAGTCCGGCATTAAGTGTGAAGGCGGGACCGGGAACAGCCACAGGGTAGTTCGCCAGTCCGGCAGGGATGACAACGTTCCTGTTGGTCGGGGTGAAGGTTCCGTCCCAGTTCTTGGGATAAGTCCACGATGTGCCGAAGTTGCCGTTCCAGCGGCTGTAGATCATCTCGTAGGCTCCCCTGTCAGGCATATGGATGCGTGATGCTCTGAGGATGTCACGTGTGGGGATGGTGATACCCGGATAGCTTTCCGCTCCGCTGTCGCGCAAGATGGAGTTATATTTGATGCTGAAGATGCCTGCGGCGGGGTTGGTGAAGTTGGGCCCGTCAGCGGCACTGTTCACGCTGCTGAGAGTAAGGTTGCCTGCAAATGAGGCGCCCTCAATGGCATTGTATTCCAGCACGGACGACGGTGTGCCGCTAAGTCCTACATGGTTTGATCCGCCCCATATGACATTGTTGACAACTATGGCTCCCGGGGAGTTCTCAAGATAGAGTGATGTTCCGTCGCCCGCCGGTGAGGAGCTGTTCACAATGGTTGAGTTCACTATTTTGGGGGCCGCGGCGATGGATGCCACTGTTCCGCCCTTGAGCGTCAGGGATACCGAGCTGTTGCCGTTGAAGAGGGAGTTCTCGATCAGAGGGGCTGAGCCTGCATCGGTATAGATGGCGCCGCCCTGTTTAAGAGCGCTGTTATTCAGAAAGGTACATGCCGAGATGGTTGGTGTGGCGCCGTTAACCACAGCAATGGCTCCGCCCAGGTCGGCCACGCAGTTACGGAAGGTGGAGTTTGTGACAGTAACCGCTGACGATGCAATCCGCACCCCTCCTCCGATCAGTCCAAACTTGAAAAAGTCTTTCCTCCCATTCTCAACAATACAATATACCAGATAGCTGGGGGCGGATGAGTTGATGTTGATGTTGCCCC
The DNA here is from genome assembly GCA_034004025.1 of Bacteroidales bacterium. Classification (GTDB taxonomy): domain Bacteria; phylum Bacteroidota; class Bacteroidia; order Bacteroidales; family VadinHA17; genus SR-FBR-E99. The sequence goes on from JAVEXM010000143.1 coordinate 2,035, forward strand.
AGTATTCGCCCGGTTCACCGTTGATGCCGTCGAGATCAGTGTCGCATGAGAAAAGTACCGGGCTCAACTTTGTTCCGAATGTCAGTATACGGCCGGTGCCGGTAACAAAAATGGAAGCCCTGTTCTGGACGGCTATGAGCTTTGCCCCGGCGCTGACCGTAAGAGTCTCATTGTCAACGTACAGGTTTCCGTTGAAGTACTTCGTCCCGGAGATTGTAAGATTACCGGAGAGGAAACCGCTGTACGGATTTGCCATGGAACCATCGCCCAGCAACTGGCCGGACAACGGCAATACTGTCAGTAATGACATACAGGCGAACAGAAAGCTCCCCTTTATGCCAAGCCTTTGATGTTGTGCTATATTCATCCCTAAATAGATAGCCCTTTATTTACCTTATTTAACTGACAGAAGCCGTAATTGTTTCAAAAGTAAGAAAAGTCACAGTACCCCAAGCAGGAATGTTGTGTTAATAACTTTTGAGATATGAACGATAAAGGGCGATTTCCTTCAGGAAACCGCCGGGTTGCTTTTTGCAGGTACAAAACCGGGTGATTTTATGTAAGTTTGTGTATATCACTTACAGGATGAAACAGCAGCGGAAGATCATATCACGGTCACTCGGGATGCTTATGAAAAGTTCCGGGAAGGAGACGGCATTCAGCCTGGTGATACTGACGGTGAGATCTTTCCTTCCGCTGGTTGGGGTTTTGCTGATCAGGTATTATGTCGACAGGATAACCGGCATTACTGCCGGGGGGGAGTTGCCGGTGCTCAGCGCCGTCACAGGACTGATAGCCGCGATGGCGGCGACCCTTCTTGCCGATGACCTGCTGGCCAACGCCGGCTCTTATTTTACCAGGAAGCAGTCGGTCCGTGTTGAAGGTCATATATCATCACTGATACATCGGCATGCCGCAGGCATGGGACTGAGGTTCTTCGAGGACCCGGCGTTCCACGACGGTATGTCGCGTGCTGCCAGGGACATCTCGTGGAGGCCGGCGGCGATGGTGGCTGACATGATACTGCTTGCCCGGGGAGTGATATCATTCATTGCCATGGGATATGTTCTCAGGACCTTCGGCGTCATTCCGCTGGCGGTGCTCGCTCTGCTGTTTTTGCCGCTGCTGTGGATCAGGTACCGGAACTCCTCACGCCTGTACAGGGCACGCAGGAGTGTCACTCCGCTTACGAGGCAGGCGGCATATTTCAGCTGGCTGCTGACAGGCGAGAAGCCTGCCCGCGAGGTTAAGCTCTTCGGGCTGGGCAATTACTTTGAGAGGCTGTTCCGCAGTAACTTCGACGGTTCAAAGGCACCTGAGCTGGAGGCCGTCAGGAAGAACACCCTCCTCGAGAGTGCCGCATCACTGGTGAAGGTCGCAGCCTTTGCAGGGATCCTTGTTTATGCCAGCGGTGCGTTCGTGAGGTCAGAGATCACTGCCGGCGAGCTGGCGATGTACCTGGTGGCGTTCAGGCAGGCGCTGGTATACCTGCGTGATGCGGTGTCGGGGTATGCAGGGCTGGCGGAGAACAGACTCTTCCTGCACGATCTCTTTAATTTTCTGGATATGAAGGGCGATATGGGTGGCGACGCTATGCCTCCGGAATCGTCAGACTTCAGCGAGATAGTGGCAGAGAATGTCACCTTCACCTATCCCGGGGCAAAGGAGCCGGCGGTGGCGGGTGTTAACCTGAAGATCAGCAGTGGTGAGAAGATAGCTGTTGTGGGTCCCAACGGGTCGGGCAAGACCACACTGGTGAAGCTGCTCTGCAGGCTCTATGACCCTGACGGCGGACGCATACTGCTAAATGGTAGAGATATAACCACTTTGGATCCCGCCGGTTACCGGAGGCTCTTCTCGGTTGTGTTTCAGAATTTCATGCTCTATTTTCTCACTGCCGGAGAGAACATCCGTCTCTCGTCGGATGCGAGGCGTTTTGATGAAGGCTTAAGTAGTTCCGGTAGTGGGGGGGATGACAGCATCAGGGATGAAAGTTACAGAAGGGCCGACGGTCGCGGTAATGATAGCATCAGGGATGAAAGCCGGAGGGATGATCAAAGGGTGAGGGAGGCTGCTGCCAGGGCCGGCATCGCCTCTCTGCTTGAGAGCATGCCGGAGGGGTATGACACAATGCTTGGTCATCATACCGAGGGAGGGCGGGAGATGAGCTGGGGCGAGTGGCAGAAAATAGCCATAGCAAGGGCACTGTACCGCAAAGCCCCGGTTTTGATACTCGATGAGCCCTCCTCTTCACTCGATGCCGACTCGGAGTATGAGATCTTCTCTGACCTGGGCCGTATCACTGACGGCAGGAGTTGCATCTTCATCAGCCACCGGCTCTCAAACGTGCGGGAGGCAGACCGCATCATCGTGCTCGACAGGGGGCGCATCGCGGAGAGCGGCACACATGATGAGCTGATGGCTGCACGCGGCAGGTATCATGAGATGTACAGCCGTCAGAAATCGATGTACCGATGAGTGCAGCGGCTGCAAACAATGACCAGGTAATATCACTGCTGCTCCTGCTCTCCAGGACTGACTTCACCGGTGATGAGCGGGAGCGTGCCGCCGTGGCAGTGCGCTCCATGCAAGAGTGGAACCGTTTTACCGACCTCGCGGTGCGGCACGGGGTGGCAGCCCTGGTATGGCAGAGCCTGAGCGACCTGTCGCTGTCGGAGCTGGTGCCGGAGACAGAGCGGGCTACACTGGAAGGGTCGCGGCTGAGGTCTGTTGCCCGGGTGGCATACATCACCTCCGTTGCCGCGGAGATTGCAAAGAGTCTCGAACAGGAAGGGATCAGGGTTGTGCTGCTCAAGGGGCTGGCACTGGAACACCAGGTTTACGGGGCAAAGGGATTGCGGCAGATGAGCGACGCCGACCTGCTGGTATCACCTGGCGATGCTCTGAGAGCAAGGGACATGCTTATAAAGGCGGGATTTGTATCAAATTCATTGAAGTCGCGACTCTACAGGCACATCATACTCGATATAGGCAACCATTTGCCCGAGCTGCACCGCGGAGGGATATCGGTAGATCTTCACCACAGGCTCTTTGGCAAGGAAGGAAGAGAGATGGTGGCCGCGGCCATGGAAAAGGCAGAGGTGATATCTGCGGGAGGCCGGTCGCTGCTCGTTCTTCCCCCGCTGACAGCCTTCCTGGGGCTGGT
>JAVEXM010000144.1:0-5171 GCA_034004025.1 Bacteroidales bacterium
TCCTCACTCAGACAGCTTGAGAACGAGACCGTAGCTATGGTAGCCGACCTGCTGCACGCCGGAGAGGATTATGCAGGCAACCTGACCACCAGTGGATCGGAAAGCATCCTGGTGGCCGTCAAGACCGGTCGCGACTGGGCCCGGAAACACAAACCGGAGATCAGGCAGCCTGAGATGATAGCACCGGTTACCACACACCCGGCTTTCTCCAAAGCCGTTGACCTGACCGGCGTGACTGCCAGGTATGCCCCGATCTCTGATGATAAAAGGGTTGATGTTGATGCACTTGAGAAGATGATCAACAGCAATACAGTAATGATAACAGCCTCGGCCCCCTGCTTCCCTTACGGTGTCATTGATCCGATCGGGGAGATCGGGGCTGTGGCACAGAAGCACGGACTCCTGTTTCACGTCGACAGCTGCCTGGGAGGTATGATGCTGCCCTTCGTTGAGGACCTGGGTTATGAGATACCGCCCTTCGACTTCAGAGTCAGCGGGGTAACCTCTCTTTCCGCAGATATCCACAAATACGGCTATTCACCCAAGGGAGCATCGGTGATCATCTACCGGTCGCATGAACTCAGGAAATCGCAGTACTTTGTCATGAGCAGCTGGCCCGGCGGACTCTATGCCTCCCCCACCATGCTGGGCACCAGGTCCGGGGCCCCGATGGCAGCCGCATGGGCAGCAATCAGGACCATAGGCAGAGAGGGGTACCACAGGATGGCTGAGGCCGTTATGGTCTCGACTGCCAGAATGAAGGAGGGCATCGAAGCAATCCCGGGCCTGAAGGTCATGGCAAAACCTGTTATGAGCATCTTCGCATTCACCTCCGAAAAACATGATATCTACCGTATAGGAGATGAGCTGGCAAAACGTGGCTGGAACCTTGATAAACTGCAGTTCCCATCAGCCCTCCACATGACTGTCTCATTCTGCAACACAGGCCACGAGGATGAATTCCTGGCGGCCCTAAGGGAATCAGTCGCTGCTGTGGAAGGACATAAGATACGGGATGCATCATCACACGTGCTGATCTCAGTCGTCAGGGCAATGTCAAGACTCCTTCCCGTAAAATGGTTCAGAAAACTCACATCACGGTTCACCGGATCAGTGAACAGCGGGGAAAAAGCAGCTGCAACAACCGGCGCTGCCGCCTACGGCATGATGGTGGCAATTGATAACCGTGAAAATGTTGATGAGATAATGCTTGACGTTCTTGATAAATTGTATACAGTTTAGTTATACCGACAAATACTTTGCTACAGCCATAAATCTAAACCAAATATCTGCATATATATTTTGTTTCGTAACTTTTTTATCTTATTTTTGTTTATTCTTTGTTAAGAATTATTCCTATTTAATGAAAATTGAAGATTTCAGACTGATACTTAAAGAGAGGGGACTCAAGGTCACACCTCAGAGGCTTGCGGTTTATGAGGCAGTGGATATTTTGCATGACCATCCCACTGCCGAGGAGGTCAGTCATTTTATAAGGAAAAAACATCCTGACATTGCAACGGGAACTGTGTATAAAACCCTTGACACCCTTGTTGAGAACGATATTCTGAAGAGGGTCAAGACCGAGCGCGGTCTGCTCCGCTATGATTCCGTGAGGGACACGCACCACCATCTCTACTGTACTCACTGCGACAGGATAGAAGATTACAATGACAGTGAACTGACGGAGATGCTTAATCGCTATTTCGAGAAGAAGCAGATTCCTGATTTCCGGATCGAGGATATCAGACTCCAGATAATGGGCAAATTTACCGACAAACGGGAATCGGTAAGAAAAAAATGAAGAGGATCTTACTGATATCCGGCGGTACAGCCTCACTTATCATGGGGATTATCGGGATCTTCATCCCGGTGCTGCCCACCACGCCTTTCATGATTCTTTCAGCAGGGTTGTATGTGAAAAGCTCCCCGGCGCTCTACAACAGGATCATGACCGGCCGCCTCACTTCCAGGTACATGACCCCTTCTGCAGGCAGAAGAGCCGGCATCACAGCCATGATCATAATGTGGTCAATGATCATACTGACAGCAATCTTTGTTGTCAATGCCACCTGGCTCAGGATCCTCCTCATTGCCATCGGGGCTACGGGAACAGTATTCAAGATCAGGTACTTTTTCGCTAATAAAAACAGACATATAACAGGCAACCATTAAAAACAAACCACAATGGCAAAGAAAAAACTCACCACAGCAGCAGGCAGGCCCTACGTTGAGAACGAAGACAGCATGACCGCTGGTCCGCGCGGACCGGTATTGCTCCAGGATTACTACCTGCACGAGAAACTGGCCCATTTCAATCGTGAGCGCATCCCCGAGAGAATTGTTCATGCCAAGGGCACAGGAGCCTTCGGTACATTCACCGTGACAGGCAACATTACAAAGTACACCAAGGCAAAGCTGTTCAGCAAGGTTGGCAACAAGTGCCGCGTACTGGTACGCTTCTCAACCGTAGGTGGAGAGAAGGGCAGTGCCGACACCGAGCGCGACCCCCGCGGCTTCGCTGTCAAGTTCTACACTGAAGATGGCAACTGGGACCTGGTAGGCAACAACACCCCGGTCTTCTTCATCAAGGATGCAAAGAAATTTCCTGACTTTATCCATACGCAGAAGCGTGATCCGAAGACCAATCTCAAAAGCGCTAACATGCTCTGGGACTACTGGAGTCTCAATCCCGAGAGCCTGCACCAGGTAATGATACTCTTCAGCGACAGGGGAACCCCGGACGGGCACAGGTTCATGAACGGTTACGGAAGCCACACCTTCTCGATGTACAACAAGAAGAATGAGAGAGTGTGGGTCAAGTTCCACTTCAAGACCATGCAGGGCAACAGGACCCTTACCGGACCACAGGCTGAGGAGCTCAGGGGCAAGGACCCCGATTACTCACAGAGAGACCTCGTCGAAGCTATTGAAAGAAAAGACTACCCGAAGTGGAAACTGATGATACAGGTGATGACCGACAAGCAGGCCGAAAAATTCAAGTGGAATCCCTTCGATCTGACAAAGGTATGGCCGCATAAGGACTATCCCCTGATAGAAGCAGGCATCATGGAACTGAATGAGATCCCCTCAAACTACTTCGCCGAGGTGGAACAATCAGCCTTTGCCCCCTCCAACATTGTCAACGGCATAGGCCTCTCGCCCGACAAGATGCTTCAGGGCAGGATACTGGCTTATCCTGATGCCCACCGCTACAGGCTCGGGGCCAACTACGAACAGATTCCCGTTAACAGGCCCATCGTGCCGGTACACAACCATCAGCGCGACGGCTTCATGGCCATCGACGGCAATGGCGGCTCCGCACCCAACTACTATCCCAACAGCTTCGACGACATAGAGGCAGACAAGGAGTACAGGGAACATCCCATGCACCTGGGGTCAGTTGTAGCCGACTACTGGGATCGCAACAAGAATGATGACGACCACTACTCACAGCCGGGAGTACTTTTCAGGAAAGTCATGACAGACCAGGAGCGTGCCAATACCATTGCAAACTTCGTGGGCTCCATGAAGGGTGTAACAGGTCCGAAAAGAAAAGAGATACTGATGCGTCAGCTGGACCATTTCCATAAGGCCGACAAGGAGCTTGCGCTGAAAGTGGCCGAAGGACTCGGAATCAAATATCCCCCAGCCAAAAAGTAATACACATAAAATCAATTAATTAATAAACCTTAACAATTTTTTTATTATGGCACAAATTGGAAGATCAATCGTGAAAATGGACGTTGACAAACTGATCAACCTCCTGAACAAGGCACTGGCAGACGAGTGGCTCGCTTATTACCAGTACTGGATCGGCGCAAAAGTGGTGAAGGGACCCATGAAGGATGCAGTCATCGCCGAGCTCGAGCTGCATGCAACTGAAGAGCTCTCACATGCACTGTTGCTGGTTGACAGGATAGTTCAGCTGGGCGGAACTCCCGTACTCACTACCGACGAGTGGACGAAAATCACCAACTGCGGCTATGAGGCACCTGAAGACCCCTTCGTCTCAGTTATTCTTGATCAGAACATCAAGGGAGAACAGTGTGCGATACAGGTTTACAGTGAGCTTCTTGATCTTACCAGGGTAGGCGACCCCGTAACGTATGACGTGATCCTTCAGATACTCAAGGATGAAGTTGAACACGAAGAAGATCTCGTAGCTCTTAAAGAGGACTTCGATCTGATGATCGAAAGGAGAAAGTAGATCATGCAGTAACACCCGGACACAAACCGGAATACCGTCGTGAGAAAAATATAAATACACAATTAACAAGAATAACAAACTAAATTTCAAATCATTATGGAAGAAAAAACTTATGCAATGCCGCGTATTGGCGAGAAGGCACCGGAATTCAAGGCAGTAACCACCCAGGGTGAGATCAACTTCCCGGGCGACTACTCAGGCAGTTGGGTGATCCTCTTCAGCCATCCGGCTGACTTTACCCCCGTCTGTACATCAGAGTTCATGACCTTTGCCACGATGGCTGAAAAATTTGAGAAAGCCAACACCAAGCTTGTGGGCCTTTCAGTTGACGGTCTCTACAGCCATATCGCATGGCTTCGTACAATCAAGGAGAAGATCGAGTACAAGGGAATGAAGGATGTTGAGGTGAAGTTCCCGCTCATTGAGGATATCACCATGGAGGTAGCCATGAAGTACGGTATGATGATGCCGGGCGAGAGCAACACAAAGGCTGTCAGGGCTGTCTTCTTCATTGATCCCAAGGGTATCATCCGCACTATCCTCTATTATCCGCTGAGCCTCGGACGTAACTTTGAGGAGATATACAGGGTGACAATCGGCCTCCAGACTGCTGATGCATTCTCCGTTGCACTGCCTGCCGACTGGCAGCCGGGCGACGAAGTGATCGTTCCTACCGCCGGATCATGCGGCGTGGCCAAGGAGCGTATGGAGAGCAAGGATGAGATGAAGTGCTACGACTGGTTCTTCTGCACCAAGCCTCTTGACAAGCAGAAGGTACTGGATACGGTACTGAAGAAATAGGCTGTCCCTCCCCCCATATCTTAACCTCCTCTCCCCCGTGGAGAGGAGGTTTTTTTATACTACACACAACTGAATACTGGTTTCATCCACCGCATCCTTCTTCGAGTTCCGACTCCGAGGGACAAAGTCCGTAGCTCAAGCTAAGGAGGTAACGAAGACT
>JAVEXM010000145.1:0-5082 GCA_034004025.1 Bacteroidales bacterium
GCCCGGGGAAGGCTCTCCTCGCTGCTCACGGCTGTCGCGGTACCTTACGGAGAGAGCTGCATATATCATCCCGTTGCTGGGCGTGAGACTAAGCCCGACGCCTGCAATGCCTGCCAGTGAGCCCTCGGCGATGTTTGCCGCTGCCTCCGGTGTCAGGAAGCTGCTGATGAGCTCCATCAGTTCTGCCCCTGAAGAGTAGAATATCCATGAGCTTTTCGTAGGCATAGTCTTCTCCATCTGCCGGAACTCCGGGTCATTGATGAGCGTGTTCTCCCTGCCCGATTCCCTGGTTATGGCTGCGAGTGCATTGGGGGAAGCCGAGAAGAGCATGTATGACCTCTCAAAGGTGACCCATATGTCATCGGCTCTTCTGCCGCTCTCGCCTGCCAGTATCGAAGCCACGCCGGGGAAAGGCATTTTGTACAGGACTCTCTCCTCACCGTCGGCGTCACCTGCCGAGGCCAGGAAGTGACTCTCCCTCAGTCCCATAGAACGGTATTTCTCAGTCAGCCTTTTGCGAAGCACCTGCTCCGCCGACTGCCTGTCGGTCATCCTGAAGATCCTGACTTTCTCCCTCTCCCTGCCGGCAGGCACTGTGGCACCGGTGACCTCGGACCCGGTAAAGGGACTGAGTATCAGCGCAAGGTCACTGGCCGTGACCGATGCGGCATCGGAGGCAGTCTCACCCTTGAGTGAAGCCCGTCTCATGACAGTGGTATATCCTAAGGTCCCGGCGGGGAGCAGCTCATGCACGCCGCTCTCAGCGGGAGATACCTCGCTGACCATGTCGGCCCCCGTGCCTGTTCCTGAAGTGGTGATAAAGCCGCTGATGAAGAGGCCTTCCTCGGTGGCGGCGATATCTCCGCCGGCGGCAATGGCTGCCGTGGCGACCGCTGTGATGTTATCGGGAGGGATGAACGGACGGAGGAAGGAGGGCAGGTTCCTGAAAAGAATGAAGATGTTGTCGGCATCCTTGCCCGAGGCCATGACCACCGGCGACACCCCCTGCTGATGCCGTATGTCGGAGCCGGCACTCTTATTGTCAAGCGCGGCAGAGAGGAGCTCGGGGGAAGGTGTTGCCATCACTATGCCGGAGGTGAGGGCAAGATGCATGACCTTTACCTTGCTGCCCCTGCCGTAGCTGACACTGTACCTCCTTGTGCCACCCAGATCCCTGGAATCGGTAACAGAAGCCCCGGAAGCACTGAGCAGGCTGTTGAGCCGTCGCGGTGTGACGGTGGTGCCCGTGCCTATCACCGCCAGCGGAGTGACACCACCCTGCTCACCGGCGTGGAACGAGATGACCACCCTCCTGTTGCTGATCATCTCACGTACCTCACGCCCGCCGGTGACACTGTCAACGGCAGAAGCTGCATCCATCAGTGACGCTGCCCATGACAACCCGGAGAGCCTCGCCGTCACCCCCGCCGGATCGGTGATCCTGGTGAGCAGCTCCGGGAAATCAGGCGTCTCCAGTACCATGAATGCATCAGATGGTACGGCCACCCAGGGGTCAACAATCACCACCTGCTTGTCGCGTCTTATAAAGTAAGCCGCCACAGCCAGTGCCGCCGCAAAAAGAGCAACAACTATTATCCCTGTTCTCCTGCGCATTATTTTCAGGTAATTATCTGAACTCAAAAATATAAAATATTACTTTGCCATTGCATGTTTGACCGGAGCCATCTGCCGGAGTCTGTCATGAGCCGGATGGCGGAGAGGTATAAGGGTGCCGTATGCCGGGGACAAGGTCGGGTGCCGGAAGGGCAGCAGGAGTTGTATGCCGTGGGTTTATGCCGCGCCCCATTCCCGCACCTCCCGGAGGTTATGCTGAGAAACATAGCCGGAATTAATTATTGTGGAATGCTTTTTGTACATCATTTATCGCTTTTATGAATTTCCTGTAATGAAGAAATATCTGTTTCTCCTCATTTTTCTTTTGTCTTTTGCGACGGTTGGCGCCCAGACAGTGACGGTACTTGACGCTGATGACGGCAAACCGGTATCTGATGTCGCCGTTTACAATGAGTCAAAAACACAGTTCGGCTATACCAACCATGCGGGTAAGGTCAGCCTGTCGGGATTCCCTGCCGGGAAACCGGTCTTTTTCCAGCATTTCTCATACGAAAGGGTCTCCTTCACCCCGGAAGAGATCAGGCAGGCCAACTGGGTAATCCGTCTTGAGATAAAGACCTTTGAGGTCGAAGAGTTCATTGTCTCCGCCAACAGGTGGGAACAGAGATCCGATGAGGTCCCGAACCACATCAGCACCATCGCCTTACCTTCCGTCAGGATCCACAACCCGCAGACCACGGCGGATCTGCTCACCCTCAGCGGTGATGTCTTCGTGCAGAAGAGCCAGCTCGGCGGCGGCAGCCCGATGCTGAGGGGCTTTGCCACCAACAGGGTGCTGATAAACATCGACGGCGTGCGGATGAACAACGCCATCTACAGGGAAGGCAACATCCAGAATGTGATCTCACTCGACCCCAACGTTATAGAACGCACAGAGGTGATCTTCGGCCCGGGAGCCACCATGTACGGCAGTGACGCCCTGGGAGGAGTGATGGACTTTCATACCAAGAGGGCTCTCTTCTCCACAGGTGACTCCGTATATCACAGGGCGGAAGCCATGGCCCGCTACTCATCTGCCGCCCGTGAACAGACATACCATGCTGACCTTAACGTGGGCGGACGAAGGGTGGCGTTCTTTACTTCGGCCTCATGGTCAGACTTCAATGACCTGATGATGGGTTCCCGGAAACATCCCGAATACCTTCGTGACATGTACCAGGAACGAACTGCCACAGGTGATGTCGTGATTGTGAATGACGAACCCCGCCTGCAGGTCGGATCAGGCTACTCACAGGTCAACACTACCAATAAATTGCGCTTCAAGGCAGGAAAAAACTTCGATGTGATCCTGGCAAATCATTATTCGAAGATATCCGATGTGCCACGCTATGACAGGCTGATACAGGTCAGGGACAATACCCTCAGGTTCGGCGACTGGTACTACGGGCCGCAGGTATGGATGATGACCAGCTCCACGGTCAGCTACAAGAAGCAGTCGGCACTCTTTGACGAGGCCAAGCTCACAGTGGCAAGACAGGATTACCGGGAGAGCCGCCACGACCGGAAGATAAACAGTACAAGCCTGAACGAGCAGTTCGAGAAGGTTGGCATCTGGACTGCAAATATCGACTTTGACAAGCTGAATGAAGAGAACAACAACCTGCTCTATTACGGTGCTGAATATGTCAGAAACAACATAAAGAGCACCGCTGATATAAAAGACATACTCACCGGCGTGACGGAACCCGCCGGATCACGTTATCCGAACGGCAGGAATATCTACAACAGTTTCTCCCTCTACCTTGGCTACAAGTTCAACCTGAGCAGCAAGTTCACCGTCAGCACCGGGGCCAGGTACAATTTTGTCTCACTCGATTCGGATATCGCCGACAACTCCTTCTACAATCTGCCCTTCACCACCATCGAGACTGCCAACAGCGCATTAACCGGCGCTGTCGGCGCCGTTTACAGGCCTGACAGCCGTACGGAAATCACCGCAAACCTCTCCACCGGCTTCCGGGCTCCGAACCTCGATGACCTCGGCAAGGTCTTCGAATCAGCCCCCGGAGTACTGGTGGTGCCCAACCCGGACCTCAAGCCGGAATACCTTTATAACATAGACCTCGGTGCCTCAAGGGAGATAGGAGAATTGCTCCGGGCTGATGCTTCGTTCTTCATATCCTGGCTCGACAATGCCATGGTCAGGCGCGACTTCCTCTTCAACGGACAGCCAACCATAGAATACCTCGGAGAAGAGAGCAGGGTACAGGCTATGGTCAATGCGGGCTATGCCCTTGTCTACGGCACACAGCTGAAGGCAGAACTGAAACCTGCCTACTTCCTCCGTATCAAGACTACACTGACACTCACCGGTGGCCATGATAATGAGAATGAACCCCTGCGTCATGTGCCACCAATGTTCGGCACAACCCACCTTATATTGGAGAGATCTCATTTCAAGGTTGACCTCTATGCCGTCTACAACGGCAGCGTCACGTATGACAGACTGGCATTGAGCGAGAGAGACAAAGCTTACCTGTATGCCACTGACACCAACGGCAACCCCTGGTCACCCGGATGGTTCACCCTTAACATCAAGAGCTCATACAACATCAGCAACAGGATTGACCTTATGGCCGGGGTGGAGAACCTCCTCGACCTGAGGTACAGGCCCTATTCATCGGGCATCGCCGCCGCAGGCAGGAATTTCATTCTCTCTGCCAGGGTGAAGTTCTGACATTCAGACCGGAAAACAAACCGGACTTTGCTTTTCCAAAATGTTTGCCTAAATTTCTCCCCTGTTCGAAATTCACGGGGTAATGGTTAACGCTCTGCAACTTGTTGAAGTTAAAAACAAAAAGGATATAAGGGAATTCCATGATCTGGCCGCCCGAATCAACAGCGGCGACAGTAACTGGATCAGGCCGCTGGTGAAAGACATAGAGCAGGTCTTCAACCCATCCTCAAACAAGCTCTTCCGCAACGGTGACGCCATAAGGTGGCTCCTGAAGGATGCCTCGGGAAAATCTGTCGGCAGAGTGGCGGCTTTCTACAGCAAAAAGATTGGCCATACGGATAAAGGAATTGTGGGAGGGATGGGCTTCTTTGAATGCATCAACGACAGAAATGCTGCCCGCACCCTGTTTGATGCCTGCCGCAACTGGCTGGCAGGGAACGGCATGACGGCCATGGAGGGACCCGAGAACTTCGGCGAGCGCGACCGCTGGTGGGGACTGCTGGTCGATGGTTTTCTGCCACCCAACTACTGCATGCCCTATAACCCTCCTTACTACAGGGAACTATTTGAGTCGTACGGCTTCAGAAACTACTTTGAGCAATATACGTATCACATACCTGTTGACGACAGCCGACTCAGCAATGTAATAAGGGAGAAAGCCGAAAGGATCTTCAGCAATCCTGACTACACCTTCAGATATATGACCCGCGGAGAGATGCGTGATATAGCACGTAACTTCATGATCGTCCACAACAAGGGATGGGCCCGCT
>JAVEXM010000146.1:0-5072 GCA_034004025.1 Bacteroidales bacterium
CGAATCCCGAGACCTTTATTCCCCATCTCCTGTCTTCATCCTGGGCTGCGGCCCGGGGTCCGAGACAGATGAGAGCTGCAATTAACAGAGATAGGTTTTTCATAGTGGTCTGTATTGATTTCATTTCTTTTTCCTGTCCGGAGGAAAGAGCGACTCAATAATCCCCGGTTTTACGGGCTCGCCTCCGAGGAGCACGCTCAGATTGCTCTCCGCAGTGCGGTTCTGCTTCCATATTGAAAGTGCCCTTTCATAAAATACCAGTGCTGAATCCGGCATCATCATATGACGGTATGCGGTTCCCTTGTTGGTATAGCTGACCGATAGCCTCCTCGGGGTCTCAACCCGGGCAAGCATCATATCCTTTACTCTCTTTCTGAAAATATTGTTGAAATTCAGTCCCGCAAAGGCAGGATCGGCTTCACTCATCTCAGATATCAGCCGGCTGGCAATATCATCTTCAGAGAGCGCCTCCCACTTATCGAGCCAGCTTCTGTATACCGCAATGGCGCTGTCAGCATAGGTGACGGAAAGCTTAAGAAATGCAACTTTGCCCGACTCCGTTAAAGTGCTGTCATACAGTGCCTTCATCAGCAGGCTACTTCCCTTGTTGTTATAAATTACACCTGTCTCGTAAGATGATCCGTACCCTGGCACCCTCCTGTAGATCAGGTTTGCGGAATCAAGCAGGTGGAACAGGGCATAGCTCTCTGTCCCGCCCGATAGACGGTCATACTCCGCCATATATTCACGGGCCTTTGCAACCCGGGGATCTTCCGATCTGTTGACACCCCGGTAATAGAAGAATGCAAAGATCACAGCCGCCAATGCAACCGAAATGGTAATTGCCAGTAGCTTCCTGGTTCCCGGTGATATTACTGTCAGGTCTTTTAGACTCATCAATTGTGAACCTGTTCGGCAAGAAATTTCTTTATCTCCAGCGGCGTCGGCTTTGTAAGCAAGGATACGATAATATTTACCACTATCGCCAGTGGCGCTCCAAACCATGCAAAATACCACACATTAAGCCAGTATGAGATGAAAGCCTGCCCTGGCAGTGAACCTCCGCTGAGGCCAACGATGAAGTATGTCAGTGAGATGAAGGTGACAAGACTGCCTGCGAAGAGACCGGCCTTTGCCCCTGCCCTGTTTGCCCCGCTCCACCAGATGCCAAGGAGAAAGAGCGGAAAAATGGTGCAGGCTGCCATTGAGAAAGCTACAGATACAAGCTGAGCAATCAGCCCCAGTTTCATCAGTGCCACTACCGTCACCAGCACGGCCATGAGGACAGTACCCCAACGGGCAATTTTCAGCTGTTGCTTCGGCGTTGAGGCAGGATTGATGACCTTGACATAGAGGTCATGCGAGAAGGCAGAGGCACCTGCCACAAGAAGGCCCGAGACGGTGGAGAAAGCTGCCGAGACGGCACCTGCGGCAAGCAGGCCTACAATCAGTGAGTTCACTCCACCCAGCTGGGCTGTGTAAACGACAATCGCATCCTTGGCTAAGACGCCCACCTCGGGATTCGATGAGAGTATCTTTCCGAATGTTGCATACGCGGGAGCCGTCCAGTAAACCAGGCTGATGAAAAAGAGTCCCCAGACAACTGACCACCGTGCATCGGTAATCTTCGGCACAACGTAAAACCTCTGTATCACGTGCGGCAGTCCTGCCGTGCCAACCATGAGAGAAAAACAGATGGCCATCCACTGGAAAAAGGTAGTGCCTGTTGAGGGGTCCCACGGCATTGCAAATTCCGGACTGGGAACAATTGAAAAGTTGTGACCGTAGGCATTGAGCAGGGCCATACCGTCAGATATGTTGGGTGCGGGCATCCCCTGAACGATGTCAGTCACAGCCGCCCCGTAACCAATCTGGGGCAGGAGCCAGAAATAATCAAACTTGAATGCCAGTATGAACACCGGAAGCATAAACGAGGTGACGATAATGACATACTGTATCTGCATGTTCTTCGTCGCCCCGATCATCCCGGAGATCAGCGTATAGAGCAGTACTACCGAGGAGCCGATGATGACCGCCCATGAGTAGTTAAGGCCCAGGATCCATTTGAACATAAGCCCTATGCCTCCGAACTGTCCCACGCAGTAGGCAAATGATATCAGTATTGTAAAAATGGCGCTCACGATCCTCAGATCACGTGAGTAGAACCTGTCGCCTATAAAGTCGGGTGCGGTATACTTGCCGTACTTCCTGATCTGGGCAGCCATCAGTATAAGCAGCAAAACATAACCTCCAGTCCAGCCCACAACATAGGCGAGCCCGTTGTAGCCGAAGCCGTACATCATTCCCGCCATCCCCAGCACCGATGCCGCACTCATCCAGTTCGATGCGATGGCCATACCTGAACCAACCTTGGAGATGCTCCTTCCGGCAGCATAATAGTCGGTAGGGTCCTTGGCACGGAAAAAGATACCTACAAGTACAAATGTCACAAGTATAGCGATCAGTATGATTGCAGGACCTGTCTTGAAACTTCCCTCGAGCTGGGTGAGATTTTGCGCATTTAATGTAATTGCTCCCGACAGGAGTAATAAAAATGTGAAGTATAACTTTTTCATCTCTATCTGCAAATTAACTTATTCAACAATGCCTTCCCTGTTTAAGCGCCATTCTATCAGTCTGTTGTAGACAATGCAGAGCACCACGAAAAGCACCAGCAGAAAGACGGCAGTGTAGAAGTAATGGAAAGGAAATCCCAGGAATTTTGTATCAGTAAGCACCGACTGGTTATGGGTGAGATACAGTTTCATCATCTCCGGAAGAGGGCTGAAAGATGCTTCGGTCAGTGAAGCAGGGTAATCCTTTCTGAGACTTGCAGCAAGTATCGGTGCCTCAAGGCTTGTTGTTCCGTATCCTGTATATGGTTCAAGCATCCCTATCAGGCCGGCGCTGGCATCCTGTATCCGGAATTTAAGGTCCATATACTCCTGGCCTTTCAATGCGGCTATGTCAGCATGCATTAACTCCAGGGCGGCTACCTTCTCCATTACCTGCGTATTGAGTGATTCTGGCACCATCCGGAATGTGACGGTACTGATTGCCTCACTCAGCAGCTGTTGATCGGCAACGGCAACTGTATTCTTTCCCTTCACCATAAGGAGAGACGTGAGAATAGCCTGGTAGTCTGCTTCCTGATCATTACCACCCATAACAGAGGGCCACTCAGATTCAAAAACTGTTAGAGCCTTTTCGGGCGTAGGCTTCTCTATCGCCCTCAGCAGAAACTGAAAACCGAAAACTGCCACCGCCCATATTGCAAGCATGGTGAAGATGACATTCCTGTTCTTTCGCCCGTGCTTGTTGCGGGGAGAGAAAATACTGAAATTGTACTGATCGCTTGATTCCATATATTGCAGGGTGTTTGGTAACGATTTTAAGATTGACTAAAATAGAGATTTTGAGACATGTTGTTCGCGGCATAATCTTGCAATGTAACATTGATATAAATCAACTATATTTGATGATCCGCTGGCGATTTCCGGATGAGTGGTGTCCGGGTTACTGATTATGCAGGTATGAAGTGTTCAAATCAATTGTGATAACCAACTGTGAATGAGAATTACAGGCAAAATGCCCTGCGAGGCATGTAAACGCAAGTGTGATCTCTATGATGCCTTCAGAAGCTCGGGCAAGGCTTTTCCCGAATCAAGTATCATCAGGGCCGGATTCCGCAAGCATGAGATGATATGCAGGCAGGGCGACAGTGTCAGCCATGCAATCTACCTGACCTCGGGTACGGCAAAGCTGTACATCGAGGGGATCAACGGCCATAACATCATACTGTATCTCATGAGGCCACCTGCTTACATCGGACTGCTCTCATTCTTTGAAAGCATTCATTATACCTACTCCGTCACGGCCATAGAAGATGCCCAGGTTTGCATGGTGAAGCTCGATCTTCTCAAGGAGCTCTATCTCGGAAACCATGAGGTGCTTCTAAGGCTCAACAGGGCATTCGGTAAATCGGTTGCCCTGATAATGAAAAAGATAATCTGCCTCAATCAGAAGAACATCAGGGGAAGGATCGCCGAGAGCCTGCTGTCACTGGCCTCATTCTATGGCACTGACAGCTTCAGGCTGCCTGTGACCAGGAAGGAGCTCGGGGAGATGTCCGCAATCTCAGAGGAGAATACCGTCAGACTGCTTACCGAACTCAGAAAGGAAGGTATTATCAGTATCCAGGGACGTGACGTTACAATAATTGACACCCCCCTCCTCAGCAAGATATCAGAACTTGGATGACCTGTGCTCTAGAGCACGATATCTGTTGACCTGTAATGAAACACCGGCTTCTTCCTGCCTCCGGGCTCTGATACCTCAAGGCCGCGGAAGGTGGCTCCGTGAACATCGTCAAGCACCACTGCCGTGCGGTAATCCTTTTTATCACACACCAGCCTGACGTTCTCGAAGGTGATACCCTTAGCATGCCTGATGTAGAAGCCCCATGCCGGCAACTCCTTAAACATTGAGAATTCCGGGTAGTTCTTCTCCATCTCGGGCACCCTGTCGAGCTCATCGAGACCCACCTTTGCATAATGGGGATTGCCGCCGCCCGGATAATGTATCTCTATGTTTTTCAAAGTGATATTCTCTATCATGGCATCAGGCATACCCGAAATGATCGAAGGAGATATATTACGCGGCAGGTCCTCCACCGGGCCCTCGTAGTTGTAGCCGGCATCAGGCTTGGTGGCCGGCACCTCTGCATATACATTCTTAATTGTTACCCCGCTGATGCTGCCCGTTTTGGTGCCGGTTCTCTTCCCGATCCGGAGGAAGATGACATTCCCGGTATTCAGGGACCTGAGACTGTCCACTACGATGTTCTCCACGATGCCTCCGTCAACGGCAGCAAAAGTTATTGCTGACCTGTAGGTGTCAAAGACAAGGTTGTTGACAATTGTGATATTGCGGAATCCCCCGCGTCCCACGGTGCCGAACTTGATGCCGTTGGCACTCGTCCTGACCGTGTTGTTGTAAATGTGTACATTCTGGCATATGAAGTCGGCACTGTGCGACTTCAGGCAGATGCCGTCATCGGCGGCATCGAAGTA
>JAVEXM010000034.1:0-24661 GCA_034004025.1 Bacteroidales bacterium
AGCGGAATGTCATTCCTCTCGCTGAATTCAAGACCGTAAAGTCTGTTTGCCACGTAGAACATACCGTCAGTGACGTTTTTGGCAGAGAAATAGGGTTTAGTCTCTTCGTCGCTCAGGTCATACTTCTCCTTGCGTATCTTTTCCGTGTAATAGAACCAGTCCCAGGGCTCAAGCTTGAAATTGCCGCCCTCCCTGTCAATGAGCTCCTGCTGTGCAGCAGCCTCTGCCTTTGCTACCGGAAGGGCTGCCTCCCAGATCTGTGCCAGGAAATTGAGTACAGTCTCAGGCTCCTTTGCCATATTGCGCTCAAGCACGTAGTCGGCATGACTTTCATATCCGAGAAGCCTTGCCTTCTCAACTCGCAACCTGATGATATCAGCCAGGATCTGGTTGTTGTCTCTCTCGTTGCCGTTGTTGCCACGCATCATGTAACCCCTGAACATCTTTTCCCTCAGTGCCCTGTTGTCAGCGTAGGTCATAAAGGGGATATAGCTGGGATTCTGAAGGGTGAAGAGCCATTTGCCTTCCATTCCCTTTGCCTTAGCTGCATCGGCTGCCTGTGCCCTGACACCTTCGGGGAGTCCGGAGAGATCCTCTTCATTTTCAATGACCAGGGTGAAACCGTTGGTCTCAGCCAGCAGGTTTTCTCCGAATTTTACCGAGAGGAGCGAAAGCTCACTGTTGAGCTTGCGGAGCTTGTCCTTCTCCTCCGGAGAGAGACCGATACCATTCCTGATAAATCCCAGGTACTGGTCCTCAAGCAGTTTGCTCTCTTCCGGGGTAAGATCGAACTTATCCCTGTTCTCATATACTGATTTTACCCTTTCAAACAGCTTCTCATTGAGCGAGATGTCATCCCTGTGTTTTGAGAAGAGGGGAGACATCTCCCTCTGCAGTGCCTGTATCGAATCGTTGGTGTTGGCTCCGGAGAGAGGACCCATAGCCCGCTGAACCTTCGTCAACAGCTCACCGGTGAACTGCATGGCCCTGATTGTGTTGTCAAAGGTGGGCTCTTCACTGTTGTTGATAATGGCATCTACCTCAGCCATCTGCTCCTCCATCCCTTTCAGGTAGGCAGGCTTGAAATGTTCGAATTTGATCTGGTCAAATGGCGGAACCTCAAACGGAGTGTCCCATTCACAGTAGAACGGATTTTCACAGGTTTCTTTCCTGCATGAAACCGCTCCCACAGCAATAATCAAAAGCATAATGAAAGTTTTTTTCATATCGTTGAAGTTTGGATTTTACGGGTTAAAAATACCTATTTAAGGGGAATAAGAGAGACAATAAGCTCATTTCCGGCCTGGTTTTCACATTTGTTAACCAGATGAAGGACCTGGTGCAGCATATTTGGTATCTGATCCGGCATTAACTTATCCGAAGGGGGGCAAAAAAGAACCCGGTTTTGCCCTGCTTTTCTCAATTCTGCTTTTTCTGAGCAGAATTGGAAGGAGCGGCAAAAGAAAGAGGATGCCGTGTGAGGCACCCTCAATTCAACCTAAACCTGATCGTAGACAGGCCGGACGGCCTGATTAAGGAAGGAAAAAAAAATCTTTATTCCGGCTTTAGCTGACCAGCTGTGGAAAGTACGATGCAATGAGCATTGCAGCATCAAAATCACTCGTCTCTCCCCGGGATATGACCTTCTGATGAAAATAATCCATCCTGTCAAGCTTCGAGTCATCAGTGACGATACCTGCACTGCTGAACTTCTTGTCGACTTTTTTGACACCGAAAATCTTTCCGTCACATGAGTACATTACTGAGAGCTCATCGGAGAGCACAACATAATTCTTGCACTTGCGCTCCTTGTCGACATAAACCTTAAGCTGCAGCGGACTCTTTGAATAGGTGATCAGATAGCATTTCATCTCCTCACCGGCAAATGACATTGGCTGATCGCACAATTCGATGGTGTAGCTGCCGAAGGGAGTATTTGACTCGCCTCTCGCAATTACTTTGCCGTATGACATTGCTGTCATTCCGACACATAATACCAACAGAAGAAAAATTCTTTTCATGACTGACCCTTTTTAGTTTAACACTTAACTGTCCATTGAAAAAAAGCGGAACTGTCCTTTTCCATTCTCTTTCCGTAATAAAGACCGGCAACCCCCGGTTTTGCTGCACATATCTTCTGTTAAACTTATGTTAATCGAACTCAGTAGTTGTCAAATATCAGTCAATCAATATGATGGGCTTATCAGAAAACATCTGCCTCCCTTTTGGGACTGCCCTTATTTGAAATCCGGAAGGAATTTCTTACTTTTGCATTAATTATTTATCTCATGCAGCGGCTCGAACACAGGTTTATGATGAACCGCCTCGGAAGGAGGCTGTATCATTGCCTTATGTTCTACAGCAGATAGCCTTTCATCATGGCAGCCATCGGCTGCCGCCCCCTTTTTACGTCTCACACGACTCAATCACGTTGCATCACTATGAAAGGCTTAATATTCAGTGTAAAAAGATACGCAATACATGACGGTCCCGGCATCAGGGTCACCTTCTTCATGAAGGGGTGTCCGCTCGACTGCTGGTGGTGTCACAATCCTGAGGGGAAGGCGACAGGCCGGGTGACGACTGAAAGGATAGACAGGGTAGGAGAGCAGGAGTTCCGGTCCCGGGAGATTGTAGGCATGGAATATACCCCCGAAGAGGTGCTGGCGAAGGCTGAACGCGACAGGGTCTTCATGGAGCATTCAGGAGGAGGAGTCACCTTCTCCGGAGGTGAACCGCTGATGCAGCCTCAGTTTCTCGTTGAGGCCCTCACCCTGCTCAGGAGTGCCGGGTTCCATACAACAATTGACACCTCTGGTTATGCGGCACCTGAGGTCATGAGGTCGGTGATGCAATATACAAACCTGTTTCTCTATGACATCAAGCTGCTTGATCGCGAGGCTCACAGGAAGTTTACCGGTGTCGACAACAGGCTTATCATCTCAAACCTCGATATGTTGCTTGAAGAGGGGGCGGAGGTGATTCTCCGTATTCCGGTGATTCCGGGAGTGACAGCTGACCGCGGATTCATGGAACAGCTGCGTCAATTTATCGAGAGCAGACGCGGGGGCAGGATAAGCGGGATAAACCTGCTGCCGTATCACAAGACGGGAAGCTCAAAATACCGCCGTTTCGGGCTTCCTGACAGGATGGCCCCGTACAGCCAGATATCAAACGGGCATCTTGATGACTATATGGAGATCCTGCAGCCGCTCGGGATCCATGTAAAGAAGGGTGGCTGACAAAAAACAAACTAAGAAAGTGATGACAAAAGATATGAAAATGACAGAGAGAGTGATGAGGCTCAGGGAGCAGAGCCTTAACGCCACTGAGACCTTAACCGCCGAGAGGGCGCAGCTTATCACGCGGTTTTATTCCAGCCGGGAGGCCGTGGGCCTCTCAGCTCCTCTGCTCAGGGCACGGGCCTTTGAGTACCTGCTGCGGAACAAGGCCATCTGCATCAACGAGGGTGAGCTGATAGTGGGAGAGAGAGGTCCCGCGCCCAAGGCTACACCCACATACCCTGAGATAAGCCTGCACTCGATGCAGGATCTTGAGATCCTTGACGGCCGTGAGAAAGTCAGTTTTAAGGTTAATGATGAGGTCAAAAGGATCTACAGTGAGGAGATCATCCCCTTCTGGAAGGGACGCAGCAATCGTGACCGCATCATGGCGCGCATGACTCCCGAGTGGCTTGCAGCATATAAGGCAGGCATCTTCACCGAGTTCCAGGAACAGAGGGCTCCTGGTCACACTGTGCTGGGATACAAGATGTTCCATACCGGTTTCCTGGACCTCAAGAGGGAGATTGCTGATGCTGTTGCCAGCCTCGATTTCCGCAATGACCCGCAGGCCTATGAACGCAACGAGGAGCTCAAGGCAATGGAGATAGCCTGTGATGCCATCATCATGTATGCAGGCAGGCATGCCGATGCCCTGGAGGCACTTGCTGCAGAAGAGAAGGATGAAGTGCGTCGCGGAGAGCTTGAGAGGATGGCGGCCCTATGCCGCCGGGTGCCGGCACATGCACCCCGGACCTTCCACGAGATGCTGCAGCACTACTGGTTCATTCACCTGGGTGTTGTCACCGAGCTCAACCCGTGGGACTCCTTCAACCCCGGCCGTCTCGACCAGCATCTCTGGCCTGTCTATAAAGAGGGGATTGAATCAGGTGCCCTCACCCCCGATGAGGCATATGAGCTCCTGGGCTGCTTCTGGGTGAAATTCAACAATCACCCTTCACCCCCGAAAATGGGTGTCACGGCACAGGAGAGCAACACCTACACCGACTTCTGTCTGATCAACCTCGGGGGAGTGAAACCTGATGGCAGCGATGCCGTCAACGATATGACCTACATTCTCCTTGACGTCATCCGGGAGATGAGGATACTGCAGCCCAGCTCAATGATACAGGTGAGTCTGAAGAACCCTGATACATTTATCCACAAGGCGCTGGATATTATCAGGACAGGCTTCGGACAGCCCTCGGTATTCAACACCGAGGCTATCATACAGGAGCTTCTCAGACAGGGCAAGAGCATCGTCGATGCACGCAACGGCGGGGCATCGGGCTGTGTTGAGACGGGTGCTTTCGGCACCGAATGCTACTGGCTTACAGGGTATTTCAACCTGGTCAAGATACTGGAGGTCACACTGAACAACGGGTTCGATAACCGCACCGGAGTGCAGGTCGGACCCGCGACGGGCGACCCCTCATCGTTCAGCTCGTTTGACGATCTCATGCTGGCATACAGGGAGCAGGTAAATCACTTTGCCGACATAAAGATCAGGGGTAACAACGTCATTGAAAAGACTTTCGCACTCCACCTGCCGGTGCCCTTCCTTTCACTGCTGCTGGAAGACTGCATTGCCAACGGCAAAGACTACAATGCCGGGGGCGCCAGGTACAATACTACCTATATCCAGGGAGTGGGGCTGGGCAGCATCACAGATATCCTTACCTCGATTAAGTATAATATATATGATATGCATCGCTTCACCTGGCAGGAGATGCTGACGGCCATGAAAAACAATTTCGAGGGTGCAGGGGAGATGCAGTATGAGATGATCTACAAAACACCAAAGTACGGCAATGATGATGACTACGCCGATGCACAGGCTGTGGCGGTCTTCGAGATCTTCCATGATGCTGTTACCGGCAGACCTACACCCAGGGGAGGGACTCACCGTATCAACATGCTGCCCACAACATCACATGTCTACTTTGGCAATGTGACCGGTGCCACCCCTGACGGCCGCAAGGCCTGGGTACCTCTGTCAGAAGGCATAAGCCCCTTCCAGGGAGTAGACCGGCAGGGACCGACGGCAGTGATTAAGTCAGCTGCCAGGATCGATCACCTGAGAACAGGAGGCACCCTGCTGAACCAGAAGTTTTCCCCGGAGTTCTTCGAGGATGAAGAGAGCTACAGCAAGCTCACCGCACTCATAAGAAGTTACTTCAGCCTCGACGGCCACCACATGCAGTTCAATGTCGTCAGTGCCGACACTTTGCGTGAGGCACAGAAACATCCGGAACTGTACCGTGACCTGATTGTGCGTGTGGCAGGGTACAGCGACTACTTCAACGACCTGGGAGAAGACTTGCAGAACGAGATCATCAGGCGCACGGAGCACGGAGAGTAACTGTCATTTTTTTGCCGGTCAGGATTGACATTGTCAAAAATTTTTGCTATATTTTGTAAAATTTTAACGCTGCCGCCAGGAGAGGTGTCGTAATACCTGTCATCAGGCAGCCAATGCTATAGCCGTGAAGAAGATATTTGACTATTTTGATACGCGCTACAGGGCTGAGATGCTTGGCAGACCTATCGACCGGACGGGTCCTGTGATAACAGTTTCACGCCTCACCGGGTGTGACGGCAGGGAGGTTGCCGCCGAATTGGTGGCTAAGCTCAATCTCAGGTTCAACACCAATAAGTGGAAGTGGGTTGACAAGGACATAATCTATCATGCAGCCCACGAACTCAAGACCGACACGCAGCGTGTCGAGACCTACTACCAGGGTTTCGGCATGTCGGATATATCGCAGATGATAATGGCCTTCTCCGGTACTTTCGTCACTGACAGTTCAGTGAAGAAGGCTATCAGGGAGGTGGTGACGTCGATAGCACGTGACGGCTATGCGGTGATGATCGGCAGGGGAGGTGTGGCCATCACCCGGGAGATGACAAACTCCTTGCATGTGAGGTTGGTAGCGCCGCTCCACTGGCGTATCGAGAACGTGATGAAAAAGAAGAATATGACCGTTGAGAAGGCGGAGGAGTATATTGCTGAAACCGATGAGAAGAGACACAAACTGATCATCGATTTCCTTGAGAAAAAACCTCTGTGCATAGATTATCTCTTCGATGTTACGCTCAACAGGGGAAGTTTTACAATTGATCAGATCTCTTCCATGATCCTGGACCTGTATGAGACAAAGATGAGACTCAGAACGGTATTATAATACTGTGCTTTTCTAAGAGTTTGGGCACAGTTTTGTGGTTGGTTAAGTGATGAGGGTAAGAAGAGGGCCGGTGGCTGATGCGCACCGGCCCTCTCTGGTTTCAGATCATAGGCAGGTGATCTCTGCAATCCGTTTTATGTGATCAGAGGTACGCCTGTCAAGAGATTTCTCATACTCATCCCAGTCGTCTATCTTCAGCCTTGCAACCCCGGTCTCTATCGCGGCCCTTGCAACGGCAGAGGCAACCCTCGATATCAGCCGCGGATCCATCGGCTTTGGTATGATATAGTCCGTACCGAACTCCAGGGCGGAGAGCCCGTAAGCTTTGAGTACCACCTCCGGCACCGGCTCCCTGGCAATCTCCGCCAGCGCCTTGGTGGCCGCCAGCTTCATCTCCTCGTTTATGGAGGTGGCCCTTACATCAAGAGCACCGCGGAAAATGAACGGGAAACCCAGAACGTTGTTTATCTGGTTGGGGTAGTCTGACCTGCCGGTGGCAAAGATCAGATCATCACGGGTGGCCATCGCTTCCTCATAACTTATCTCCGGATTGGGATTGGCCATGGCGAAGACGATGGGATGAGGCGCCATCGTGCTGAACATCTCCCCGGTCAGCATATTCGCCACTGAGAGTCCGAGGAAGAGATCAGCCCCCTTCACTGCATCCGCCAGGGTGTTGACATCGCGGTCTGTAACCCACTCCTGCTTGTACTTGTTGAGATCCTTCCTCCCGGTGTTGATGACACCCTTGCTGTCAACCATGATCAGATTCTCCTTCCTGACTCCAAGTGCCACATAGAGACGCGAGCATGAATTGGCTGCAGCGCCGGCACCGCATACAACCACCTTTAAATCGCGGATATCCTTGCCGTTGATCTCCAGCGCATTGAGCAGCCCTGCCGAAGAAATGATTGCAGTACCGTGCTGATCATCATGAAAAACGGGAATATCAAGCATCGCCTTCAGCCTGGTCTCCACCTCAAAGCATTCGGGAGCCTTGATGTCTTCGAGATTGATGCCTCCGAATGTGGGGGCAATCTTCGCACATATCTCGATAAGCTTGTCGGGGTCCTTCTCATCAACCTCAATATCAAATACATCGACGTCGGCAAAGACCTTGAAAAGAAGTCCCTTGCCCTCCATCACCGGCTTGCCGGCAAGAGCCCCGATGTCACCGAGCCCGAGAACGGCGGTGCCGTTTGATATGACAGCCACAAGATTGGCCTTGGCTGTATACTGGTAAGCATCATCAGGGTTCTTCTCGATCTCGAGACACGGGTAGGCAACACCCGGCGTGTAGGCCAGGCTGAGATCAAACTGAGTACAGTACGGCTTGGTGGGAATCACCTCCACCTTGCCCTTGCGTCCTCTGCTGTGATACAGAAGCGCGTCCTCCTTTGTGGCTTTTGGCATAACAGAAAAAATTTTGATTATGAACGGTAAGGAATTAGGGATTAACATCACGAATTTAACACAATTCCCCGATTGCTCCTATTTTTTGAAAATAATATAACTCAATTCCCTTTGTGCTCTTTGGAAAAATAGATATTTTCAACGCTTCAAACAGGACCTGACCGAATTCTTGCCATGAACCCTCTGTTACAGAACATTGCGATCGGCGCAGATATAGGCGGCAGTCATATTACCGCTGTTGCCATTGATATGGAGAAACACCGTATTATCGAAGCCTCACGCGCCTCCAGCCCCGTTGACAACAAGGCAGAGGCCAATGAGATACTGAAGGTGTGGAGCGACACTCTGAGGAAGGTCTTGAAGGGGATACAGATATTCAACCTCCGGGGGATAGGCTTTGCCATGCCCGGACCGTTTGACTATGTCAACGGCATCTGCCTCATAAGGGGCGTGCCCAAATATGAAAAGCTCTATGGCATCAACGTGGGTAAGGCTGTCAGCTCGGCACTGGGGCTACCATGCGACTGCCGGGTGCGCTTCATGAATGATGCCAGCTCCTTTGCCGTAGGAGAGGCCTGGGCCGGCAAGGCCGCAGGCTTCAGGAAAATGATGGCAATTACACTCGGCACAGGATTCGGTTCTGCCTTCCTCAGTGACCGCATCCCTGTCGTTGAGGGAGAGACAGTCCCAAAGATGGGATGCGTATACCACCTTCCCTTTGGCAATGGGATAGCTGATGACTACTTCTCAACGCGCTGGTTTATATCGAGATACAAAGAGGCGACAGGCCTCCTCGCGGAAGGAGTGAAGGAGATTGCACTGGCAGCGGAGAGTCAGCCGGCAGTCCGCGATATCTTCAGTGAGTTCGGGACAAACCTGGGGGTCTTCCTGGCACCATGGCTGAAACGGTTCGGCGCAGAGATACTTGTGGCCGGAGGCAACATATCACATGCATGGGAGCTCTTCGGAGATGCCTTTGAGAGGGAACTGGAAAAGGCAGGATGCAATGCCCGGGTAACCATCTCCGAACTTAAAGAGGACGCCGCACTGCTTGGCAGCGCCTATCTTCATGATGAGGAATTCTGGAAGGCCGTGCAACCTGCTCTCCGGTTAATGTAAGACTGACCAATCCAAAAACAATGAATGAGAAAAAAATCGAGATGAGACTGGTGGTGCCGGTACTCCTCTCTTTCTTTGTAATGAGCTTTGTCGATCTTGTAGGTATCGGCAAGGACCGCGTGGCCGGTGATCTCGGACTCAGCGACTTCATCCTCGGGCTGATACCCTTTGCGGCCTTTATCTGGTTCTTCATCCTCTCGGTGCCGGTGGGCATACTGCAGGACAGGGTAGGGAAGAAGACCATGCTCAACATCGGCATGGGAGTGACGGGCGTGGGGCTGCTGATACCCTTCTTCTTCTACAACTTTGCCACCGTGATAACCGGGTTCGCGCTGCTGGGTATCGGGAACACCATTGTACAGGTCTCGGCCAACCCCCTGCTTGTTGATGTGGTGCCGGGCAGACGGGCTTCCAGCTTCCTCAGCTTCTCACAGTTCATAAAGGCCATCGGCTCAATGATTGCTGCTCCGCTGGCAGCCCTATTCTTCAGCCGTTTCGGCGACTGGAAGCTGCTATTCCTCGTCTATGGCATCATCTCTTTCCTGAGCGTCCTCTGGCTGAGCAGCGTAAAGATCGAGGAGACCGCCGCAAAGGGAGAGAAAGCCTCAATGGCTTCTGCTTTCAGGCTGCTGGGCAACTCGTATATA
Source organism: Bacteroidales bacterium (assembly GCA_034004025.1). Classification (GTDB taxonomy): domain Bacteria; phylum Bacteroidota; class Bacteroidia; order Bacteroidales; family VadinHA17; genus SR-FBR-E99. Next base: position 9,646 of record JAVEXM010000034.1, read on the forward strand.
TTGATGATGGTCATCTCCATCTTCCTGGTGGTGGGTATCGATGTCGGTTTCAACTACTTCTCCGGCAAGTACCTCGCAACCCGCTTTGGCATTGAGGAGGTGGCAGCACAGTCAGGCCGCAGTATCTACTTTCTGGGACGTATGCTGGGCACCTTCGCCGGGGCACTGATACTTACAAAGCTTGCCTCAACGAAAGGATTGCTTTACAGTGCCCTGCTCTCAATAGTTACAATACTGCTTATTATGCTCATCCCGACCGCATCGAAGGCTGTGGCATGGGTTCTGGTGTTCCTTATCGGCCTCGGCGTGGCAAACATCTTCCCCCTGGTCTTCTCACTCACGGTTCAGAAATATCCCGAGAGAAGCAATGAGATCTCGGGGCTGATGATGATGGCCATCTCCGGAGGTGCCCTCATACCACCGGCAATGGGACTGGTGAGCGACCTGACGGGTGTGGTACCCGCAATGGGTGTGCTGCTGCTATGTGCCGCATACCTGCTGGCAGTGGCATGGATAATAATCAGGAAGAAACTTGTCAACATCTGATAATCCGTTGTAAATAGGGCACCACCTTAATTCAGCGCTGAGTTAACAAAACAAATCAACAAAGATGAAACTTGCATGAGCAGCAACATACACCGGAAATTGATAATTATATTACATGCAGGTTCCGTCAGACCATTGGAAATAAAAACAGATAATATGATGAATAAGCTTTTAATCCTGTTTGCATTACTGATGCTCTGGTCATGTGCCGGTCAGGAGCCGGAACAGCCCAACATCCTCTTCATCATGACCGATGACCATGCCTACCAGGCAGTGGGAGCCTACGGCAGCGAGATCAACGCTACCCCCAACCTTGACCGTATCGCCGATCAGGGAATAATCTTCCGCAACAGCTTCGTCTGCAATTCCATCTGTGCTCCCAGCAGGGCCGCCCTTCTCACCGGGAAACACAGCCATGCCAACGGTCACCTTGACAACAGGCACAGGTTTGACAGCTCCCAGGTGACATTTCCGAAACTGCTCCGCGCAGCCGGATACCAGACGGCACTGATAGGCAAGTGGCATCTCAAGAGCGACCCTACCGGCTTCGACTACTGGAATATACTGCCGGGCCAGGGCAGCTACTACAATCCTGACTTCATTGAGATGGGCCGCAGGTACAGGGACACCGGCTATGCCACAACAATCATAACCGATATGGCCATTGAGTGGCTGGAGAAACGCGATACGGCGCATCCCTTTTGTCTCATGGTCCACCATAAGGCTCCCCACCGTAACTGGATGCCCGATACAGTCGATTTCGACCTCTTCGACGGCACCCGGTTTCCTGTCCCGGGAAACTTCTTTGACAACTATGAGGGAAGAGAGGCCGCTGCCGCCCAGGAGATGAGTGTCATCAGGGATATGCGCATGGCCTCTGACCTTAAGATTACAGGATCAGCAGGCGACTCAGCACCCAGCCATGAAAAAGATTATATCTGGTATATCAATAACCGTCTGACACCTGAGCAGCGCAATGCATGGCTGAGGGAGTATGACAGCCTCAGCAGGGCATTCGTTGCCGATCCACCGACAGGCGATTCGCTGGCTATATACAAGCTTAACAGGTATCTTACAGATTATCTCCGGACAATTGAGTCGGTAGACCGCAATACAGGCAGGCTGCTCGACTACCTTGAGTCGGAGGGTCTGATGAAAAACACTCTCGTGGTCTATACCTCCGACCAGGGATTTTATCTGGGCGAGCACGGCTGGTTCGACAAGCGCTTTATGTATGAGGAGTCGTTCCGTACACCTCTTATGATGCGCCTGCCGGATAACTATTCAGCCAGGGGCGAGGTCACCCGGATGGTGCAGAATATCGATTTTGCCCCTACATTCCTTGAAATGGCCGGTATCGATCCGCCAGAGGATATCCAGGGAGTATCCCTGGTACCCCTGCTGAAAGACCTGAAGCCAAAGAGATGGCGTGACGCACTCTACTATCACTATTACGAGTATCCGGCAGAGCACGCTGTGAAGAGACATTACGGGATCAGAACCGACAGGTACAAGCTCATACATTTTTACAATGACATTGACAAATGGGAGCTTTACGACCTCGTCACTGATCCGCATGAGATGAATAACCTCATCGATGACCCTGAATATGACCGGGTGGAGGCGGATCTCAGGCAGCGTCTCGATGGCCTCAGAAGACTGTATAACGTCCCTGACGAAGGATGACTATGAGCAACAACCCATTAAAGAGAAGGGAATTCCTCCGCAGGGGAGCTGTCGCCGGTGCTGCGCTCACCATCGTGCCGAGACATGTTCTGGGCGGCAGGGGATACACCCCTCCCAGCGACCAGCTCACCAAGGGCATCATCGGTGTCGGCGGGATGGGACTGGGTCACTTTGGATACGAGAACACACGCCTCCTGGCGGTATGCGATGTTGATGCCGTGCACCTGAAGCGGGCGCTCGACAGGGCCGGTGGTGGCGTGAAGGGGTATCACGATTTCCGGGAGCTGATAGCCAGGCCTGACATCGATATAGTACACATAGCCACGCCGCCGCACTGGCACGGCATTATGGCAAAGATGGCTGCAGAAGCCGGCAAGGACATATGGTGCGAGAAGCCGATGACCAGGACGATAGGAGAGGGAAAAAGGGTTGTCGAAGCCGTGAAGGCAAACGGCAGGATGTTCCGACTCAACACCTGGTTCCGGTTCACCGGACAGTTCTACGGCCTTGGCACAACGGTGCTGCCACTGAAGAAGATTGTCAGCAGCGGTGTGCTGGGATGGCCGCTGAAGGTCACCATCAGCGGCGTCACAGGATATAACTGGAAGTTTTACTGGAGCGGCAGGACCGATCTGATGCCGGAGCCTGTGCCTGCTGATCTCGACTATGACCTCTGGCTTGGCCCTGCTCCCTACAGGCCCTACAATAAACTGAGGGTTCATGAGAATTTCAGGGGATACTGGGATTACGACGGAGGAGGGCTGGGTGATATGGGACAACATTACATCGACCCGGTCCAGTATCTTCTTGACAAGGATGACACCAGCCCCGTATCGGTTGAGATCGATGCCCCGCAGCAGCACTATGACGCCGTGGGATCGTGGAGCAGAATAACATACACCTATGCCGACGGATGCCAGATAATACTTGACGGCGAGAACCGCGATCAGGATGCTGCCTACATTGAGGGTCCGTCAGGAAGAATATACAAGGGATTTGTGTCGGACATACCGCGTATACAGGAACTTGTGAAAAGCCTGCCTGACCCTGAGCCTCAGATCACCCGGTTCTCGGACTCGGTGAGAAGCCGCAGGCCTTTTGCACTCAACGAGAAGAACGGCCACAGGTCCTGTACCATTGTCAACATGGGCGTGGTGGCGCTGAGGCTGGGAAGAAATCTCCGGTTTGATCCTGAGGCCCAGAGATTTATTGACGATGAGGCAGCCAATGCTCTCATCGATCAGCCTATGAGAGGCGCATGGCATATGTAGGAAAACCTGAAAGGAACAGTGATGAAAGGTGTTAGAATAGCTCTTGTTGCAGTTGCCGCCCTGCTGCTGCAGATGAACCTCCGGGGTCAGGATACGGGCAGCGGGGCCGCCAGGCTGGACAGCCTGCTTGCCGGTCTTCCCGCTGACAATCCTGAACTGACCACCGGCATTATGGAGGAGATCTTCTCCCTGGGTGATGAGGGTATGGCCCTTCTCTGCAGCCGTATCGTTCCTGCCGGCACGGGCGATGACCTCAAGGCCCGCTATGCAGTCGCTTCACTCACAGCCTGCCTCTCGGCAGACAGGGATGACAGCAGGAAGAGGGATTGGGAGCGGCAGTTAATAAGATACATGAGGTTGTCCTCCGACAGGGAGGTGACAGCCTTCTTCATGCGACAGCTGAACCTCATCGGATCAGATGATGCAGTACAGGCGCTGGCCGGTTATGTCATCACCCCGGGTTTGTGCGAAGATGCCGTCATGGTGCTGCAATCTGTTGACAGCCCGGCATCTGCGGAGATGCTGTCCTCGGTGCTCTCCCTTGACCCCTGTCCGTGTGCGGCCCAGGTGATGGTGGCGCTGGCAGAAAAGGGATATGAAGGTGCCATCGGGAGCTATACCGAATGGAGCATCATGGGGAGCAGCAGTGAACGCGCCGCGGCCCTCTATGCCCTGGCAGCTACTGGCAGTCCTGCTGCGCGGCAGCCGCTGCTGCGTGCGGCGGAAGAGGCCTCCTTCAGGTGGGATCCGGCAGGAGCAGTAAACGCACTGCTGCTCTACGCAAGAAACGCAGGGCTGGCAGGCAACAGGAAGGAGATGAAGAAGATCACCGGGCTGGTCATCACCTCATCCAGGGAGGCCGGAACGGCAGGTCAGCGTATTGCAGCAATGAGCGTTATTACGGAGGTGATGGGTGACCGTGCACTGAAGATTCTGGTAAAAGCTGCCGGTGATCCTGATCCCGAGATACGCGGAGCAGCACTGAGCCTTGCCTCATCATTGCCGGGAGGCACGGTGACTAAGAAATTAACCAGGGTCTATCAGAAATATGACCGCGAGGCACAGCTTGATGTGCTGTACTCACTGGGTGAACGCGGTGATGACCTTGCCGTTCCGCTGATGATGAAGGCAATCAATGATCCTGCGCCTGAGATAGCCGCCGGAGCCCTTACAGCCCTGGCCAGGCTGAAGGGCAGAGAGGCAGTGGGTACTCTCCTGGAATGGATCATGAAAAACGACAGTGAAGAGGGCCACAGGGCTGCAGCCACAGCACTGACAACACTGCTTGACAGCACAGGTACAGACAGGGTTGCAGCCTCCCTGCCGGAATCGAAGGGCCAGGCTGCCGTCACACTAATCAGGCTGCTTGCATGGTCAGGCCGCGATAAATACTTTGATGCCGTATATGACTTTGCCGGCTCATCCGATATGGCAGTGCGCGCCACGGCAGTGAGCTCGCTGGCAGCATTTTCCTCCTGTAACGACCAGCAGAAGATAATCGAGTTGCTTGACCGTACACTGGAAAGGGGGGAGGCAGCGGTGCTGCGACAGGCCCTGGTCACTGCAGCGAAGCAGTGTGAAGATCCGGAAAAGAGGTCAGAGGTGATCATTGCTGCCCTGGATAAAGACCGTAACAGGAAGGAGCTCATTCCCCTGCTGGCAGAGACCGGGGGCCGGTCAGCGCTGAAGAGGGTGGCCTGGGAGTTTGAAAACGGCGATGCTGCCACCAGGGATCTCTGCTTCGATGCCCTCCTGCACTGGCCTGACCATACGGCAGCAGATGTGCTGCTGGATATATGCGCCTCCGGGAACAAAACCTTCGGCAGGCCTGCATTCGATGCCTTCCTGAAGATAGTATCAGAGACACCCCCGGATGCCGGGCGCAAATTAGAGATGATCAAAGATATAACGCCTTATGCCGGGACGCCGGATGAAAAGACCGCATTGATCTATCTGGCTGCATCACTGGGGACAGACCAGGCCCGACTCTTTATCGAAACATTTCTGTCCGATCCGTCGGATATGGTGAGAGCAGCGGCAGAAGATGCCATTGGCACGCTGAAGCCGGATGATCATTAGTCAAACCTGGTGAGCCGGTAAACATCAAGTTGTCAACAATGGTCAAATTTGGGCAATCTTTCTTGGGTTAAACGGTAAAAAGAGCCAATTTTGCGGCGCATTTATCAGAAACGGACAAAAGTTACGTTCTAGAGTAACCAGCAGGTGGAAAATAGGAAATGACGAAGATACTTATCTGCGAAGATAATCTTTTGGTTTTAAGGACAATTTCAGTCGTACTTAAACAGGCGGGGTACGATCCGGTCACCGTGAGTGACGGGATCAAGGCCATTGAAATGCTGCGTACAAAGGAGTTTGACATATTGATTGTAGACATTCATCTCCCCTATCACAGCGGACTGGAAGTTATCAGGTATCTGCGCACCGAGCTCAGGAAGCAGACTCCCGTGCTCATAGTGTCAGCTTTCAGTGACCCCCAGGTGCAGCGTCAGGCTGCCGAGATGAAGGTTAGCGGTTACATAACAAAGCCTTTTGACCCTGATGATCTCATCAGGAAGATCAAAATGGCACTGACAACAATATAGAAAGGCATGCTGAAGGTAAGCTACAGATCATTATTGCTCGTTCTGGTAATCCTGCTGATGACGGGAGGTTTTACCGACGGCCAGACGATCACTGATCCCGAGAGTGAGTATAACAGGATCAGGTCACTTGCCATCTCGGGTGATTTTACCGGGGCTGAGCCTGCCGCGCGTGACCTGGTGAAGCAATATCCTGATTACGGTGATGCCCGTGTGCTGCTGGGAAGGATCCTGGCATGGCAGGGACGTTACGATGAGGGGGCTGCCGTGATTGACACCCTCCTGCAGTCCGATCCGGATAATACCGATGCCCTGGAAGCAGCAAGTGATATCCGGCGATGGTCGCGCGACAGATCACTGCAAAACACTCCTCCTACGGATGTCAGGGCAGGGTATCTCTTTGACACTTTCTCCGAACCCTATGAACGGTTTTGGCAGGTATTCAGCCTGGGAGCAGGACATCGTTTTTCATGGGGTACTGCCGTGGCCTCAGTGAACCTGGGACATATGTCACCAGAACCCGACCCTCTTTTGCCTATCCATGCCAATAGCCTGCAGTTTTCAGCGGAGGCATGGCCTGAACTGACAAAGACAAATTACGCCTATATAGCCTATGCCTACAGTCCCGGCGACTGGTTTCCCAGGCACAGGGCTGCGCTCGAGTTGTGGCAGTCTTTCCCTGTAGGATGGGCGGTATCAGCAGGCGCCAACTATTATTATTTTACCCGCAGCATATATATCGGCACGGTGTCACTTGAAAAATATCTGGGCAACTATTGGTTCTCGGCGAGGAGCTATTTCTACTTTAAGGATATTGGCGTGACAACCTCCTTCTATCTTACTGCAAGAAGGTACTTCGATATAACCGACTATCTGCAGCTTACTGTTGGTGTGGGAACGGCCCCTGATGAGCCAGTCAACATTATCTCAGACCTTGAAAGGCAGAAGGCATCATCCGTCAGGCTGACATACTTCAACCAGATCTCTTCACACTGGGCTGTCAGGGCAGGAGTTGGATACTCTTACGAGAAGTACAGTGATACAGGCTATCGCAACAGGTTTGAGGGCAACCTTGGTATAATAAGAGGCATTGGCAAGGTGAGATGAAGAGAAGAGTAACCATACTTGTTGCCTTTGCCCTGTCACTGCTTCCGGTAACCGGGATGACGGGAGATCCGTTTTACGCCTCCGACTCGGCCAGTGTCGCCAGGACATCCTCACCCATGACCACCCTCTCAACCTTCCCTTCAGAGTTGACAGTTGAGGGAGTAGTGTCGCTCTCCAGGGGTAACTTTGCTATTCAGATGGGAGCTTTTTCCCGTCTGTCCAACGCGAATAAACTTCGCAGCAAGCTTGAAGAGATGCTGGGGGTCACCGTAGACGTGATAGAAGAGGCGGGCATGTACAAGGTCTTTATAAACGGTGAACTGCGTGAGTCAGCTCCGTGTCTCTTTGTTCCCGTCTCTTTTGATGAGCCGGCCCCACGCCGGACAACAAACCAGGCAGCAGATCCGTCCGGGGATGCGGGAGGCGAGACCTCCCGGCCGGACATCACTGTTGTCTCTGCGGTCAGCACGGGAGTCTCCCCGGAAAGCGCCGTTACCACTACGGAAAGCACCGTCGCCTTGCAGGACACACTCACCACGGGGAGCGACGCGGATGCTGTTGCAGAACAGCCTGACACCGTAGCCATCCAGCCTGCAGTTGCAGAGGGTGGTCAGGAGGTGACATCCCCTGCTGCCGTTGAAGAGACCGCCCTTCGCAGAGGCATTGACAACCTCTTCTTCCTCCGGGGTGACAGCCCGTGGCTTTCGCGATTCAACTATTTCGGCAAATCGGTAGCGCTGGTTAATGCCTTGATAATTACCATTATCGCCTCCTTCGCAACCATGCTCATACTTCTGCTTGTCATCCTCTTTAACCGCAACAGGATGGAGAAGGAGGCGAAACTGCGCCAGTATCTCATGGAGCAGTATCAGTCGCTGATCGTCGATTACCTCTTTGGCAACACCGGATCGGATCAGTTCATGAAGATTGCCTCTGACAATTTCCGAAGGCAGGTGCTCATTGACCAGATGATAGATGTGAGCGTCAACCTCAAGGGTGAGACTGAAGAGAAGCTGATGAATCTCTACAGGGAGCTGAATCTGGATCAGGACTCCCTGGCCAGGGCGCGAAGCCGCAAGTGGCATAAAAAGATCAAGGGCTTCAGGGAGCTTGCCTTTGTGGGCATCACTGACGGTAACGACGAGATATACCGTGCCCTCAACTCAAGAAATGAGATCCTCAGGATGGAGGCCCAGATAGCCCTGGTGAGGCTGAGCGACAAGGATCACTTTGAGTTTCTCTCCCAGTTGAAGAGGCCCTTCTCGCTCTGGGAGCAGATTACACTGCACGACCTGATAATTCAGCATGAGCTGCCCGTTCCTGATTTCAGCCGCTGGCTCTCATCAGAGAACCCGACGGTGGTTATGTTCGCACTGAGGATGATCAGGGAGTTCAAACAGAAGGATGCAGAGCAGGAGATCAAGAAGGTGCTGCTGCACCGTGACCCCGCAGTGAGCAAGCTGGCTGTTGAGGTGGCGGGTGACCTGGATATGCGGAGCACACTCGACACCATGAAACGCATGTACAAGTTCCAGGAGTACAACAACTGCCTTGAGATAGTGAAATCGATGGGCAAGATGCCCGAGCAGGCGATGCTGGGGTTCCTGAAGCTGGTGCTCGACAAGGAGGATGATGTCCAGCTGCAGATCGAAGCGGTAAAGGCCATTGAGAATATGGGAGAGCCCGGCGTGCAGGCACTTGTCAAAGTGATGAAGTCGGAGTACAAGAATTACAACATAATCGTCAGGCACGTGCTTGACAGGAGGATATACTGAATACCATGGGATTTATCTTTGCACATCTGATATTCTACCTGACTCTCGTTCTCTTCGGGACATACCTGCTGCTTGGCATTCACTCGGCACTGGCATTGAGGAAGTACCTGCGCAAGAACAGTTACGTCAACTACAACTCCCTTGTGCTCTCACCCCTCAGCCCACGGATAACAATCATAGCTCCCGCATTCAATGAGGGCAAGACCATTATCGACAATGTCCGTACCCTGCTCTCACTCTATTACAACAACTTCGAGGTAATAATCGTCAACGACGGTTCCACAGATGATACCTTTGAAAAGATAAGAGAGTCATATGAGCTGGTGAGGGTCAACTACTATTTTGACTACCGGATACCGTGTGAAAGGATCAGGGGGGTGTACAGATCCAAGGACCCGGCCTACAACAGGCTGACGGTCATCGACAAGAACAACGGCGGCAAGGCTGACTCACTCAATGCTGGGATCAACATCAGCCGCAGCAACCTGATAGTGACTATTGACGCTGACTCAATCATAGAACCCGATTCGATCCTGAAGCTTGTCAAGCCCTTCCTCGAGGAGAAGGAGAAGAAGGTAATCGGTACCGGGGGTGTCATCCGCATTGTCAACTCATGTGACATAGAGCGGGGTCATATACGTCAGATAAACCTCCCGAAGAAGTTCCTGCCGAGACTGCAGGTGCTCGACTATACCCGCGCCTTCCTGCTGGGACGCATGGCCTGGAGTCATCTTGACGGACTGATGCTTATCTCCGGGGCGATGGGAATGTTCGACCGTGAGACTGTCATCAGGGCCGGAGGATATAATGTCAAGACGGTGGGTGAAGATATGGAGCTGGTGCTCAGGATGAGGCGTTACATGGCTGAACATGACGAAAAGTATGAGGTGACCTACATACCCGATCCGCTCTGCTGGACCGAGGTGCCTGCCGACCTCAAGTCGATGCGCAAGCAGAGGACACGCTGGACCAGGGGTCTTATTGAGTCGCTCTGGTCGCACCGCAAGATGATGTTCAATGCCAACTACGGCCGGCTCGGCCTGCTGGGTTACCCCTACTGGCTTCTCTTTGAGTGGGCCGCACCGCTGATAGCCTTCCTTGGGATCATCTATACGATCTACCTTGCAATAGCAGGTGCACTGAACCTGCCTTTCTTCCTGCTGCTCTTCCTGTTTGTCTACAGCTTCGCCGTCAGCCTGACAACGTGGGCTGTGCTCTTTGAGGAGATCACCTTCCACAAGTACCGCCGGAAGAGGGACGTGCTGCGACTTATAGGTACGGCAATGCTTGAACCCTTCTTCTACCCGGTGCATACCTATTTTGCCGTCAGGGGCAACCTCGAAGCCCTGCGAGGCAAGAAGGGGTGGGGCAAGGCTGAAAGAAGCGGCTTCCAGGAGAAGCAGAAACCGGTCAGGAAACAACGGGTACCGGCATAGTCAGGATTTTCGATTTCGGAATTTATGCCGGACAAGTGGCAAAATCGCAAATCCCAAATCTACAATCCTAAATAATCCGGAATTAGAGAGTAGCCCTCTTCAAGTATATGGAGCGAGGCTTTTTCCCTTTCGACCGTTGGGGGGACGACAAGCCACTTCGGCCAGCTGTACCTGTTGACGGAGTTGATCACTGTGCCGTTGAGGGCTAAAGAGACGGCGATTCCTTCTGATTCTGTTGTTATGATCTCGAAGTTGTAGCCTCCGTCGTATGAGATGGCACCGTCATTGACTCTCATCTGGGTGGGGTCATTGAAGTGAAGCATGGTCCACGGCAGCCTGATGTTCACCTTTCTGCCGTCCCACGCCACCGCGGCACGGTTGCCGCTGCTGAATGCCGCTGCATTTTCCAGCGGCACCCTTCCTATATCATGGCTGGTGAGCTCAAAGCCGTCGTTGATCCAGCTCATCACGTTCCACGGAGCTCCGTCGGTTACCGTGCTACGGTATTTCTGGACGTCAGGGTCTGTCAGGTTGAAGCGCACCGTGAGTCCGTTCATGTCATAAGCCTGGGTGACATGATGCAGGGCTGTATCATCATCCAGGCTGAAGGTGAGCAGGAACTCAGCCCTGTTTTGCAGGGTTGCCCCTCCGGGGAGTGTCGATTCGCCGGTGTTGCCAAGGTAGGTGTCAAAGGCAACCATAAACTCGTCGTCGGCCGTCAGGTCGGCAGCTGCGGTGATCTCGAGATAGAGAAAACTCTCGTCATGCGTCGCCCTGACGGAGCTAACCGGTCCCGGGGGCTGGTCGAGACTGTAGTTCTCATATCCGGGAGCCTCTTCCTGGTCAAAGGCGATGAGCCCGAAGCACTGCTCCGGCGAAGTCTCATTGTGCCACAGCTGTCTCGTGGGAATGATCTCAGATCCTCCCTCCAGCCCGTAGGCTTCAAGGTAAAGCACAATCCAGGTACGCTTGAACCACTCATCCATCCACGCGAAGACAAAGCCCCCGGCACATCCGGCGTCAAGCATGTTATGCATCATGCGGAGGTTCTTTTCTCCCTGCTGTTTTTCCGAGTAGCCGCCGTGGTGCATCTCGCTGAACGACTGATGTGCGCTGCCCCAGCTTGAAGGTACGCCGTACTCCGCTATCACCAGCGGCATGTCGCTGTAATGATTCTTGAGCGCGGTGAGATAGCCCAGGTAGCTGTTGGGCCCCTCGCTGTCGCTGTATGTCATGTATGACGGCTCCTGGCTGACGAAGTTGGGATAGTAGGGATAGGCATGATAGCTGGCAAACAGTCCCGGAGAGCCTTCCGCCACACTTATCTTCGTTATGTCAAATGATGCCGCATCTTCATCGGTGTATATCTCTGTAGGGTGCTCCAGCGGGTCAAGTGTGGGCCAGCTGGAGAAGCTGACAGGTCTGCTGACGGAGTACTTTGTCTTTTCAACCGTGATCACTTTGTCAAGCATCTCTGCAACAAATGCCTCGGTGGCAGTGGCTCCGCTGATGCTGAGATGGGTTCCCGAATAAGAGCTGATACCCTGATGAAACTTGTTTGTGGTATCAACCTCCTGTGGTGCCACCTCACGCCCGATGATGTATCCCGCAGTCCAGCGCGACACGTTGGTGCGGTAGACACCGTAAGCCTTGCCGTAACGGAAGGGTATGTCAGCATTGCCGTTGATGCAGTCCACCACCTCCTCTATCTCTTTCCTGAAACTGCCGGCACGGTTGAGAAGGTCATAACAGTAGGGGTCAGTTCCGTCTTCTATCTCCTCGAGCCAGATACCCTGGAAAAGAAGCAGCGGTGATTCCGGATGACGCTGGTTGTATTCCGCCAGCTTCTCGTAGAAGACGGGAGGATGAAGCGTATAAATCCTCAGTGTGTTAAAACCGGCCTCCGCCATCCGTTCAATCCATGACTGGTACATCTCAGCCGTAATGGCATAGGCGATCTCGCCGGGGAAGAAGCCCGGAGGTGAGGATCCGAGGTTGACGCCCTTAAGTATCATTGGCCTGTAATTGTCATCCATCTCCCTGGATATGTGGTCTCCGCTGACCATAAAGGGCATGGAGTGTGCGGGTGAGAGCACAAAGTCTATGACTGTGTCACGGGCAAGGGTGATGTCGGTTAGCCTTACGGGGTAGTAGCCTCCTGCCTCAACTCCGGCGATGACGGGAAAACGGTCTGACACGTCAGTTGAGGGTATATCAGGTGGCAACATCACCGGCTCGAGGTAGGTGCCGCCGGACGATGCAACGGATCCGCCTGCCTTTATCAGCCGCCCGCTGAGGGTCCGGCCCTTGAAGGTGAGAGCGTAGATATAGAGACCGGAACTGAGCGGCGCGTTATCCTGACTGCAACCGTCCCAGACAATGTTGTAACTTCCGGGCGAAACCCCGGGAAAAGAGACAACCCTCACCTTCTGGCCGCTCATATTATATATGGTGAGCAGCAGGTCACCCTGGCTGTTGATAACAAATGGTAAATGGACGCTGTTGTCGAAAGGATTGGGATAAGGGGTGCCGGTTCGGAACTCTCCTTCGACCTGGCTGTATGATCCTGATATCCTTACACTGTAGCTGCCGTCACTGCGGGTGAGGGTCCGGTATTCAATGGAATTGAGATAAAATGAGACCCTGGCGTTCATTACCACTGAGCCCTTATTGTCTGATACCGTGCCGGTTACTACTACCTCGGCAGCAGAGGCTGTATGCATTATAAACAGTGCACAGAGAGCGGCTGTCACCGCCTTCGGACTCAGAGTCCATGGTTTTCTCATCATCCCGGTAGTATCTTAAGTAACAGTTAACCCTGTTGTTGCCCAAATGTAACAAAAAGCGCAAAAGAGCTGTTTATTATTTATTCACAACCCCTGTTTGATTTGCCTATCTCACATGAATATTCTAAATTTATGCACTTCTGCTGTTGACAACAATGGAAAAGCTCATCTTAAAGAAAACTACCCGAACGCCTGCCGTGAATTTTGATCCTGACCGCGGTATTTTCGAGATAAAAGGAAAGTCAATACCTGAGAATTCAACCGGGTTTTTCGGACCGTTGCTCGAATATGTTGAAAAGTATACTGCACAGGCGGCTGAAAGAACGGTGCTGAATGTGAAATTTGATTTTTTCAATACCAGCTCTTCCAACAGGATTCATTCTCTCTTCAAGAGGTTTGAGAAGCTATACCTGAAGAACGGTGATGTTCTTATCCGCTGGTTCTGCGAGAAAGGCGACGAGAACATGCGTGATGCCGGCAGGGACTTCAAGGCCATGCTGCAGGTGCCGTTTGAAATCGTGGAAGTCGAGGAGCTCTGATTTTTTGCTGATGAGGCTTCACAAGAAATTTTTCCCTATTTTTATTTGCTGAGAATTATTCCGGGATGGCTTTGAATTATATCTGGATCGCCTTTTTTCTGCTGGGTTTCGTCTTTGCCCTGGTGCAGCTGATCTTTAACGGTGACACTGAGATCTTCAACAGGATTGTGGATTCCACCTTCTCAAGTGCCAGAACCGGTTTCGAGATCTCCCTCGGACTCACCGGCGTACTGACACTCTGGATGGGCCTCATGCGGGTAGGAGAGAAGGGAGGTGCCGTGGCGCTTCTCTCCAGGGCCATCGGACCCTTCTTCCGCAAGCTCTTTCCCAGGCTGCCGGCCGACAGTCCTGCCAACGGCTCCATGATGCTTAATGTTGCTGCCAACATGCTGGGACTCGACAACGCCGCCACCCCCATGGGCCTCAAGGCGATGAAGGAGTTGCAGGAGCATAATCCCGACAAGGAGGTGGCATCAGACCCCATGATTATGTTCCTGGTGCTGAATGCCTCCGGCCTCTGCCTCATCCCCGTCACAATAATGGTTTACCGGGCACAGCTCGGCGCCGCCAACCCGGCCGATGTCTTCATACCTATACTGATATCGACTTTCGTTGCCACACTGGCCGGCATGATCAGCGTGGCCATCGCCCAGAAGATAAACCTCCTGAACAGGGTGGTGCTGGCATACCTGGGAGGACTGACTGCCATAATCGTGGGCATAGTCTGGTACTTCAGCACTCTGCCACAGGATAAGATCAATATCATCTCAACATTTGCCGCCAACTTCATCCTCTTCGGCATCATCATCGCATTCATAGTGATGGCCATGGTAAAGAAGGTTAATGTTTACGAGACCTTCATAGAAGGGGCGAAGGACGGCTTCAAGACAGCCATAACCATCATTCCCTACCTTGTGGCCATACTTGTGGCCATAGGTGTCTTCAGGGCCTCGGGAGCAATGGACCTGCTCGTTGACGGCATCACCGCCGTGGTGGCATGGATGGGACTCGACACCTCCTTCACTGAAGCCCTGCCCACTGCCCTGATGAAACCTCTGAGCGGCAGCGGCTCCAGGGGGATGATGATTGATGCCATGACTATCCACGGAGCCGACTCATTTGTCGGCCGGCTGGCCTGCTGCCTGCAGGGTTCCACCGATACGGTTTTCTACGTGCTTGCCGTATACTTCGGCTCGGTAGGCATCAAGAACTCAAGGTATGCAGTGATTTGCGGACTGACAGCAGATATTGTCGGTACAATCACCGCCAT
>JAVEXM010000147.1:0-5060 GCA_034004025.1 Bacteroidales bacterium
CCCTATGAGTACGTCGGCCGATTTCAGGGCTATCTGCAGCACCTGCGGATGGAAGGTGGATGTGAACAGTCTCTGTCCGAGCAGGTTTTGAAAATTGCGCAACCGGAGTACCGAGGTGTCGAATACCCTTACTATGGCACCCAGTCCCAGGGCAGCTCGGGCAGCGTACTCACCGGCAGTGTTGGCACCTATGATCACCACTTCCGTGGGGGTCACCCCTGTCACTCCGCCAAGCATCACCCCCTTGCCTCCGGAGGTGGTGCTCAGGTATTCCGAGGCGAGGAGAACGGATGTGATGCCGCTTATCTCGCTCATCGACTCCACGACGGGCAGCATGCCGTCACTGTCCTTTATCCTTTCGCTTGCCAGCGCCGTCACCCGCTTGCGCATCATCAGCGCAATGGTCTCCTCGTTCGTGGTGGCAGCATTCATGAACGAGATCACTATCTGTCCGCCCCTGAGCATCGAAGCCTCGTCGTTGGTGAAGGGAGCTATCTTGATGACAAAGTCGCAACTGTAGATCTTCTGTGGGGTGTCAGTCACCATGGCCCCGTTGTCACTGTATTCCCTGTCGCTGAAGCCGGCAGCCACACCCGCTCCTGTCTCCAGGAAGACATCGTGGCCGGCATCGGTGAGTATCTTCACGGCTTCGGGGGTGAGCGCAATGCGCTTCTCATCATCAAGAACGTCATGCGGCATTCCTATCGACATTTGCCGCCTGCCCACGGTCTTTTCAAGCAGCTCCTCCCGCGGCATAAAGGCGCTTCTGGCCGGTTCAGTCATCTGGCTTCGTTTTAAAGGGTTGAACGGAAGAAAATCTTCAGCAGATCAAAATTAAGATTTTAATCGGACAGATGACAGAGGGGAGCTGATAATTCAGTTGGAGGGTGCTGACGGTTGTGGGGAGAGTGTCTCGATGACCCTGCCCCCATCGGCTTTGACGGTGATCGACACCCGCAGGGTGCCGGGCGGCAGCAGCGGTTCAATGAGTTCAGGCCACTCCATATAACAGGGAGAAGCTGAGTCAAAGTACTCCTCAATACCGAAATCGAGAACCTCGGAGAGCTTCCTGATCCTGTAAAAATCAAAGTGATATACCGGGGGGCCGTCGGGACGGATGTACTCATTGACCAGCGTGAATGTGGGGCTGGTGACGGTATCGGTGACGCCCATCTCGCGGCAGAGGGCCTTGATGAAGGTGGTCTTGCCTGACCCCATCTGGCCGTAAAAGGCAATAATCCTGCTGCCTGACGTCTCCCTGAGGAAATGTCTGGCTGCCTCGGGCAGATGGCTCCTGTCACTGATCAACAGCTTCATGCGGCAAAAATAATATTTTTATACAGGCTCAAGCAGAGCCAGAGGAAGCATCATCTCCTGCAGGGAGATGCCACCGTGCTGTAACGAGTCGCGGTAATATGAGACTATGTGGTTATAGTTGTTGGGGTAGACCAGGAAGTCGTTCCCGGTGGCAAAGATGTATCTTGAGGAGATGTTCGTCATCGGCAGGCCTGCCTTTGCCGGAGCGGTGATTTCGAATACCTCGCGGGGGTTGTAGTCGAGGTTTCTTCCCGTCTTGTAGCGCAGGTTCATGGAGGTCTGTCTGTCACCCACCACCTTCAGGGGCTTCTGCACCTTTACCGAGCCGTGGTCAGTGGTGATGACCACCCTCGCACCCCTGGCGGAGATAATCCTGAGGAGTTCAAGCAGCGGAGAGTGGATGAACCATGAATGTGTAAGCGAGAGCCATGAGGCTTCGTCGCCCGTCATGTCACGGAGCACGTTCACCTCTGTGCGGGCATGGCTGAGCATGTCAACGAAGTTATAGACAATGACATAGAGATCATGTGTCAGCAGCTGCGATGCTTTTTCATTCAGGCTTCTCCCCTCGGCGTCAGAGCCAACCTTGCTGTAGCCCCACCTGCATGTGATGCCTGATCTCTGCAGGTTCTTGGCCAGCAGCTTCTCCTCGTTGAGGTTCTTGCCCTCCTCCTCGTGGTCACTGATCCAGTATTCAGGCATCATCTCACCGATGGATGCCGGCATCAGCCCCGAGAAGAGTGCATTGCGCGAGTACTGCGTAGTTGTCGGCAGGATGCTCATGTAGAGCTCTTCCGACACCGTACGCATGATCTGCCTAAGGTCAGCCGCTATCGTCTGCCACTGATCGAGGCGCATGTTGTCAATGATGATGAAGAAGAGAGGTGACCCCTGCCTGACCAGTGGGAAGATCCGTTTTGACATCACGGCGGGGGAGAGGAGCGGCTTATCTTCCGTCTCTGCCGACATCCATCCGAGGTAGTTGCCAGAGATATACCTTGCAAAGGCCCTGTTGGCATCGGCCTCCTGCATTCGCAGTACCTCCATCATGCCGGGGTCTGACGATCTTGCGAGCTCCGACTGCCAGAAGGTGAGCTTGCGGTAGAGGTCGCTCCACTGCCCGAAGGTTGACGACGCAGATATCATTTCCGATATGGTCCCGAACTCCTCCCTGAAGAGAGTGGTGGTCTGGCGGGTGACGATGTCGTCAATGTTAAGTATCCGCTTCAGTGAGAGAAGTATCTGCTGCGGCTTGACGGGCTTGATGAGATAATCGGCTATCTGTGACCCGATGGCGGCATCCATGATCTCCTCCTCCTCGCTCTTGGTGATCATCACCACAGGGATCGACGGCCTGACGGACTTGATACGTCGCAGGGTCTCAATGCCGCTCAGTCCGGGCATATATTCGTCGAGAAAGATGATGTCATAGGGTTTTTCCATGACCATGTTAATGGCATCATTGCCGGAATTGCATGTCTCAGTCTCAAATCCCTTCTCCCTGAGGAAGAGGATATGAGACCTGAGTACTCCCACCTCATCATCGACCCATAGTATTCTTATCTGGCTCACCGTTCTGCCCTTGTATTACCTGGCTGTTCCATATTCCTTCCTGAAGAAGATAAGGTACCTGTCCAGGTCCTTGTCCTCCCTGAATTTTTCCAGGTTGTCGCGACTTATCTGCCGGACGGAGACAGCGGCACTGTCAGCCTCGCGGATATGTGTTGCAGGGTCGAAGGCTGTGATCCATGTTTCAGCCCCTGCTGCATCACTGAAGGGCCCTGTGGTTATCAGGATGTAACCCCTGTCTACGGCGGTGCCCTCGGTGCTGAGGTTCATATCCGGGTAGGTGTCGAGGTTATAGTTGATGACGTCAAAGACCATCTGGTTCATGTTTGCCCGGGCATTGCCGGCGATGATCATCACCCAGTGGGGCTGCAGGCGATCGGAATGATAGAGCTCTTCGGCGATGCGGATATCTTCAGCCTCTTTCACGGCCGGCATCTCCCTTCTCAGGAAGTCAGTTATTTCGGCAGCCCGTCTGCCTTCATCCGTTGCGGGATATTTTGCCACCAGCGAGTCCAGTTTTTCCTTGTATGCCATCTCACCCTCCATGGCACCGGTAGCCATGGCATCGAGCAGCATGAACTTGGGTGCCAGCTCATGTTCGGGATAGAGTCTTACGTTCTCACTGCTGATGGCCCGGGCCTGAGCATACTGTTCAGCGGAGAATGCCTCCCAGGCCTCTTCGTATTTTCTTGCGGCCATGGCAGCCTGTTCCTGCTGTCTCCTGACATAGTCGGGGTCGGAAAGGATAAGGGCATATTCAGTATCGGGGTATGTGGCCAGCAGTTCGGATCTCCTTCTCTCGGCCCTGGCTGGGTCACTGTTGCGGAGCAGCCTGTAGAGCTCGTAGAGTGCCTCTGCCTTTATTCTCTCGTCGTTGCCGGTGCGTGATGCCTGCTCAAGCGACTCTGCTGCCGTGAGGGTGTCGCCCAGCCGTGAGGCCAGTATTTTACCCTCGCCAAGGAGTGCTGTGGCGCTTTTACTGACGGAGAGTCTCATCAGTGAGTCGGTGAGGGGCAGATCGCGGAGGTAATACTCCTGTGTCAGTGCGGGTGCCACCGCGGCGGTGTCACCGGCGCCGTTCTGCTCTCCCTCATCTGCTGCTGTGCCGTTGCTGAAGGCAGCGCGCGCCTTGTTTGCACGCCTCCAGTTGTCTTCAAGCCTTCTCTCACCCCAGCGGCGCCTGAACTCCGTACGGCCGAAGGTGAGTGCCGACTGGTTGTAGAAGTACCATCCGCCCTCGGCAGTGATTGCACCCCGGTAGCGTTGCTCATTTTCGTAGTACTGGCCCATGTTATACCTGTCGCTGCCGTCACCGGAAGCGGCTTTTCTCTGCTCTTCCTCAGCCGTCCGCATTATCCCTGCGATCAGCGCATTGCGATCAGCGGGAGACATGGAGGCCACCCGGCGGAGACTGTCTTCGGTAACCACCACACTGTGAAACTCTGCATACTCACCCAGGTCGGTGGTCCTGCGGCTGATGCGGTCGTAACCCGGAAACTGCCGGTCAATGAGATAGGAGGCGCTGTCATAATAGTTCCAGGCGGTCATATAGTCAGGCTGGGCATAGAAGTGTTCACCTAGAGCAAGGTATGAGCGTGCTTTCTGCCGGCTGTTGACGGTACTGCTGGCTGCTGCCTGTGACCAGAGCTTCAGGGCCTCGTCACTGTTGCCCCGTCGCATCTCCAGCTCGCCCAATGCGAAATAGATCTGGTCAAGGTAGTCAGTGTTCTTGGAGTCGCGCAGCATTCTGCGGAGCGATTTCATCAGGTCTTCGGCATCCCCACGGGATATGTCTGTCACCCCGGCAAGGTTGATGCCTGCGTTGAACTCGAGATCGTACGGCGGGTTCATCCTGATGACCTGGCTGAAGTACCTAGTTGACAGGTCGTTGTCACCGGCAGCCCTGCATACCTGGGCAAGCAGGTAGGTAAGCCGCACGCGGGCATCCTTGTCTCCGGTGTTGTCGGTTGCGGCGGTGAGGGGGGGGATGGCATCACCGTACCTCTCCTGCCTGAGCAGGATGTCTGCCTCTGTGGAGTAGTACATAGCTTTCAACGGACGCGACATGCTCCCGGGCTCGCCGACGGTACGAAGGAGGCGGGTGGCCTCGGCGTAATTGCCCTCCTCGGCCTGTATGCGTGCCATCCAGATGCCTGCCTCGGTGACGATCTCCG
>JAVEXM010000148.1:0-5034 GCA_034004025.1 Bacteroidales bacterium
GCGATAAGGAGAGTATAAATGATGTTCAGGCTGGTATGAGGTATACAATTTCACATGATGAGATAGTAGATATACTTTATGACGCATTCAGGGAATGTTATTATGTTTTTGTTCGTAAAAGGTCTAAAGACAATGCTAATGAGATTAATATTAAGTTTTTATATCCGGATTGCTTTATTTTGATTCTTGATAAGAATCTTAAACATATGGGAGAGGTTTTCCTGCCTGACAATACCTATTCTTTTAAAATGAAGTTTATAACGCCGGAGGGGCTATACATTTCTGAAGACCATGTAAACAATCCTACATTTGACGAAAACTATATGAGATTCAGGCTTTTCAAATTAGTAGAATTAAACTAAGGATGAATAAAACACTACTGTGTACAACCTTAGCAATTATGTTCATTACCTGTGGCAAGAGCGGCTTACAAAGCGATAACAGGCATTGGAAACATTAGACATTCTCTGGTAAGGTTACAGTCATTTGTTTTATTTTAAAATGTTTCTACCTTTCGAAAAGAACTCAAGTCCGGATTATGATCAATGCTAAATTATTGAATCCTAAAAATATAGTTGTTGTTGGCGGATCAGACGACATAACCAAAGCCGGAGGCAAGGTGCTAAAGAATCTGCTCAGTGGCGGGTTTCCCGGCGAAATCTACGTAGTTAATCCTAAAGCTCCGGTTGTTCAGGGCCTGAAAGCCCATGCCGATGTGTCGCTGCTGCCCCGCACCGACCTGGCGGTGATTGCCGTTGCTGCCCGATACTGCCCGGGCATAGTGCGGACACTGGCAACCGAGAAGGGCACAGGTGGATTCATCATCCTCTCTGCCGGTTTCGGCGAGGAGGATGAAGAGGGTGCTGCCCTCGAGAAGGAGATAGTCGAAATAATAAACAGCACCGGAGGTACCCTCATAGGCCCCAATTGCATTGGTTTCCTAAACAATAATTATCACGGTGTCTTTACCGAGCCCATCCCCCGGCTGTCACCGAAAGGCATCGACTTTATTTCAGGCTCCGGTGCCACGGCTGTATTTATTCTTGAAACTGCAATTACCGGGGGGCTCCCATTCTCCAGTGTATGGTCGGTGGGCAACAGTGCCCAGACCGGTGTGGAGGATGTGCTGGAACATCTTGATCTTACATTTGATCCGTTGACCAGTTCGCGGATTATTCTTCTCTATATTGAGAACATAGCCGATCCGCAGCGGTTCCTCAAACACTCATCGTCACTTATCAGAAAAGGGTGCCGGATTGCTGCCATCAAGGCAGGCTCATCAGAGGCGGGGTCGCGGGCCGCATCGTCGCATACCGGCGCGATGGCCTCGCCCGATACGGCGGTGGATGCCCTTATGCGCAAGGCAGGAGTAGTAAGGTGCCACAGCCGTACTGACCTGGCTACTGTGGCTGCCCTGTTTACATACAGACCGCTCAAAGGCAAAAGAATAGCCGTTGTAACACATGCGGGGGGACCGGCAGTGATGCTGACCGATGCTCTCAGCGAGGGTGGTATGGAGATACCCCGCCTTTCGGGACCGGCGGCAGACATGTTGCTGGAAAAACTTTTCCCGGGATCGTCGGTGGCAAATCCCATCGATTTCCTGGCCACCGGCACCGCCGAACAGCTGGGACATATTATTGATGCATGTGAGAATGATTTTAACGAGATTGATGCCATTGCTGTCATTTTCGGCAGCCCCGGGCTCTTTCCTGTAGATGATGTCTACAGCCTCCTGCATGATAAGATACGCAGCTGCCGTAAGGCGATATACCCGATACTGCCTTCGGTGATAAATGTCAAAAGGGAAATAGCCGAATTTATTGCTCATGGGAATGCGATATTCACTGACGAGGTGCTCTTCGGGAGGGCTCTCTGCAGGGTCAATGCCACCCCGGCGCCGGCAGTGCCTGAGATAAGGGAGGATGTCACCGCCGGATCGTCAGATCTTAATGGCCGATCATCGCGAACCGACATCAGGGTGATCAGGGAGGTTATCGATGGAGCCGGAGAGGGATACCTGCCACCTGAAAAAGTCAGTATTCTGTTAAAGGCTACCGGCATTGAGACAGTGCCCGAGAGTGTGGTGACCTCGATCGAAGCGGCCGTCAGGAGTGCTGCCTCTATGGGATACCCGGTGGTGATGAAGGTTGTTGGTCCGGTTCATAAGTCGGACATAGGAGGTGTGGCCCTGAATATCGGCAACGAGGAGAGGGTCAGGGAGGAGTATACCCGCATGATGTCACTGCCCGAGGTGACAGCTATACTGCTCCAAAAGATGATAAGCGGTAGCGAACTCTTCTGCGGCGCCACCCGTGATGGCCGATTCGGTCACCTGGTGATGGCCGGCATGGGAGGGATCTTCATAGAGGTCTTCAGGGATGTGGCCACGGCGCTGGTGCCCGTCTCTGACCAGGAGGCAAGGTCAATGATCAGGTCACTGAAATCATATAAGATCATTAAGGGTGTCCGCGGCGCCGCCGGCGTCAACGAGGAGGCATTTACCAGGGTGATCACCGCCCTCTCGGATCTCCTTACCGCCGCACCGGAGATAGAGGAGATGGATATCAATCCTTTGTTGGGTACGCAGGACGGGATAGTGGCGGTGGATGCAAGGATAAGAGTCGGCAGTCTTCAGTCGGCAGTCAGCAGTCAAATCAGGCAGGAGTGATGGTCTGACGTCTAAGGTCATGCGGGTCCCGATACGCTTCCCATTTCATCTGGACAGGTTTGATATCGGGACCTCGTACCCGTCAGAGGTGGCTACTCGCTTGCAGTCATGAAGTCTGAGGTGACGACAAAGGAGGAGTCTCAATCCCGACTCTTGTGGCGGAACAGCAGTATTAAGTAAAAAAATGTAAATCGTAAAATCGCAAATCGAAAATCCCAATTCGTAAATCCATATGAAACGTTCTGATATAATTTTCATCATCGTATTTATCGGACTGTTTGTTCCGTTTTTTCTGTCTGACAAACTGTATGATTTTTTCCTGTGGTTCAGCACCGACTGGGCATTCACTGCAAGCTTCATCAAGTTTGCAATACTGGCCACCATGGGCGAGATGCTCGGCAGCAGGATCCGGACCGGCCTTTACCTGCCTGAAGGGTTTGCACTTGTTTACCGGGCTGTTGTCTGGGGATTCCTCGGCATGACCGTCAAGGCAGCGTTCCTGATTTTCGGCGGCGGCACACCGCTGATACTGGAACATCTGGGCATGGAGAATGCCACCGCGGTAATGGCCGGGCCCGTTACCGGCGCCAGGGTGCTGCTCGCATTAGCCATCAGCACCTTCCTGAATATCTTCTACGCACCCCTGCTGATGGTGACCCACAGGGTGAGCGACATGCATATTGCTGCTTCAGGGGGCGACAGAAGCAGGCTTCTGAGTATGCCTGATGTCACCGGGCTGCTGGCATCATTGGACTGGAACAGCATGTGGGGATTTGTAATTAAGAAGAGCATACCTCTCTTCTGGATACCGGCACAGACAGTTAACTTCCTCCTGCCGGAAGAGTTCAGGATCCTCGTCGCCGCCCTCTACAGCACCATTCTCGGGGTAATACTTGCAGTGGCAGCGGGCGCTGGCAGGAAGTCCTCACTGGGCAGTCTGCAGTAGCCACTCTTCAGTCGGCAGTCCTCAGTCAGCAGTTTGAGCCGACGCCGGAGGAGGAGGATCAATCCCGCATCAGCCAGCTGGCGGATCGGGACGGCAGTCAAATCAGGGAGCAGGCAGTAGGCAACAGGCAATGGTGTCAACAAGTGACCCGGTTGAAGGAACCAGGTTGCAGGGCAGGCAGTAGGCAAGAGGCAGTAGGCAGTAGTGAAGGTTTCAGACCTGAACAAATATGACAAATAGCAGTTATCGTTTTCTTATAAATCTTTATCTTAGGAGGCACAGATGAGGGCATAAAATGGAAAATTTATGAAAAACACCCCCATAAGCCGCGAAACAGTAAGCAGACTGATAACTTCAAGCGGCATCACCGACCTCGGATATGCAAGTATCAGGGAGATAGTCAAGCTGGTTAACATGCTGATCAGGGAGACAGGAACAGAATTCATCAGGATGGAGATGGGCGTCCCGGGGCTGCCCTCGGCGGCGGTGGGCATCAAGGCCGAGATAGAGGCCCTGAATGACGGTGCGGCATCTATATATCCTGACATCGAAGGACTGCCGGAGATGAAGAGCGAGGCAGCCCTGTTCGTGAAGAATTTTCTTGACATAGATGTGAGCCCGGAGTGCTGTGTGCCCACCGGCGGCGCCATGATGGGCGGCATGGCCAGCTTTATGGTCGCCAACCGCAATGACCGGAATAAGGAGGGAACGCTCTTCATTGACCCCGGCTTCCCGGTGCAGAAAACCCAGACAAGAATCCTCGGCCAGGACCACAGGTCGTTTGACGTATACAACTACCGCGGAGAAAAGCTGGGCCCGAAGCTGGAATCAATACTGGAGTGCGGCAAGGTGTCAACCATCCTCTACTCCAACCCCAACAACCCTTCGTGGATCTGCTTTACGGACGATGAGCTGCGCACTATTGGCGCCCTGGCAAAAAAATATGATGCCATAGTCATCGAGGACCTGGCATATTTCGGGATGGATTTCCGTGAGGACTATTCTGTTCCGGGGGTGCCTCCGTTCCAGCCTACGGTGGCCAAATACTGCGATGACTACATTCTCCTGATTTCCAGTTCAAAGATATTCAGCTATGCCGGTCAGAGGATCGGGTTGCTGGTTATGTCTGACCATCTCTATAACCGCAGATACCCTGACCTGCTCAGGTATTACCGTACGGAAATCTTCGGGAGAGCGATGATCTTCGGAGCACTGTACGCTCTGTCATCGGGGGTGACTCATTCAGCACAGTACGGCTTCACCGCCATACTCAAGGCCGTAAACGAGGGCCGTTACAACTTTGTGGAGAACACCAAACTGTACGGTGAGAAGGCAGCGAGGATGAAGGAGCTGTTTACCGGCAACGGCTTCTCCATTGTATATGACCGGGACATCGACAAACCACTTGCTGACGGAT
>JAVEXM010000035.1:0-5976 GCA_034004025.1 Bacteroidales bacterium
TGCACCACCGTCGGCATTCCTGCGTGTGTAGATCACAGTTCCTTCGCTGTCGGGCACACCGATATCATTGACAAACGGATCATTGAGCCTTGTATAAAAACCCTCGATCAGTAATCCTGTCATGACGGAACCGATGAGCCTGTTGAAATCAAGTGATGCCATGAAGCTGTGGCTGGTCTCTTCCTTCAGGCCGGGGTCATTGACATTTATTACCTGGCGCGATCCTGAGGTCTCGATGTGCAGGTCCTCGTCAAAGATCTGCGGGGCGCGGAAGCCTTTTGAATAGCTCAGCCTGCCGTGGAGGGATGGTACGATCTCATATCTAAAGCTTACCCGAGGACTGAAGACATGCCCGGGCTTGTCATTGCCTTCGTTCTCAAGATCCCTTATCCGGTAGTTGTCATATCTTCCTCCGAGAACGACCGAGGCTCTGCCCAGTGTGGCCTCATACTGCAGGAAATAACCGTTTGTAAGACTCAGCTGTCTGGTTATCGTGGTGTTCTCAACATGAGGGACCGAGGTTATTGTATCTTCATCTATGACCGCATCCGAGAGGTCCGGGTAACCCAGCCTGGTGTCAGTGAGTCGTCCGCCGGTAACTTCCGTCCCTGCGATCAGGGAGGAGCTTTTAAACCGTGCCTTGTACTGCAAACCAACATTGTATGTAAGGTCCGCACTGTTGCCGTAGCTCTCGAGTGATCGGCGGGCACCGTAATACGAATCCCTGTTGAGATACTGTGTTGATGCGAAGAGTGAGAGATGGTCATTCTCCCTGAAATACCGCTCAAAGGTGAGAGCTCCGGTCTTGATGTCATGTTTGACCGCCTCGGCGAGATCGCGTTCATGCAGAGGATAGTCTTGCCTGTTGCCTCCGTCACGCTCTTCATTGATATTGAAAAGGTCAGCGGTAAGTCTGCTGCGTGACCCGAACCTGTGGGTGAACTGTGCTCCGGCAGTGGTGTTTGACATGGGTGCGATCTCTGAGAAGCCGTCGCCGTTGGCATCATATAAGCCCCTGTCACGCACGAACCCGAAGATGGTGAAACCGGTCTTGGTGTCGCTGCTGACATATGAGCTGTTGAAACTTGCAGAATAATCGCCGGCAGGGGCATCCTCTGCCGTGGTACCGGCCCCTGTAAGCCCGGCATTGAGTCCTATCTCGAATGAGTTGACAGAGGGTTGTTTGAGGATGATGTTTATTGTTCCGGCGATGGCATTGCTTCCATAGAGTGCTGATCCGCCTCCTCTTACTACCTCAACCCTCTCTATCATGTTGGCAGGAAGCAGTTCCAGGCCGTAGACACCGGCCAGCCCGCTGAAGATCGGCCTGCTGTTGATGAGGATCTGCGAATAGGGACCCTCCATCCCGTTCATGCGCACCTGGGTAAAGCCGCAGTTCTGGCAGTTGTTTTCTATCCTTAGCCCTGGCGAGAAGCCGATGACCTCACTCAGGGTGACACTGTTGGTGGAGACCATCAGCCTTGGAGAGATGGTGTTGACTATGACAGGCGCGTCAGTTCTCTTCTGCTCACTCCTGTCAACTGAGACAACGATTTCGGAGAGATGGAGGATATCCTCAGCGAGTTCAAACTTGAGTTCTATTGTCTGGTTCGCAGATATAAAAACATGCTTCTCCTCAGGTTTGTAACCCACACAGCTGGCTGTAACGGTCAGTTGACCTGTCGGCAGGTTTGTCAGAAAGAAATGGCCTGTCTCATCGGTGAATGTGCCTATCGTGGTTCCCATGACGGCGATCGTTGCATAATGCAGGTGTTCGCCTCCGGAGGTGACATGGCCCACGATGTTCGCATCACTCTTCCGGCTCTGGGAAGAGAGGGATAAATGAAATAATATTAAAATGAATGTCAGTAAAACCCGGTACATTGAAGAATAATTGAAAATGATTATGGAATGGTTTCTGAAAAAAGAGAGTCTCTGTTTCAGATTACCGGGGGACCACGGCCGGCATGCCATGCCGGGGTGACTGAAGAATAAAGGACAGGAATGTAATGTTGTATCGCCTCACGGGGCTCTGTGAAGATATCAGCTGTTACCGGAGAGGCATGCAGTACAGAGATCTCAGCCATGCAGAGCCATGCAAAGGTGGCATCACTGTGGTGATGCGATTTCAGCGGGAGTCCGTCACTGCTCTTGCTGTAAGGGTGCGAATGAGTGACAAGATTGCCGTGACTGTCAAGATGAGTGTGGAGATAAAATACCTTGTTGCTGATGCTGAAAGATATCAGCACCAGCATGAAAAACGAAGCCGTTTTTCTATATTCCCCTCTCCAAGAAATTTTCACAGGACGCAAATATACCCATAATAACGGCCTCGGAGACCGGAATATTCCATTTTAACAAAGATTTGCATAACCGGCCAACGTCCTCTGCGGCTGACCTGGGAACGGATCACTCCACTGAAATCTCGTCGCAGAAGAGCCGGGCTTTGCCGCCGGTGCCGGCAGCAGCTGGCGGAGGAAGCGGTGTTTTAATCGTGATCAAAAAAGCTATTGAAGTTACAGGTTCAGTTTTTCATCCTGATATCAAATATCTCGTGCCTGTCAAACTGCAGCCAGTACTTTATTGAGTTCTGTCTGACCAGTTCCCAGTAGATGTCGCTGTCGAGACCGTAGACAAAATTGATCTCCTTCAGTTCTGATGAAACCTTATCGGCAAGCTGCTTCTTCAGGGAGATGCGCACCGTTTTACCTTTGTGTGTGAAGTCAGCCGCTGCGAAGAACGGAGGTTCCCCGCTGACAGTCAGCAGTCCGTGCCCGGGTGTCGCTCCGGTGCTCACCTGTATACCGTCGTTCATGCAGCTCAGGGGAGGAGTGCTTCCGGCGTGGGTGGTGACGGTCATCTCGTCAACTCCGGTGCAGAAATATTCACGAGCCCTGATTCCCATTTTGACACCTATTATTGCGAATACTCCAAGGTGGCGGTGCAGTTCATTTCCTATCACACCCGACGTCCACTCATCTTCGCCGTATTTGTCTCTTATCTCTTTAACAAAAGGTTGAAGGTCAGGCATATAAAAAGAAGTGTCAGTTGGCATGGTCTTGATAACCTGCATCCTCTCCACCGTCTCTCCCCTGAGCATCTTCAGGGCTGCCTGCCTAAGTGCATTCTTGTCGGCCGGTACCATGCAGCTTCTCTTCCCGCCGTTCAGGGTTTCAGTGAAGAGTTCGGGAAAATGAAGCATCAGGGGCACCATCTCATCGAAGGCGGTATATACAAATGTGTGCGAGGGCATTGAAGCTATAAGGTCGGTCACCCTTGCAGCATAGGGTGTCGTGATGTTGCGTATCTCACCGAGAAGAGCCTCGTCATAGAAACCCTCGCCGCCTGCACCGGCTACCTTTACCGGCAGAGGACCGGCGAGCACCTTCTCAGCAGCTTCAGGCGAGACCCTGTAGTTTAGCCCGTCCTTGCCGGGCAGTGCGCTGTTGCTCCAGATAATCTCCCTGACCCTGGTAAGGAACTGAGATGATTCCTTCATGGCCGCGGATGCTGTTTCCAGGGATCCGAGGGCTATGAATTTTACCGGCATGGTCTCTGCTGCAAGGAGTTCATCAATCATCCCAACGGCCTCTTCACTTCTGGCCACCGGAAGCCCGTCATGCCACAGTCCGTCGGCGAGGGCCCTGAGTTTCTCCCAGGCGATCTCACCACTGTGATAACCCTCCGATGCCGTGATGGCAAGTATTCTCACGTCAGGTGATGCCATCATCATGCATATGGCTTTCAGGTCATCGATACCTCCGTCGCTGTCTATGATCACATAATGACGGGGCTTCCAGGGGTGCGCTCCGGAGGGTATGATCAGCAGCAAAAGCAGGAATGAAAGTATTGTGCGTCTCATTGGTTTCGTGTTTCCCCAAAAGTAATGATTTAACTCCTATTGACTGCCGTTGGCATCATTACCTGTCGGGAAAGTGCCGAGCGGGAAAAGCGGCATACTCACCGGAAATCGTCATTACTTGCAAGGTAACACCCCGGAAGGGCAGCGACGGATTACCTTCGGATAGCGTCATTACCTGCCGTGCAACACTCACACGGGGTACAGCGGATTTTGTTTTTTATTATCTTGACAACCCTAATTATCCTTGTGTGAAGAAGAGTTTCCGGGTTTGGTTTTTTGCCGGGTTGCTGGCCGGGGCGGTTATCTTCGCCGGGCTGGGCAAGGCGGTGGAGGCTACCTCGACAAATGAGTTCTGTGCGTTATGTCATGTGCATCCGCAGGCTACTACCAGCTGGAAGCAGGGGCTCCACTATGCCACGGAGTCGGGTTACCGCACAGGATGCGCAGAATGCCATCTGCCGCCAAAGGGAGAGGGTTATATCATTGAGAAGGCGAAGACGGGAATGCGCGATCTCTGGAGTCACTGGACGAAAGACTCAGCCGATTTCGACTGGGATGCAGCGTCAACTCTTGAGAGAGCCTCGAAGCATGTATACAATTCCACATGCGTGAAATGCCATGAGAATCTCTTCCCGGCCGCTCTTACCCGCGAAGGGTCGGAGGCTCATCTTTACTACAAGCAGATGACCGACAAGGGGGAGGAGCTGCAGTGTATCAGCTGTCACCTCAATTCGGGACATTATATCGAGGGTTATCTCCACGGCACAAATACCGGCTTCGGCATGGCACAGGGAGGACCGGATACCCTCTACAGTTCCCCGGCGGCGGTGACAGCCTTTGAAAACTTTACAGAGCAGATACCGGGATCGGGAGTTACCTTCCGGATGGTCGCCATTCCCGGCAGCACTTTCACCATGGGCAGTCCGGCTGATGAGCCGCTGCGCGACCCTGATGAGGTTTTCAGGGAGGTGAGGGTTGATTCCTTCTTCATTGCCGAGGTGGAGGTGACCTGGGATGAGTATATGGAGTTTTACCGGCAGACGGCCTCGGAGGGAAGGACCACTGATACGGAGGGATCGCGGTTGAAGAGTGATGATGTTGATGCGGTCACCGGGGCGACACCCCCCTACGGCAAGCCCGACCAGAACTGGGGTATGGGGCAGCGTCCCGCCATCTCTATGAGTTGGCATGCTGCCAATACTTACTGCAGGTGGCTCTCGCAGGTCACAGGCAAGAGATACCGTCTGCCCACGGAGGCGGAGTGGGAGTATGCGTGCCGTGCAGGGACGGAGACACCCTATTTCTTTGAGGGTGACCCGGGAAAATTTGAAAAACGGGGAATCTTCGGGGGCAAGCCTGACACGGCAGTGATCAGCAGATATATTGTCTACCAGGGCAACAGCCCGTCGAAGACACAGGAGCCCTCTTTCGTGAAGGCAAATCCATTCGGACTGAAGAATATGAGCGGCAATGTGGCGGAGTTTTGCTCCGACATCTATGAGGGAACAGAAGAGCATGTCATAAGGGGAGGTTCCTATCGCGACGGGGCCGGAGGTGTCAGGAGTGCCGCACGTGATTATACCCGTACGGCAGAGTGGCTGAAGACCGACCCGCAGATGCCGAAGAGCATATGGTGGTACTCCGACTGTTTTTATGTCGGGTTCAGGGTAGTGATGGATTTCAGTCAGCAGTCGGCAGTCGGCAGTCAGCAGTCGGCAGTCGGCAGTCAGCAGTCGGCAGTCGGCAGTCAGCAGTCGGCAGTCGGCAGTCAGCAGTCGCAGTAGGGGTTTTACATATTGCAGAGGCAACAATTATTATAACTTTGAAACATACATTTAATCTATCATGAAAAAATCATCCTTTTCCAGAAGAAACTTCCTGGGTACGGCAGTTGCTGCGGGGGCAGCAGGCATCGTCGTACCGGCACTGATCACCTCATGCTCATCAAAGAAGCGCAAGGAGGTTGTCCTTCCCGTAATGCTTGACGCAGCACCTGACGGTCCGCTCCTGAAGGCCGGGCTGATAGGCTGCGGCGGCAGGGGCACCGGGGTAGCGGTCAACTTTATCCACGCAGGTCCCAACCTGACCATAACGGCTCTTGGAGATGTTTTCCC
>JAVEXM010000035.1:6076-9387 GCA_034004025.1 Bacteroidales bacterium
GATGTTGTAAACTGGTTCACAGGCAAGAAGCCGGTATCGGCAGTGAGCTTCGGTGCCCGCCACCGTCGTGTCACCGGAGACCAGTACGACTTCTTCAGCACTGACTTCATCTATGAGGGAGGCATTCATGTTCACAGCATGTGCCGCCAGATAAACGGCTGCGAAGGCAACGTATCTGAATGGATACAGGGCACAGAGGGGAGCAGCAACTGCCAGAACAGCATTCATGACCTTGCCGGAAACGAAATCTGGAAGTACGACGGCTACAAACTTGACGAGCAGGGTCAGATGACAGATCAGCTTATCAGAAGCCCCTATGACCAGGAGCACATCGATTTTGTGACTGCGATACGCACGGCCAGGCCAATCAATGAGGCCGAGTTTGTTGCCGTCTCAACCATGGCAGGAATCATGGGCCGTGTATCGGCCTATACGGGCAAG
Organism: Bacteroidales bacterium; assembly: GCA_034004025.1. GTDB lineage: Bacteria > Bacteroidota > Bacteroidia > Bacteroidales > VadinHA17 > SR-FBR-E99. The sequence goes on from JAVEXM010000035.1 coordinate 6,518, forward strand.
AAGGTTACCTGGGATGAGATGATGAACTCCGATCTGAAGCTCGGGCCCAAGGTTTATGAGATGGGTCCGGTTGACGTAAGCAAGATTGTCCCGGTGCCGGGTGAATAAATAATCCGGAAAACAGCGGGCGAACATTTTAAGAATGGGCCCTTAGTTCGAGGATGTACCATCAAGGCAATCATTAACAAGCAGTTACATTTATTGTTATGGAAGAGAGATCAAGACGCAGTTTCATCAGGGGTGCCGCTGCCACCGGTGCGGCGCTGTTTGCCGCACCCAACCTGCTCAGGGGCAGAAGCCGTTCAGCCATGGTGGCTGATGCCGACAGGCCTTTCAGGCTGGCCTATGCACCTTCGATGGGAATGTTCCGTGAGCTGTGCGGCAGCGATGATCCGGTTGACAACCTCAAGTTTATACAGGACAAGGGCTTCCGGGCTGTCTTCGACAACGGCCTGCCGGGACGTCCTGTGGCGGAGCAGGATCGCATCGCTACTGCCATCCAGCGTATGGGACTGATGATGGGACCGTGGGTGCTGTATGCCGACTTCTCAAAGAGCTCATTTGTCCTGCCTCACAGGGAGGTGCGCGACTTCCTCACCATGAAGATGGAGGAGGGGATCGATGTGGCAAAGAGGACAGGGTTCAAGATGGCGCTGGTGGTTCCCGGGAGGTATGATGAGAGACTGCATCCTGACATACAGAGGGCCAACGTCATAGAGAACCTCAGATACTGTGCCATGCTCACCGAACCTGAAGGGATGACCCTCGTCATCGAGCCGCTGAACACACTCAGGGATCACCCGGGTCTGTGGCTCACGCAGATGCCGCAGGCATACCAGGTTTGCAGGGCTGTAAACAGCCCTGCCGTGAAGATCGTTGATGATCTCTATCACCAGCAGATCACCGAAGGCAACCTTATACCCAACATCGATGCCTGCTGGGAGGAGATAGCCGCTTTCCACGTGGGAGACAATCCCGGCCGCAATGAGCCCACCACCGGGGAGATTAACTACAGGAATATTTTTAAACACCTGCTCGAGAAAGACTACCGGGGGGTGATCTGCATGGAGCACGGCCGCAGCCTGAAAGGCCCGCACGGTGCAAAAAGGGTGATAGAAGCCTACCGCGAATGTGACCCTTTCTGACTGAAATCCTGAAACAGACAGCAGTTCATTGAACAAGGGCACAGCCATTATCAGCGAAAAGTGGATCAAGGCATCCATCATAGGTACGATATGGGCTGCTGCCGAGATCGTGCTCGGCAGCTTCCTGCATAACCTGCGTGTCCCCTTCAGCGGCAATTTCCTGACGGCCATAGCGCTGGTGATACTGATCTCGGTGAGTTACAAATGGCGGGAACGGGGATTGTTCTGGAGAGCCGGCGTGATATGTGCCCTGATGAAGACTATGTCGCCCAGCGCCATCATCTTCGGTCCGATGATAGCAATAATCGTGGAGTCACTGTTCCTGGAGGCATCGGTAAGGCTGTTTGGCAGGACCTATCTCGGATTTATCGTCGGCTCGATGCTGGCCATGTCATGGAACCTCTTTCAGAAGGTATTCAACATGATCATCTTTTACGGCGGCAAGCTGGTTGACATCTATGCAAGCATAACCGACTATGCGACACGGCAGCTGAACCTGCAGTTCGATGCCTTCTGGGCGCCGTTGATGCTGATACTTTCGGTATATGCTCTCTTTGGCGTTTTTACGGCTGTTGTCGGTATCGTCACCGGCCGGAGGCTGATATCCATGCCGCCGGCAGAAGTCACTGCTGAGCCTGCCGTCACCGGATCATCACTAAAAAGAGAGGAGCAACCTTTTAACTACTCACTCGCGTGGCTGGCAGCAGATATCCTGCTCATTGCAGGTTTGCTGGTAATAGTCAGCCTCACGAGATGGTACTGGTGGGTCATCGCCGTGGTACCGGTCATCACGGTGCTTGCAATGCGATATACCAGGGCCTTGAGGCAGCTTTCAAAGCCCGGATTCTGGGTCACTTTTGTGATCATCACGATGCTGTCAGCGCTTGCCTTCAGTGCTCTCCAGCCCGGAGAAAACAACGTTACGGAGGCGATACTGATCGGCATACAGATGAACTTCCGTGCAGTGATAATCATCGTCGGTTTCTCGGCTCTGGGCACCGAGCTTTATAATCCCAGGATACGCAGTCTTTTCAGCCGAAGCCATTTCAGGCAGCTTCCCCTGGCCCTGGAGCTGGCAGCTGCCAGCCTGCCCTCAATGATAGCTGACATGCCTGACCTCAGGAGTGCAGTCAAGAATCCCGTGTCTATTCTCAACAGGATGATCTCGCGTGTTGAGAAGCGACTGGCAGAAGTCAGGGCAGGCGGGGAGATAAAGAAGAGAGTAGTAATTGTCACCGGTGCCATCGCTGAGGGCAAAACCGCATTCCTGGGTGAGTTGACAGGAATACTTCAGGGCCGGGGGGTAGCTGTGGGCGGCATCCTGGCACTCAGGGTAGTTGAGGGTGAGACCACCACAGGGTATGACATACTTGACATCGCAACCGGTGTAAGGAAACCATTTCTCAGGCTCACTGGTCCCGTAACCATTGGCGTGGATCGCTTCTCCCTTATTGACGAGGGGTACCGGGCAGGGCTTTACGCTCTTGACCCCGCGAGGAACGGCAGTAGCAGCGTGGTTGTCATAGATGAGGCGGGCCCGCTCGAGCTCAGGGGAGAGGGATGGAGCTCAAGGATCACTGAACTGCTGCAGGCAGATATGCCGGTCATTGTCATTGCCGTCCGTAACAGCCTTGTTGACAGTGTAATATCCAGGTTCGAGATATACAACCCGGTAGTAGTGGAGGTGGGATACAAGAACCGGGACGAAAAACTCAATGAGCTGGT